>NZ_JBSFVA010000065.1:0-33761 GCF_053592075.1 Nonomuraea sp. NPDC002799
GGTCTGCCGCTGAAACGCCGCCGGCAACGCCTGCGCCGGCGGGCTCGTCAGCGCGATCAAACCGACAGAAACGAGCAGGAGTGCGGACAGGGCGCTGCGAAGCCGCTTCACGGGATTGACCCCCAGGTGACTGATGAGCAGCGTCGCCGCGCCGCCGATGGCCTGATCGATGTATCGCTCATAACAGGCCATCTGTCACGAGATATGTCCACAATTGGACAAGTTACGTTTGTGACGTGCCAATGGTCAGGCTTTGCGGGTCGCCGGCCGGCTTTTTGAGCTAGGCAGCTCTGCCTTTCCGCTCTTTACTGGGGACATTTCCCCCAAGAGAGGACAGGTCCGGCATGCACATTCCCTTACTGGCCGCCTTACTGGTAATCGCGCCGTTTGACGCGCGGGTGAACTTCTCCGACCAGGCGACCACCCCGCCGACCGGCTACGTCCGCGACTTCGGCGAAGCGTACGGCCCGCGCACCGGCGGCCTCACCTACGGCTGGGTCCAGGTGGGCACGACCACCCCGCTGAGTCTCGTCGGCAATGGCCGCAACCGCGGCACGGGCGCGGACCCGCGCCTGGACACCCTCGTCCACATGCAGCTCCCGGCCGCCTCGCCGGGCGTCAAGACGCCGGGCGCCTGGGAGATCGCGGTGCCCGACGGCGCCTACCGGGTCACGGCCGCCGTCGGCGACCCGTCGAACACCGACAGCGGCCACTGGCTCAACATCGAGGACCAGAGCGGCATCGCCGCCTTCGCCCCCTCATCCACCGAGCGCAACCGCACGGTGACCAGGACCGTCACCGTCTCCGACGGGCGGCTCACGCTCACGCCCGGCGGCGGCGCCAACACCAAGCTGAACTACGTCGACGTCGCCCAGGTGCTCACCCCCGCGCCGAGCGTGCGCCAGACCACCCCGGCCAACCGCGCGACCAACGTTCCCGTGACCGGCGCGGTGGTCGCCGACCTGCGGCTGATCGCGGGTGGCGTCGCCGCCGGCTCGCTCACCTCCGGCAGTGCCACGGTCAGGCGGGTCAGCGACGGCGCCTCCGTACCGGTCACCGTGGCCACCAGCGGCGGCGGGGACACCGTCAACGTCGCGCCCGCCACGGCGCTCCAGCCGAACACGCTCTACCGGCTGGACATCACCAGCGCGATCACCGACACCTCCGGCACCCCGTTCCAGCCGTACTCCATGGTCTTCACCACGGGCACGCCTCCCGGCGGGGAGGCGGCGTTCGACAAGGTCGTCTCAGGGGCCGGGAGCGCGCCGTTCACCAGCGTCGCCAAAGGACCGGACGGCCGCCTGTACGCCGCCACGCTGGCCGGGCAGATCCGGCGGTACACGATCAACGCCAACGGGACGCTGAGCAACGAGCTGATCATCAACACCGTGCGCACCCAACACGGAGGCGCCGACCGTACCGTCATCGGCCTGGCGTTCGACCCCGCATCCACCCCCGCGGCCCCGATCCTGTGGATCAGCGACAACCAGCCGTACGCGGGCGCCGACGTGCCGGAGTGGACCAGCAGGATCGCCCGGCTGAGCGGGCCGGACCTCGGCGTCTACACCGCGGTCCTCACGGGGTTGCCGCGCTCCAGCCGCGACCACGAGACCAACTCGCTCGCCTTCGGCCCCGATGGAGCGCTCTACCTCACCCAGGGCTCGATGAACGCGATGGGCGCACCCGACAGCGCCTGGGCCGGCCGGCCGGAGCGGCTGCTCAGCGCGGCCGTGTTGCGGCTCGACCCCGCCCGCCTGCCCGCGACCCTGCCGCTGAACGTGCAGACCGAGGCGGGCGGCGGCTACGACCCCTATGCGGCGAACGCACCGCTCACCCTGTACGCGACCGGCATCCGCAACGCCTACGACCTGGTCTGGCACAGCAACGGCCACCTGTACACGCCCACGAACGGCTCCGCGGCCGGCGGCAACACGCCCGCCACACCCGCCACGCTGCCCGCCTCCTGCGCGCGCCGCGGCTACACCGGCCCGCAGGTGCCCGCGATCACGAACAACCCGCAGGACGAGACCGACTACGTCTTCGACATCAAGGCCGGCCGCTACTACGGCCATCCGGTCCCGGCCCGCTGCGAATGGGTGCTCGCCGGCGGCAATCCCTCCGCCGCCACCGACCCGTTCCAGGTCAGCGCCTATCCGGTGGGTACGCAGCCGGACCCGAACATGGACCTGGCCGGCACCTACGACGCGGGCGTGCACTCCTCGGCCGACGGCGTCATCGAATACCGGGGCGCGGGCCCGCTCCAGGGCAAGCTCATGATCGTGCGCTACAGCGCCGGGCAGGACATCATGACCTTCGACGTGGCCCCCGGAGGGGCGCTGTCCAACAGGACGACCGGCATCGCGGGCATGACCGGGTTCGCCCAGCCGCTGGACCTCACCGAGGATCGGGCGACCGGGCACCTCTACGTCACCGAGCTGGGCGGCAATCGCATCACCCTGCTGCGCCGCCGTTAGGGACCCGCGTCCCGGCCCTGGCGTCAGAGCGGCTCCCGCCGGAGGTCCAGGGCCACGCCGAGCTGGTAGGCGTTGACCAGCGTCTCGGGCCGGTTCCGCGCACCCAGCTTCCTGAACAGCCGGGCCTGGGTGTTCTCGACCGTCTTGGCGGTGATGCCGAGCCTGCGAGCGGTCTGCCGGACGGTGTGACCGCTCGCGATGGAGTCGAGGATGTCCCGCTCCCTGGAGGTGAGCACCGGGATGCTCGGCAGGAGATCCACCGGCCCGGCCCGGCGCTCGCCGAGATAGGAGGAGGTCATGACGAAGCAGTAGCCCCTGGCCACCAGCGTCAGGACGGTGTCCAGCTCCCGGCGGACGTCGGTCACGCAGACCAGCGCGCGGGCGCCCCGGCGGATGGCGTCGATGACCGTGGCCAGGTCCGGCCCCGCGGACCGGACGATGACGAACGGCGCGCACAGCCGGGCCGGCAACCGCCAGTCCTGCGGCACGGGGTCGACGAGCAGGACGGTCAGCGGGCCCCGGTGCCGCCGGATCCCCGGGTCGCCGCTCACCTCGCTCGTCCGGGTGAGAACGAAGGGGGTGCCACGCTCCAGGAGCGCCAGCGACAACTCCAGGCAGGCGCGGTTCGGCTGGGCGCGCACCACCACCAGCTCCGCGTGCCCGCGTTCCGGGCGGAGCCGGTGACCGTCATCGGCGATCCTGGGCAGGTCGAACAGGCCGAGCGCGATGCCCCTGGCCACGGCGTGGACCTGCGAGCCGACCCCGAGTTTCCGGTAGATGCTGCGTTTGCGGCTCTCGACGCAGCGCGGGCCGAGCTTCATCAGCCGGGCGATCTCCGAGACGCTGTGGCCGCTGCCGATCAGCAGGAGGACGGTCAGCTCCGCGCTGGTGAGCTCGACGGTGTCAGGCTCGGTGGGAGCGGTACTGCTGCCGATTGGCTCCATGGCATCTCAACTTCGCCGGGAAGTCGTGATCAATCTGCAATCAGGGTGAACCGAGAGGTATGAATCGTCAACAATCGGGGGAAGGTCCCCAGGTTGACCTGCGTTGTGGCCGCGAAACTTTCACGCCGCGGTCAGGGCCGGATCGCGCCGACCAGGCGGTTGCGCCAGTAGACGTCGAGATCGACCACTTTGACGACGTCGCCGGTCTGCGGTGCGTGCACCATCTTGCCGTCCCCGGCGTACATGCCCATGTGTCCCAGACCCTTGCTGAACACCAGGTCCCCCGGCTCCAGCCGGGTGAGCGGAACGCGGCGGCCGGAGCCCCAGCTCCACTGGGTGAACGTCGTGCGGGGCAGCGTGACGCCCGCGGCCCGCCAGGCGGCCTGGGTGAGGCCGGAGCAGTCGAAGGAGCCGGGTCCCGTGCCGCCGTACCGGTACGGCTTGCCGACCTGGGCGAAGGCGAACCGCAGCGCCTGGCGGGCGTTGCCCGACGCGGGCCCGGTGTACGGGATGCCCGCGCTGTTGGGGTCGCCGGTCCGGAAGGCGCCCAGTCTGCGTAAGAGCCTGGTCTGCTCGGCGACCAGCTTGTCGGCCTTCTCCTTCTCGCCGCGTACCTTGTCGCGTGCCGCTTCGGCGTCCGTCAGGCCGCGCCGGGCCGCGTCGCGCCGGTCGCGCAGCTCCTTGGTGGCCGCCTCGAACGCGCGCACCTTCGCCGCCCGCTGCCGCGCGATCTGGTCGAGGGAGGCCAGCCCGCTCAGGACCGCGTCGGGGCTGCCCTGACCGACGAACCGCTCCCAGCCCGTGGACGTGCCCGTCTGGTAGTCGTGCACCGCGGCCGTGACGAGGTCGTCGCGCAGGGAGGCGGCCCGCTCGTCCTCGCGTCGCAGCTCGGTGTTGAGGACGTCGTACTTCTTCCTGGCCTTCCGGTGGGTCTCCGTGGCCTGGTTGTAGCGCTCGACCACCTGGTCGGCCTGTTCGTTCAGCTTGACCAGCCTGGCCCTGGCCTGGGCCGGGGACGGGTCGGCCAGGGCGCCGCCGGCGGTGCAGAGCGTGATGACGCAGGCCAGCGCCACCGTCAGCGCCACAGCCAGCGCCGCCTGCCCAAGCCTTGCCGGCACGGCCACCACGATGCCTCCTCGGAAACGGCTGCGCATGGGGATACGCGCGCCGCCGCCGGTTCGTTCACCGCCGCACGTCCGCCCGGTGAAGATGACGTGGGCGCGTACGTCTCAGCGATGCCGTCCGGGGCAGAGGAGAACACACGACAAAGCCGCCGGCGTCGTCGATGGTGGGCGATGTACCCGCTCCCGCAACAGCCCCAGATCCGCGGTGATCGGGCACCGCAGCGTGGTCCGCTCGCCCATGCCCACCCTCCATCGCCTCATGCGGGCCCCGGCCCCGCCTCCCCGTGATCAGGCGCCCCGTGGGTGCCCAGGCACCCCACCCACCATCGCCAGGAGCCGAAGGGGTCCAAGGACACCCTCTTAAGTCGCACGGGTGATCGCAACCCGGCGACCACACACTCTCAAGGGCCCGGCCTCCGCCGGGACCGGATCGCTGCTTCGATGCGCAGACCCACGCCTACGAGGGCTGTCCCGATGCAGACGATCACCCACAGCAGGGAGTTCCCGCTGGAGGCGCCGCCGATCACCTGGAGCAGGGCGAGCAGCAGACCCGCGGCGATGGCGATCAGGCCCGCCCGCCCGATGTTCTCCGGCGTCTCATAACGCTGCCAGCCTTCTTCGGACGTCGGTTGTTCTCTCGGCTCAGTCACAGGCGGGATCTTCGCAGGCCCGTATCAAGATCTGATCGCAGCCGTTCGAGCACGGACAGGCCGCGCGGCGGGCTTGCCCGCTCCACTTCCCCCCGTACGACCAGGTCAGGCGCCCTGCCCTCGTCGGGCGGGAAGACAGCCGGACTCCGTGTGGCGCATGCTGTGCACGGAGACCAGGACGAAGGAGACCGCGATGGGGCCGCGTGACGCGATGGAGCACATCAACGAGCAGGACGAGGCCACGCTGGGGCGGTTCATCGACCGCCTGGAGGCCCGGGGAGCCGACCCGGCCTTCACCCGCTATCGCGACGACTACCTCGACGAGACCGACCCGTCGGGAGCGGTGCTCGACCTCGGCTGCGGCACGGGCGTCATCGCGCGGGCCCTGGCGGCGCGCAAGTCGTTCACCGGCTCGGTGACGGCCGTCGACCAGAGCCCGGCGCTCGTCGGGGCGGGCCGGCGGCTCGCGGCAGGGGAGGGCGTCGGCGACCGGATCGACTTCCGCACCGGCGACGCGCACGCGCTCGGCCTCCCGGCCGCGAGCTTCGACGCGGCCATCGCCCACACGCTGCTCAGCCATGTCACCGACCCGGCCGCGGTGCTGCGCGAGGCGGCCAGGGTGGTGCGCCCCGGCGGCACCGTCACGATCTTCGACGGCGACTACGCCTCGCTCTCGTTCGGCTGCTCCGACGCCGCGCTCGGCAAGACGATGGAGGAGGCGCTGCTCTCGGTGATCGTCAGCAAGCCGCGGGTCATGCGCGACCTGCCGCGCCTGCTCGCCCCGGCCGGGTTACGGCTGGTCTCCGCCCGCGCGAACGCGCACGCCGAGGTCGGGACGGGCACCTTCTTCCTCGGCCTGGCCGAGGCGTTCGCACCGCTGGTCCTGCGCGCCGGGGTCCTGCAATCCAGCAGCGTGGAGGCCTGGCTGGCGCATCAGCGGCGCACGGCCGAGCAGGGAACGTTCTTCGCGGCCTGCACCTACTACACCTACGTCACCATCCGGCAGGGTCCGAACGGCGGCGAGGGGTGAAGATATGCGGCTCTTTGCCGCGTCACAGAGGTCGCCGGAGCCGTTGACTGCGTAGTTTGAGGGCATGGAGGCAGACAACGGCCATGACGACCCCCGCTACCTCCCGATCGGGGAGCACGGTCTCATCGGCGACCTGCGGACGGTCGCGCTCGTGGGCACCAACGGCACGATCGACTGGTACTGCTGCCCGCGCTTCGACGCCCCCAGCGTCTTCGCCTCGATCCTGGACGCCGACCGGGGCGGCTCGTTCGAGCTGTCCGCCGACACCCCGGCGGCGACGACCAAGCAGTTCTACTTCCCCGACACCAACGTCCTGATCACCCGCTTCTTCGACGTCGACGGGGTGGGCGAGATCCAGGACTTCATGCCGATCGAGGCGGACTCCCGCGAGGCCGACCGGCACCGGCTGATCCGCCGGGTCGCCTGCGTACGCGGCAAGCTCCCGTTCCGCGCCCGGGTGAGCCCCCGCTTCGACTACGCCAGGCAGCCCCACACGGTCCGCCAGGACGGATCGCAGACGATCTTCGAGTCGGCGTCGCTGTCCCTGTCCCTCTCCGCCAGCGTGCCGATCGAGACCGACGGGCGGGACGCCTGGACCCGGTTCGAGCTGGCGGAGGGCGAGACCGCCGTGCTCGCCCTGGACCGGGTCGGCCCGGGCGTCGCGGCGCGGGGCTGCCCGATGGCGGAGGCGGAGGAGCAGTTCGAGGCCACGGTGCGGTTCTGGCGCAGGTGGTTGTCCGCCTCCCGCTACCGCGGCCGGTGGCGGGAGGTCGTGCACCGCTCCGCCCTGACGCTCAAGCTGCTCACCTACGCCCCGACCGGCGGGATCGTCGCCGCCCCCACGACCAGCCTGCCCGAGCAGATCGGCGGCGGCCGCAACTGGGACTACCGCTACGTGTGGGTGCGCGACGCCGCCTTCTGCGTGTACGCCCTGCTCAGGCTGGGCTTCACCGAGGAGGCCGAGGCGTTCATGGGCTTCCTGTCCCAGCACGTCCCGCTCACCGGCGACAGCTCCACCGGCCCGCTGCAGATCATGTACGGCATCGACGGCCGCAGCGACCTGCCGGAAAGCGAGCTGACCCACCTGGAGGGCTACCGCGGCTCCCGGCCGGTGCGCATCGGCAACGCCGCCGTCGGCCAGCTCCAGCTCGACATCTACGGGGCGCTCATCGACTCCATCTACCTCTACAACAAGTGGGGCGACCCGATCTCCAGCGACCGCTGGGACGAGGTGTGCACGCTGGTGACCTGGGTCTGCGACAACTGGGACCAGCCGGACGAGGGCATCTGGGAGACCCGCGGCGGACGCAAGGACTTCGTCTACTCGAAGCTGATGTGCTGGGTCGCCATCGAACGCGCCATGCGCGTGGCCGCCCAGCGCGGCCTGCCCGCCGACGAGCCGCGCTGGCGGCAGGCCCGCGACGCGATCTACCGCGACATCATGCGGCGCGGCTGGTCGGACACGCTGCGGGCGTTCGTCCAGCACTACGACGAGGACGTCCTGGACGCCTCGATCCTGATGATGCCGCTGGCCAAGTTCGTCTCGCCCACCGACCCGAGGTGGTTGTCCACTCTCGACGCGCTCGGCCGCGGGCTGGTCTCCGACTCGCTGGTCTACCGCTACGACCCCGAGGTCAGCCCGGACGGGCTGGAGGGCCCCGAGGGCACGTTCTCGATCTGCTCCTTCTGGTACGTCGAGGCCCTGGCCCGCGCCGGCCAGGTCGACGACGCCCGCCTGGCCTTCGAGAAGATGCTCACCTACGCCAACCACCTCGGCCTGTACGCGGAGGAGATCGGGCACACCGGCGAGCAGCTCGGCAACTTCCCGCAGGCCATCACCCACCTCGCGCTCATCAGCGCCGCCTTCAACCTCGACCACGCGCTCGGCTAGCCGTTCAAAGCACGTCCTCGATCAGGATCGGCAGGCGGCTCGGGCGGTGTCCCGTGGCGTGGTGGACCGCGTTGGCGATGGCCGCGGCGGCGCCCACCAGGGCCACCTCGCCGAGGTTCTTGACCCCCATCGGGTTCAGCGTGAAGTCCGGCTCGTCGACGAAGGCCACGTCGATCCGGCCCACGTCGGCGTTGACCGGGATCACGTAGTCGGCCAGGTCGGCGTTGATGAAGCCGCCGTAACGCGGATCGACCTCGCTGTGCTCGCGCAGCGCGGCGCCGATGCCCCAGACCACGGCGCCGCGCACCTGCGACTCCGCGGTCACCGGGCTGGCGACCCGGCCGCAGTCGGCCACGCTGACCACCCGGGGCACGCGGATGCGCCGGGTGACCTGCTCGATCCGGACCTCGGCGAAGTGCGCGACGAAGCTGAAGGAGACGTAGTCGGGGAACTCCGGCCCCGCCAGGGCCACCAGGCCCGCGCGCATCCGGTCGATCATCTCGGGCGGCTGGCCGGGGCCCTGCGTCACGGCTTCGACCTCGATCTGCTCGCGTCCGGACGCCGCCATCGCGGCGGCCACGTCGACGGGCCCCTCGGGATCGGCGCCGAGGCGCTCCCGCAGGCTCCGCAGCGCGGCGTGCACCGCCAGGAACGTGCTGTTGGTGCCCCAGGCCCCCGCCGTCAGGTGATGCGGCACCACCCGGGTGTCGCCGACGACGATCGTCACCGCGCCCGGATCGATCCCGAGATCGCCCGCGATGGCGGCGGTCAGGGCGGTGGTGAGGCCCTGACCGAACTCGTGCCCGCCCACCTCGGCCACGATCCGGCCGCCGGCGCCGGCGCGCAGGCGGGCCAGGACCGGCACCGTCATCGACGGGTAGGCGCCCGCCGCCACGCCCCAGCCGATCAGGGTGCCGTCGTCGCCGCTCATGGAGCGCGGCTCCGGCGTGCGCGCCTCCCAGCCGAACAGCTCGGCGCCGCGCCGCAGGCACTCGGCCAGCTTCCTGGAGGAGAACGGCTTGCCCGTGACCGGATCCGCGCCGGCGTCGTTGTCCAGGCGGAACGCGACCGGATCCCGGCCGATGGCGTGGCAGAGCTCGTCGACGGCCGACTCCATCGCGAACGCGGCCCCGTGCTCGAACGGCGCGCGCATGTAGCCGGGGGTCTGCGTGTCCGTCCTGACGTGCCGCTGCCGGCCCCGGAAGGCCGGGACACCGTAGAGGCGGGAGGTGATCTCGGTGTAGGTGGCCGCGAGCAGGTCGTGGCGCGAGGCCTGCTGGTCGACCTCGTGGATCGCGGCCAGCAGCCGTCCCGAGTGGTCGGCGCCGAGCCGGACGCGGTGCCGGGACACGGGGCGGAAGCTGGCCGCGTGGAAGGTGTGCGCCCGGGGCAGCACCAGCTTGACCGGCCGGCCGACCCGGCGCGCGGCCACCGCCAAAGGTGCGAGGTGCGGCTGCAGCGAGTTCTTCTGCCCGAAGGCGCCGCCCACGTACGGGGTGATGACCTGGACGTGCTCGCGGTCGATGCCGAGCTGCCGCGCCAGGCCGCCGCGCAGGGCGCCGGCGCTCTGCGTGCCCTCGTGCACGATGACGGTGTCGCCCTGCCACTCGACCACGCCGCCGATCAGCTCCATCGGCACCTGGTGTTGCGGGCCGCATTCGTAGTGCCCATCCACCCGCACCGGGCTGGCCGCGTACGCGGCGTCGGCGTCGCCCACGACGATGTCGGCCAGGAAGGGCAGCGGGATGGCCTCCTCCTGCAGCACCGTCTCGGTGCCGTCCGCGTCCAGCTCGACCGCGAACGGCTCCGGGTCGTACTCGGCGCGGATCAGCCCGGCCGCCTCCGTGGCGGCGACCAGGGTCTCCGCCACCACGAGCGCGATCGGCTGCCCGCGGTAGGCGATGTGGTCGTCCAGCAGCGGCTGCAGACTCTGGAAGGCGTAGCCGTCCGCCATGACGTACCCGGCCGGGATGATGCCCAGGTCGTCGAGGTGCGACAGGATGAGCAGGACGCCGGGCACCGCGCCGGCCGCGGCGGTGTCGAGGCGGGTGATGCGGCCCTTGCCGACGGTCGCGACGGCGGGCATGGCGTAGGCCAGGCCGTCCGGCACGTGGTCGGCGCCGTAACGCGCCGCCCCGGTGACCTTCTCCCGGGCCCCCACCCTCGGCAGCGGCGCGCGCGTCATCCCGCGGCTCGCTCTCCGGCGATGCGCAGCGCCTGGGCCACGGTGCGGATGCCCAGTTCGACGCGGAAGGCGTTGTGCCGGCCAGGGCGGGCGCCGGCGAGCGCGCTCTCGCCGGCCCGGCGCGCGCTCGGCCCGTCCAGCACCGCGCCGACGAGCTCCCGCTCGGCGGCGTGGCAGCGCCAGGGCCGGGTGGCGACCCCGCCCAGCGCGATCCGGCACTCCTCGACGGCGCCCCGGCCGTCCAGCGCCACCCCCACGGCCGCCGAGGCCAGCGCGAAGGCGTAGGACTCGCGGTCGCGGATCTTGAGATAGGTCGAGCCGCGGCCGGCGGGCGTGGTCGACAGGCGGATGCGCAGGATCAGCTCGTCCCACTTCAGCGTGTGCTCCCGCTCGGGCGTGTCGCCGGGCTCCAGGTGCAGGCCGGCCAGGGGCAGCGTGCGCTCGCCGCGCGGCCCCGCCACGTCCACCAGGGCGTCGAACGCGATCAGCGCCACCGCCCAGTCGCCGGCGTAGGTGGCGATGCAGGCGTCGCTGCCGCCCAGCAGCGCGTGCCCGCGATCCAGCCCGCCGATCGCCGCGCAGCCGCTGCCCGGCCGCCGCTTGTTGCACGGGAACGGCGGCCCGCCCCTGAAGTAGGTGCACCGGGTGCGCTGGAGCAGGTTGCCGCCGACCGTGGCCATGTTCCGCAGTTGCTGGGAGGCCGCCTTGGACAGGGACTCGGCCAGCGCGGGGTAGTCGCGCAGCAGCACCGGGTCCGCCGCGACGTCCGCCATCAGCGCTCCGGCGCCGAACGACAACTCGTCCGGCCTGGCGGTGTCGATGCCGGCGAGCTCGGCCAGGCCGCGAACGTCCACGACGGTGGACGGGGTCTCGATGTCGAGTTTCATCAGGTCGTACAGGGTGGTGCCGCCGGCCAGCACCTTCGTGCCCGGCCCCGCGGCGCTCAGCGCGTCGAGGGCCTCGGACAGGGTGGCCGGGGCGGTGTAGGCGAACGCACGCACGCGCTCAGCCCTCCCCGCGGCCGGTGGCCGCGCGGACCGCCGCCAGGATGCCCGTGTACGCCCCGCACCGGCACAGGTTGCCGCTCATGTACTCGCGGATCTCGTCGTCGTCACCGGCGTGCCCTTCGGCGATGCAGGCCAGCCCGGACATCACCTGCCCCGGCGTGCAGTAGCCGCACTGCAGCGCGTCGTGGTCGACGAACGCCTGCTGCAGCGGGTGCAGGCCGCCGCCCGGATCGCCCACGCCTTCGATCGTGGTCACCGACCGGCCGTTCGCCTGCACGGCGGGCAGGAGGCACGAGACGACCCGGCGCCCGTCCAGATGAACCGTGCACGCGCCGCACTGCCCGTGGTCGCAGCCCTTCTTTGTCCCGGTCAGCCCGAGCCGCTCGCGCAGCACGTCGAGCAGCGATTCTCGCGGGTCGACGTCCATGCCGACGTCCCGGCCGTTCACCGTGAAAGCGGTCGTTGCCTCCGAGGTCATACGCGCCACGCTAGTGCGCGACCTTGCTAAGGCCCGCATATGTCGTGATAAGCAGCGGTCAAGAATCGCCGCAGGTCAACCGCACTGAGGACGGCCGCCTGGGACTCGCTCGAAAGCCCGCCCGCACGCGCGGGGGACGGTGTCCGCGTGGTGGGTGTCCGGCTCCCTTCGGGTGCGCTCCGTCAGGGCAGGATGCAACCGCAACAAACTTGGCGGAAGCGGATTCACGGAAGTGAGGGTGATGACTTATCGTGGATATGGGAGCGCTCCCACTTTGCCGGAGAAGATGTGATGTCCATGCCGCTGCACCAAGGGTCCTTACCCGCCCCGACCATCCGGACCGTGGAATACCTGCTGCCCTCCGTTCCGTCCGGTGTCGGCAAGGCGCGCTCTCTGATCAGGGCGGAGCTGACCGGTTGGGGTCAGGAGAGGGTGATCGACGACTGCTTGCTCATCGTCAGCGAGCTGGTCACCAACGCCGTCCGCTACGGCGGCTCCGCTTACGCGCTGCGCCTGGAGAACCGCGATGGCCGCATTTACGGCGAGGTCTTCGATCCAGGTGACGGCCGGCCCTGCCAGTGCCCGCCCGATCTTGACGCGACCTCCGGCAGGGGGCTGCAGATCGTCGCGGCGGTGGCCGACGACTGGGGCGTGACGGCGGCGACGAACGGCGGCAAGGTCGTGTGGTTCTCGATCGCGTGACCTGGCAGAACCCTATTGACCTAATAGGTAATGCGGGAAATGGTGGAAGGAGCCCACAGCAGGAGGTCCGATGAGCGTCACCGACGAGCTGATCGCCAACGCCGAGCGCTATGCCGGCTCCTTCGAGCACGGGGCTCTGCCGCTGCCTCCGGCCAAGCGGGTAGCGGTGGTGGCGTGCATGGACGCCCGGCTCAACGTGTACGGCCTGCTCGGCCTCCAGGAGGGTGACGCGCACGTCATCCGCAACGCCGGTGGCGTCGTCACCGCCGGCGAGCGCCGCAGCCTGGCCATCAGCCAGCGGTTGCTGGGCACGCGCGAGATCATCCTCGTCCACCACACCGACTGCGGCATGCTGACCTTCACTGACGACGGCTTCAAGCAGGAGGTCTTCCAGGACGTGGGCATCAAGCCCGACTGGGCCGCCGAGGCGTTCTCCGATCTGGAGGAGGACGTCATCCAGTCGGTACGGCGCATCCAGTCCGACCCCTTCATCCCGCACAAGGACTCGGTCCGCGGCTTCGTCTACGACGTGGAGACCGGCCGCCTCACCGAGGTCAAGGTACGGGGCTGAGAACTCCGCAGCACAAGCTCCCCGACCTCGGGCAGTACGGCGTCTGCGACGGTCCCGGCGAGGAAGGAGCCCCGGTCGAACTCGCTCATGCTCGCTCTACGGGTGGGCCCACGTCCATTCCGCCGGTCCTCCCAATCCCTCGATCACCTGCGTGCGAGAGCGCTCGCGCCGGACCAGACCCGAAGCCTGACGTCGAGACGACCGAACCGTCGGACTTACCCGCGCCGCCGGGACCGCTGAATCAGGCGATCACGGCGGATCAGACAGTCGGCCCGGCCGCGCTGGCCGACTTCGTCCGGCAAGCCATGGCCGAACTCCCGGCGATCGCCGGCGCGGACCGCGCGACCGCACACCGCTACTTCGACGACTTCGCCCTCCGCCGACTCCCCGCCGCGCTCGCCACGGCCCGTCAGGACACCGTCACGGCGGCCATGGAACCGCTGGCCGAGATGTTCGCCGACGCCGGCGGCATGGTCCAGCTGAGCCGTGAGCAGGCTCGCGGCCGGGCCGGCGACTTCGAGATCATCGAGTACATCCTGCGCGGTCAGCCCGGAGGCGTGCCCGGCACCTGAGGCCACCACTTCGACGACTACCTCCTGCACGCTCCCATCACCGACCAGCACCGCAACAAGATCGCCCACCAGGCCGCACTCATCGAGTCCGCACTCGTTGGCGACCCGGCGGACGTCCCGAGCACGGCCCCCGCGCGCGCCACCGGCCGCCGCATCCTGCTGATAGCGTCCAGAGGCGCCGCCGACCTGCGCCGAGTCGACCCGGCTCTCCTGCACCCCGCCGACCGCCTGGTCCTCAACGACGTCGACCCCGACGCCCTCCAGTACGCCCTCACACACCTGCCGCCCGCGACCCGCGGCGCTGACGAGCCGAAGTGATCCCCGCAGTCGGCTTCGTGTTCGTCGCCGACGCAGCCTCGGTCGTCAGTCGAGGCCTTCGATGATGCGGAAGTCGCGCTCGACGCCGTCAGCAAGTGCGGCCAGCGCCTCCTGGTAGGCCGCACTCGCATGTGCGGCGACCGCCTGTTCGAAGCTGTCGAACTCGATCAGGACGGTGCGCTCGGCGATTCCGGCGTCGTGTGCGACGACCCGGCTGCCGCGGGCGAGCAGCCGCCCGCCCGCGGCCTCGACGGCTGGACCGGCCAGCTTGTTGTAAGCAGCCAGCTTCTCGGGGTCCGCAATGGTGCGGTAGGCGCTGACCCAATAGCCCTTGGCCACGGTACCTCCTGTGTTCGGAATTGATGCTCAGATCCATGGCCGGCGCGCTGTGGGTCAGCGAGCCGACGGAGACGGCGTCGAAGTCGGACGGCTTCGATCCTCAGCTTCCGCGTCGACTCGACCGGCCCAGGCCCGGCACACCGACTGGGGCTGTGATCGGATCGGTCTCGGGTGAGCGTCGGCGGGCGAGGGCGAGGCTGGCCATCGTCGTGATCGCCATCGCGGCGACGCCGACCAGCGCCGCGGTCGTGTAGGCGTCGTCGTTCGGGAAGAGGCGGCCCGTGGCGGTGCCGGCGGCCAGGACCAGACCGCCGATGGCGCTGCCCAGGGAGTACCCGACGCTGCGGACGACGTAGTTGAAGCTCATGGCGCTCGACGTCTCGCTCGTGGGGGTGACGGCCAGGATGACGCCGGGCATGGCGGCCGAGAAGCTGCCGACGCCGAAGCCCAGCACGCCCATGGCCGCGAGCAGTTCGGCCAGGTTGGACCGGGCGGTGGCGAACAGGACGAACCCGCCGCCGACGATGGCGGCGCTGCCGGCCAGGAGCAGGGGGCCGTCGATCCGTTCGCGGACCCGCGGCGTGAGCTTGCCGGCGACGAACCCCAGCACGGAGAACGGGATGAGGACCAGCCCCGCCACGAAGGTGGTCAGTCCGAAGCCGTAGCCGGCGCTGTGCGGCGTCTGCGCGTAGCGGGTGATGAGCGTGAGCAGGAGGTACATGCCGCTCCCGCCGACGAACATGGCGATGTTCGCCCCGGCGACCGCCGGGTGCCGTACCGCCCGGACGTCGACCAGGGGCGTCTTGGTTCGCAGTTCGGAAACGGTCCAGACGCAGAGCAGGAGTACGGCGGCGACGGCAAGGGTCACCGCCACGGCGAGGTGTCGGCTCCACAGGCTCCTCTCGCCGGCCAGGAACAGGACGAGGAGCAGTCCACCCGCCAGGACGAGCGCACCGGCCACGTTCACGTGAGCGGAGCGGCCTTCGGGAGTTGCGGGCATGGAGCGCCACGCGGTCACGAAGGCGATGGCGGTGACGAGCAGGCCGAGGCCGTAGGCGGCCCGCAGTCCGCCGAACTCGGCGAGCAGCGCGGCCAGCGGGTAGCCGACGCCGGCTCCGATGATGGAGACCACTGAGATCAGGGCGATCGTGGCCGCGCTGCGCTCCTCGGGAAGATGGTCGCGGGCCACGCCCATCATCAGCGCCGTGAGACCGAGTCCGACGCCTTGGGCCGCTCTGCCTGCGAGCAGCCAGGCGAACGGCAGCGGCAGCACGGTGAGCGCGCTGCCGACGACGACGATCGCCAGCGTGGCGAGAATCGTGGCCCGCCGGTGCGGACCGGCTCCGAGCCGGCCGAGGACGGGTGTGGCGACGGCGCCGCTGAGCAGGGCGATGGTCAGCGTCCACTGCGCGCTGTCGAGGGAGACGTGGAACGTGGTCGCCACGCTGGTGATGAGCGGCGTCCCGAGGCTGGCCACCGCCGCCACGACCAGGGCGATGAACATCAGGGCGGGGACCAGCAGACGTGCCTCGGAACGTATCAGGGCAGTGCTCATGGGCTGGTCATGAGCCTGGGCCGCGGTCACCGGCCCGACTCCTCTCGGGCGTGGCTTTCGAGCTCCGCCAGATGCAGCAGCGCCGGAAGGGCTGCTGCCAAGGCCTCGACCTCGTCACCGGTGAGTTCGTCGATCAACCGCGCGTACGCGTCGACGCCCGCCTGGCGTCGCGTCCGGACGTACGACGCGCCGGCCTCGGTCAGGCACACCAGCGTGACCCGCTTGTCGGACGGATCGCCCGTCCGCTCGACCAGCCCGGACTCCTCCATCACCCGGACCAGGACGGTCATCGCGGGCTGGGTGACGCCCTCGGCCACCGCCAGATCGGTGATCCGTCGCGGGCCGGTCTTGTCCAGGGTGGCCAAGGTGGCGGCGGACGTCAGGCTCATGTCGCGGGGAAGGCGTCTCACGGCCCTGGTGGCCAGACCGTAGAGGGCTGACCCGATGGCATCGGAAGCGCCGTGCGCGGCGCCTTGGCGACTCATGCCAGAAGCATAGCAACTTTATATGAATCCTTTATGCATCTCCCGATCAGGGTTCGGCGATACTTGACGTCCTTCGGCAGCGCAGCCGCGGCCGTGAACGCGGTGTTCGCACCGGCCACGACACCTCGAAGTCGCGCGCGGCCTGCACCACCGTCCGTCCGCGGTCGGCGATCGCTTCCCCGGCCGAGGTACGCAGCCGCGACGTCAACCGCGACCGCGGTGGGATCGACGGCAGCGCCTCGGTGAACGTCTTGCGCCGGCACTGCTCCACCCCGACCAAGCCGAACAGCCGCGTCGTATCGCTGGACAAGCCCGTGGCCCTTCACGTGATCCTTCAAGCGTCGCAACTCGAAGAATCACGGAGCGGACGGCCTCGCCGACCTTGCGGTCCTCGTTGGGCACTCCGCTGGAGACGTTCACGTAGAAGGGGAAGGTGCGGGCGGCGCTCATCACAGGATCCGTGACGCCTCCTCATGCCGAACCAGCCGATGAACGGTGAGGTCAGCGCCAGGAACGGGATCGCGCGCGCAGTGTCTACGTCGAGGGGTCCACGAGTTCCTCGCACCGTCTGGTGAAACCGGCGACGACGCCGAACTCCGCGTGTCGGGCTGAGGCAGGTGCGCGAGGGCATGCGCGGGCATGCATCCAGCCCTCGCAGTGCTCCTGCTCCCACTCCGCGAGCGCGCAGGCCGCACGACCCGGCCTGAATTTGTTTCATGTATGGCAGTGGCGTCTCAGCGATATTGGCCCGTGTCTATATTTTTCACCATATTGCCTCTTGAATTTGTTCATCGCCTTGGCGATTTGTGAGAATTGTCCCGGAATTGATGGGCTGACGCATTTTTCGTTGCCGACGGATTGGCTGGCGTCTCGCAGACTTATGTGGCGTTCTCGGTGCTATGGCTTTCGGGGTTGCTGTGGCTATGGTCTGTGGGGGCCGGGTGGGGGGCGGGACAAGGTTGTGACTTCTCTGAGGTTGGGCATTGAGCGTCTGGGCGAGGCGGCTATTATCGCCGTCGGCGGCGAACTTGACGTAACCAACTATCTGGAGTTAGTGGATTTCGCCGATGCGGTGCTCGAACCTCTGAGCAGGCAAGTGGTCCTGGAGTTGTCGGGGCTGACTTTCATGGATTGTTGCGGCGTTCGTGGCATTTTGATGTGTCGTGATGCTGTTGTGAAGCGTGGCGGCGCGTTGTGGATTGCGGCCGTTCATGGCAATCCTGCGCGTTTGCTGGCGATTACTGGGATAGATACTGGACTGGTGGTTCACGAGACGGTAGGGCAAGCTTTGTCCGCTACCGGCGGCGGCGCTGTTCAGCCGTAGGAGCCGAGCGGGGCGATCAATTCTCGGTCGGACGCTTCTCCCGCCCGAGGCGGCCTCTCAGCCGAGGCAGGCTGAGACCTGCGAGGACGAGGACGACGCCCAGGAGCCGGAGCGGCGCGGGCGCCGACCGTTGGACGACCCAGTCGATCACGACGGCGGAGAGCACCTGCCCGCTGATGACCAGCAAGGAGGCGTTCATCGCGCCGAGGCGGGGGAACACATGGCTGTTGACCGCCACGAACAACGCGCCGAACACCCCGCCCACGTAGGCGGCGAGGGGGACGTCCGAGAGGTCCGGCCAGGTGCGCAGGACGAGCAGGACCGCCGTCAGGAAGACGAACCCGACGACGTGGTTCCAGACAGAGGCCTTGAACGCGCCCACCCGGGTGCTGAGCTGGCCGTTGACCGCCCGGCTGGTGCCGATGAGGATACCGTTGAGCAGTGCCAGGAGGATGAGGAAGAGCACCGTTCACCCTCCCCCGAGCACGATGAGCACGCTGCCCGCGAGCACGCATCCGGCGACCGCCAGGTCCATGCCGGTGATGCGGCGCTTGGGGATGCGCAGCAGGCCGAGGTGGTCGGAGACGGTGCCGAAGACGACCTGGCCGGTGAGCATCAGCGCCACGGTCCCGGCCAGGGCGAGCTCGCTGTTGACCGCGACGGCGGACAGGATGACGACGAGCGCGCCGGGAATGCCGCCCAGGTAGAACCAGAGCGGCACCTTGTCCGCCGGCCCGTTCGCGACCGCGCCCGGTGGCGGTCTGCGGCGGGCGCGGACGGCCGCCACCAGCGCCAGCGCCACGACGGCGCCGATCGCGTGGGCCGCCCAGGAGGCGTAGAGCGCGTCGGTGTGCCGGGCGAGCACGGCGTTGGACTGGGTCATCAACGTCAGAAGCACGCCGCCCGCGAGCGCGAGCAGCCAGTCGACGGCGCGTCCGTTCACCCCGCCCGTCCCTTCGCGGTGAACGGCGGCCGGGTGCCGAGTAAGGCCAAGATGATCAGAAAGCGCATGAGTTCCTTTTCGGATTTTTTCAGGACACGGGACGGCGGGCCAGGCGGGGCAGCACGTATTCGCCCACCCGGTACGCCTCCTCCAGATGCGGCCACCCGGACAACACGAACTCGTCCACGCCCACCGCCGCGTACTCGCGCAGCAGCGCCGCGACCTCGTCGTACGAGCCGACCAGGGCGGTGCCCGCCCCCTCGCGCACCAGGCCGATCCCGGCCCAGAGCCCGGGGTGGATCTCCAGGTCACGGGTGGCGCCGGCGTGCAGGCCGACCATGCGGCTCTGGCCGACGGAGTCGTAGCGGGCGAAGCGGCGCTGGGCCTCGGCGATGCGCGCCGGGTCCATGCCGGCCAGCAGCCGGTCGGCCTCGGCCCAGGCGGCGGCGCTGGTGTCGCGGGCGATGACGTGCACGCGCAGGCCGTACCGAAGCTCGCGGCCCAGCGGCCCCGCCAGTGCGCGCAGGCGGGCGATGCGCTCGGCGAGCGCGGCCGGCGGCTCGCCCCACATGAGCATCACGTCGGCGTGACGCGCGGCGACCTGCTCAGCGGCGGGGGAGGCGCCGCCGAAGTAGACGCCAGGCGGCGGGTCGAGGGGCGTGGCCAGCCCGCCGCCCGCGACGCGGTAGTGCTCGCCGTGGTGGTCGAAGGGGGTGCCCGCCCAGGTGCGGCGGAGCACGTGCAGGAACTCGGCGGTCCTGGCGTAGCGGGCGTCGTGGTCGAGGAAGTCGCCGTACGCGCGCTGCTCGACCGGGTCGCCGCCGGTGACGACGTTGAGCAGCAGCCGCCCGTCCGAGATCTCCTGGAACGCCTGCGCCTGCTGGGCCAGCAGCGTCGGCAGGGTGTAGCCGGTGCGGAAGGCGACCAGCAACTTCAGCCGCTCGGTGTGCTGGGTGAGGGCGGCGCAGACGATCCACGGATCGGGGCAGCCGGCGCCCACGGGGGTGAGCGCCGCCTCGAAGCCGGCCTCCTCGGCCGCCCTGGCGACCTGGGTCAGGTACGCGACCGTCGCCGGGCGCGCGGACGGGCGGAAGGCGTCGGTCGTGGTGATGGCCGACCGGACGTCATGACCGTCGCCGGTCGTCGGGAGGAACCAGTGGAAACGCATCCGCCACTCCCATATTCAGCATAAACGATGGGTTTAGTAGGAAATAAGGTACGGGCCGCCTCGACGCTCGCGCAAGCGGAGACGGCGCCCCGCACGACGCGCGCTCAGCGCGGGGGTGGTGCGGTGCTGCCGCGGACGATCAGCTCGGTGCCCAGCTCGACCCGGCTCTGCTGAAGCACCTGTCCCTGCGCCAGGCTCATCAGCATGGACGCGGCCGCGATCGCCATCTCGGTGAGTGGCTGGCGGATCGTGGTCAGCGGCGGGGTCATCCACCGCATCGGCGGCAGGTCGTCGAAGCCGATCACACTGAGGTCGTCCGGGATGCGCAACCCCAGCTCGTAGGCCGCCCGGTAGACGCCCATGGCCTGCAAGTCGTTGCAGGCGAAGATCGCGGTCGGGGGCTCGGGCAGCCGCAGGAGCAGGTGGGCCTGCGCCAGGCCGCCCTCGACGAGGAAGTCGCCGCGCCGGACGAGGCCGGGATCGACGGCGGCCCCGGCCAGGTCGAGCGCGGCGCGGTGGCCGTCGAGGCGCGCCCGGCCGGACAGCGCGTCGTCGGGACCCGTGATCACGGCGATGCGCCGGTGGCCGAGCTCCAGGAGGTGACGGGTCGCCGACAGCCCGCCGCTCCAGTTGCCCGCGCCGACCGAGGGCACCCGGTGGCCGGGATCGCCGGTCGGGTCGAGCAGCACCAGGGGGATCCCGCGCGTGGCGAGCTGCTCGCGCTGCTCGCCGGTCAGCCCGGAGAACACCGCTATCACGCCGGTCGGCCGGCGGCTCAGCACGCCTTCGAGCCAGCCCCGGCCCGGAAGGTGGTGCTGCGGTGACTCCGACAGGACCACGGCCAGGTGGTGCTCGCGCGTCACCTGTTCGACGCCCTTGGCGATCTCGATCGGGTAGTCGCCCTCCAGGGCGTGGAAGACCAGCTCCACCAGGGCGTCCGGGCTGACGCGCCGTCTCTGCCGGCGGTAGCCGTGCTCGCGGATGAGCTCTTCGACCAGGGTGCGGGTCTCGGGCGCGACCTCGGAACGGCCGTTCACGACCTTGGAGACCGTCGCCGTGGACACTCCGGCGAGCTCGGCGAGCTGCGCGATGGTCAGCGACCGCGATGGCGCGGCGGGATCTTCGGTCGCGGTCATGGCCGCAGTTTAACGGGACGGTTCAGGACGAGACCTTCGACGCCAAAGAAGGTCCGCTACGCCCGTACGCCTTTCGGCGGCGGCGAATGGGGAGCCCTTGACGGCGATCTTTTTCAAGGCGTCACCACCACTCGTCCGAAGTTGATCGCTACATTGCGATGATGCCCTTCACTTATCAATCCGCCGGCGCCATGGCGCTCACCGCACTCGTCACGATCACGACCGCCACCACGCCCTCGACGGCGCACGCGCAAGAAGCGTCCATGACCGCGGCGGATCGGGTTCTGCGCGTCTACAACAACAACATCGAGAACCTGATACGAAACAACGCCGACGGCTCGTGCACCCGAATCTCCGGCCCGGACCACCTCACGTCCTTATTGGTCGACGACAACGGCAAGACGGGCACCTCCGGCGTGGTGGCGCCCGACCTGCTGATCGTGCAGCAGGTGCGTGGCACCGGGCAGGCCACGGCTTACGCCGACCAGCTCGGGGCCAAGTTCGGCTATCCGGCGGGCACCTACAAGGCGATCGTGGCCTGGGACGACCCCGAGGAGTGGGGCAGCACGCACAAGTGCAGTCAGCAGGCGCTCGGCGACCTGAAGAAAAGGCAGACCAACGGCATTCTCTACAACACCAGAACGTTGAGCCTGGCGGCGGGCGACATCTCCAAATACTGGAGCGCGGGCTGGTTGAAGCCGGGCACGGCGTACGGCGCCGGGGCCGGGTGCACGCTGTACAAGCCGCCGAGCAATGACGACGGGAGCACCAACGAACACAAATGGAAGCGCACGAGCGCCATCGCGGCCAGGTTCACGATCAAGGCGACGGGGACGACGGTCTTCGCCGCGACCATGCACCTTCCTGAGCAGAACGGCGGCAACGCCTGCGCGGGCGCGGGGGACACGGGCATCGCGAAATCCGGCATCCATGTCGGCGCTGACGCCACGAGTTTGCTGAACGCCTCGGCGATCCGGGTGATCGGGATCGACGCGAATCGCACGGGCATCGCCGCCACCACACTCGGGGGCTTCGGCATGACCGGCTACGGGGCGAAGGCGACCCTCGGTTCCAGGAAGATCGACTACCTGTTCGTCAAGGGCGCCGTGCGGCCGTCGAGCATCGACCATACGGTGAGCAGCACGAAGTCGAATCATCTGGGGTTGTACGGATTCATCGAGTTCTGACCGGCACCACCCGGAGCTCACGGCGGCGCCACTGGCGTGGACCGCCGTGGGCCTTGGATCAGCTCGGCGGAGACGACGTCACAGGCGCCGGCCGACGGTGAGGACGACCGACCAGTGGCGCGTGAGCCGTCCGTCCTGGCGCGCGGCGAGGAGGCGGCGTACCTCCCGGTAGAGGTGTTCGCGTCTGGCCGGCTCCATGGCGATGTGCCCGGAGAACGTGTCCAGCAGCGCGATGTATTCGTCCGCCGTGTAGCGCAGCGCCCATACGTAGCGTCGCGTCCCGACCACCGTGAAAAGCCCGGAGGCGTCGAACTCGGCGGCCATGGGGTCGGCCGCTTCCTCGGGCGGTGGCCACGGGCCGCCGTCGCCTTCGCCGATCTCCTCGTAAACTTTCTGGATCTCGGTGAAGAACGGGTCGAAGCCGGCCGGGAGCGCGTGGTCGGCGTTCCACACGGCCAGGTGGCCGCCCGGAGCGAGCAGCTCGGCCGCCTTCACGTACTTGACCTCCGGGTCCACCCACTTCCACGCCGTGGCCGCGTAGACGAGGTCGAAGCGGGCCCCTGCCGGTGGCTCCCAGTCTTCGAAGGACGACGTGATCACCGAAACGCCGGCGAATGCGGCGAGGTGCTGCCGTGCCCGCGCCGCCAGGGCGTCGCCGAGCTCGACCGCGGTGATCCGGAAGCCCATCCGCGCCAACGGCGCCGTGGCCTTCCCGGGGCCGCAGCCGATTTCGAGCAGGCGCGCGGGCGGCGTGATCGCCGTGATCGCGAGCAGGTCGGAATAGAGCGCGGCCGGATAGTCGGGGCGTGCGTCTTGATAGGTGTCGGCGGCGCTGTCGAAGGTGGCTCGCAGCCGAAGATCACGAGGCATGCTCCCATCCTGACAGTGCCAGACCGCTGATGCCTTGCATGAGTCAGGAGTGGTGGGGGATGGCCATGTGACGTGTGGTGATGTATATGCATGTAGGGAAATGAATGATGCAAAAGAGACAGAAGGCGTGACACTGGACGCCAAGGGGCCGGCGTTCATCGGCCGGGCCGACGCCATGGCGACGGTGGTCGACGCGCTGGCCCAGCCCGCCGCGCTCGTCCTGATCGAGGGCGAGGCGGGCATCGGCAAGTCCCGCCTGGTCGACGAATGCCTGGCCACGCCGGCCCTGCGTGACCTGCGGGTGCTGATGGCGGTGTGCCCGGATCTGCGGGAGCCGTTTCCGCTCGGCGCCGTGGTCGACGGACTGCGGCTCTTCCACGATCGGCTGAGCGCGCTCGAGTTGAGCCCGCTGGCCGGAGCGTTGCGACCGCTGTTCCCGGAGTGGAGCGCGCTGCTGCCGCCCGCGCTGGAGTCGCTCGCCGATCTGCAGGAGACTCGCCACCGGCTGTTTCGCGCACTCACCGAATTGATCGATGCCCTCGGCATCGAGGTGCTGGTCGTCGAGGACGCGCACTGGGCGGACGCGGCGACCCTCGACTGGCTGCTCATGCTCTGCGCATCGGGCGGCGGGAGACGCTCGATCGTGGCTACCTACCGTCCGGCGGACGTCAGCGAACGCTCCCCGCTGTTACGCCTGACCTCGCGGCTGCCCAGGAAGATGAGGCAGGAACGCGTGTCCCTGGAGCCCCTGGACGTGGCGCAGACGCGAGCGTTCGTGGCGTCGATGTTCTCGGACGCGGAGGTGTCCGAGAAGTTCGCGGCGTTCCTGCGCGAGCACACCGGCGGCATCCCGCTGGCCGTGGAGGAGACCGTCCGGCTGCTGCGCGATCGGCGCGACATCTTCAGGGACGAGACCGGCTGGCGGCGGCGGCTCATGGGGGAGCTGCAGGTGCCGCCCACGGTGCGGGACTCGGTGCTGGAGCGCGCCGCCAGATTCTCCCCGGCCACCCGGGCGGTGCTGCAGGCGGCCGCGGTCCTGGAGGCGCCTGCGGACGAGTACCTGATCGCCGCCGTGGCCGACCTGGACGAGCACGCCACCCGCGACAGCCTGGCCGAGGCCCTGGCGAGCGGGCTGATGCGGGAGACCGCCCGCGACGCCTTCGCCTTCCGCCACATCCTGGCCTCGCACGCGGTGGCGGACGCGATCCCGGTCCCGACCCGGCGCCTGCTGCACCGGCGAGCGGCCGTGTCGCTCCGCGACAGGGAACACCCTCCGGCGGTACGGCTCTGCCGCCACTTCCGGGAGGCGGGCGACGTGGGGGAGTGGTGCCGCTACGCCGAGGCCAGCGCCGAACTGGCCCTGGAGTCGGGTGACGACCAGACCGGTGTGGCCTTGCTCCACGAACTGCTGACCACGGCCGACCATCCCGTCGACCGGCGGGTACGGCTGGCGCAGAAGCTGGGCCAGGCCGCGACGCTGACCGCCGAACCGCTGTTCGGGCTGGGCGAGTTGGTCCGCGAAGCGCTGGAGCACGTGCTCGCCGACCCCGACCTGCCACAGGACGACCGCGGGGAGATCAGGCTACGTCTGGGGCAGGTGGTCCTGCACCTCGGCAGGTTCGAGGACGGCGCGGCCCACGTGGAGGCGGCCGTGTCCGACCTGGAGCATCGCCCCGCCCTGGCCGTGCAGGGCATGTTCATCCTCGCGACGCCCTTCAACGCGGCATGGCCGGCGGCACGGCACCTGGCCTGGGTGGATCGTGCCGTGGCGCTGCTCCCGTACCTTCAGGCTCCGGTGGAGCGCCAGGTCTTCCTCACCGGCCATGTCATGTCGCTGCTCCTGCTCGGAGAGGGCGAGGGGTGGCGGGTGGCGGAGACCATCCCGCGGACGGCGGAGAGCCAGCTGGAGCGCCGGGGGATCGTCAGGACGCGGCTGATCGTGGCCCAGTCCGCCCTGCTCTGGGGGCGATACCCGCAGGCCCGCGCCGGCCTGGCCGCCGTGGGCGCCATGGTGGAGGACATCGGCTACCGGCGGGTCGCCGACACCGTGCGGATCGGCCAGGCCCGGCTGGCCTGGCACACCGGCGACTGGCAGGGGTTGGACGAGATCGTCGAGGATCTGGCCACCTCGGAGTCGGCCGACGCGGCGACCCGCCTGGAAGCCAGGACCATCCAGGGGCAGCTCGATCTCGCGTCGGGGGCGCGGCCGCGGGCCGAGCGCCGCCTCGGCCTGGTGCTGGAAGCCAACAGGCCGCGCGGCAGCGCGGATCCTTTCGTGTTCCCCAACGCCGCCCTGGCCAGGATCGCCCTGTCCGAGGGCGACCACGAGGGCGCGATCGAGCTCACCGAGCCGATCATGGGCATGATCGACCGCAAGGGGATGTGGCTGTGGGCCACCGACCTCATGCCGGTCCACGTCAACGCTCTCATCGCCGCCGGCCGGACGGGCGAGGCTCGCGCGCTCGTCAACACCTTCACCGACGGGCTGGCCGGTCGGGACATCCCAGGTCCCGCCGCGTCTCTGGCCACCTGCCTGGCGATCGTCGCCGAGGCCGAAGGCCGGGACGCGGAAGCGCTCTTCGCCGAGGCCGCGCGAGCGTGGGCGGCCCTGCCCCAGCCGTACGACGAGCTCCTGACGCTGGAGCGGCAGGGGAGGTTCCTGCTCGGCTCGGGAGCGGGCGAGCGAGGGCTGGCGGTGCTGTCGGACGTGCAGCAGCGGCTGCAGGACCTCGGCGCCCGCTGGGACGCGGATCGGGTGGCCCATCTCCTCCGCGGGCACGGCGTGGAGGTGTCCCGCCCGTGGCGGGGCGGCCGCAAGGGGTACGGCGACCGGCTGTCGCCCCGAGAGCTGGAGATCGTGAACCTGCTCGCCCTCGGCTGGACCAACAAGAGGATCGCGGAGAGCCTGCAGCTGTCGCCGCGGACAGTGGAGCGGCACCTGAGCGCGGCCATGCGCAAGGTCGGCGTGGCCTCGCGCACCGCACTGGTCATGGCGGTCGCCCCCGCGGGACTGCCGAACGCCGGGCCCGACCAGGAACCGACGTAGGCGGGTCCCGACCGACACGTAGGTTCCCGCGGCATTAAATGGGTGATTTGCCGACTCGCGGCGGTGACCGTGCCGAGCTGATCATGATCTTCATGAAAGACGATCAGCAAGAGCAGGAACCCCCGGTGGAAGAGCCTGAGGAGACTTCCCCGGATGAAGTGCCGCCCGTAGACGAGCACGAACCGCTGTAACCACCGCGCGGATCCTTACCCCCACGTTCGCGTGCCCGGCGTCGTCCGACGTATGGCGCGCGGCAGAAAGCCGGGAATCCATGAGATTTCTCAGAGATCGGGCGACCGCGGTCGGCGCGGCGCTGGCCCTGACGATAGCCGCGGGAGGCGGTACGGCCGGCTCGGCCGCCGCTTCCCCCACCCCTCCGGACATCCAGCACGGTTCGCCCCAGAGCGCCCGAGTAGACCAGAGCGCCACGGGAAACCAGAGCGCCCCAGGAAAGACGACGACGTCCACGGTGACGCTGCTCACCGGTGACCGGTTCCGGGTCGAGACCGCGGAGGACGGCACCCAGCAGGTCAACCTGCTCCCGGACGGGCGGGACGCCGCCGGCGGCACGTTCTCCCAGTTCACCCTCGGCCGCGACACGTACGTGGTGCCCTCGGAGGCGGTGCCGTACCTCGGCAAGACGATCGACATGCGCCTGTTCAACGTCAGCTACCTGGTGCGTGCGAAGCTGGACGACGAGCGCAGCAAGACCCTGCCGGTGAAGGTGACAGCGACCAAGGCCAAGGCGGAGGGGCTGCCCGCGACCAGCGTCGCCTCCGCGACCGGCGGGATCGCCAAGGCGAAGGTGACCAAGAAGGACGCAGACGGCCTCGGCCGGCTGCTGGCCCGGCAGTGGCGCGGCACCGGATCGGGCAGCGCCGCGATCGGCACGCTGCCGGGGGTGGAGCGGATCGAGCTCGCCGTGCCCAAGGGCGCTCCGGAGGCTCCCGCCGCGCCGCTGGGGACGAGCACCGCCAAGGCGGCGAGCAAGGGAGTGCGCTTCCACCGGTTGACCGTCGACGCGATCGGCCGCGACGGCAAGCCGGGAGTGATGCTCGGGGCTGTGACCAACGTTGCCGACGGGCAACTGGCCAACTTCGGCTTCACCTACCCAGGGGAGGGCAAGAAGTCGTTCATGGTGCCGGCAGGCACCTACAACATCATGGCCAGCGTCCTCACCGGCCCGGCCGACGACCTTACCTCGCAAATGGCGCTGGTGACGAAGCCGGAGGTGCGCGTCGGCTCCGACACCACGGTCACCCTGGACGCGCGCGGCGCCGTGCCGTACCAGGCGAATCTGGAAACCCCGCCGCAGCGGGACCTGCAGCGGCTCGATGCCTTCACCTTCCTGCGCACCAGCGCCGCAGGCGACCAGACCGGAGTGGCGCCGTCCGGCCTGCTCTACGGTCTCCTCTGGAAGACGATCTCCTACCCGCCGAACGGGAACCCTGGCCTGTTCGCCACCCCGACCCAGCCGGTCACCAAGGGCGGCTTCGACTTCATGGCGATGACGTCGCTGGCCGAGGGCGCCGTCTCCGGCCCCGAGATGGGCTCCACCTACGAACTGCTCTTCCCGTACGGTGGTGCGGTCCCCGCCTCGATGACACACACAGTCAAGGCGTCGGACCTGACCACGGTGCGTTCGGCCCTGCACGACGCGCCGTCGGACGATCCTTCGCCCAGCCCGATCAACCGGCACAACTACGCGTTCCTGCCGTGGGGCTGGACCGATTTCGGCTACGGTGGCGAACCGGTCAACGGCGAGCGCACCGACTACCTCTACAGCAGCCGCCCCGATCAGGTGATCTGGCAGAGCATCATGGGCCCCGACCGCGGCGAGCGGATCCACGGCCCGCGCAGGAAGATCCAGCCGGGACAGGTGATCAGGGAGGAGTGGAACCGGGGGCCCGACGTGCCGTCGACCGCCGCCACCTACGTCATGCGGGCCCAGCACGGCATGCTCGGCAGCCCGGACACGCAGGTGGGCACTCCGCTGCGGCAGGTCTGCGTCGCCTGCAGGCAGGGCGACCTGGGCATGGTCTACATCCAGGGCTTCGGCGACTCCGACCCGCTGCACTTCACCGAATACGGGTGGACGTCGTCGAAGCTGGCCTTCTACCGTGACGGCAAGCTGGTCTTCGGCGCGGGAGACCTAGGGGGGTACGACCCCACCCCCGAGACGCTTCCCCTGCTGCGTCGCCCGGCGGAGTACCGGCTGACGTGGACCACGGCCAACGAGAGCACCCCTGACTCGCCGGGCACCACGGACTGGACGTTCCGTTCCGGGCCGCAGGACAGCGCGGCGACCCTGCCAGGCGACGTGCAGTGCGCGGACCCGACGTTGGCGTGCTCGTTCCTGCCGCTGCTGTTCGTGCACTGGGACCTGGCCCTGGACCACGAGTCGCGGGCGAAGGCCGGGCAGCCGTTCGATGTGGGATTCCGGGTGTCGCGCCAGGAGCACCAGCCCGCGCCCGCCGAGGTGGCGGCCACGGTCGAGGTGTCCTACGACGACGGGAAGACCTGGTCGGAGCCGAAGACGACCACGCGGAAAGCGGACGGCACGTTCACCACGCCGATCACGCACCCCGGCTACGCCGAGGCGACCCGGTGGGTGTCGCTGCGTGTCAAGGCGCACGACGCCGGCGGCAGCACCGTCACTCAGACCAACGTCCGCGCCTACCGGCTGACCGGCTGACCGGGAGAGATGACATGCGCACCAAACGGATCATGATGCTCACGGGCGTGGTGGCCGCCCTGCTCAGCACGCTCACGCCGGCTGCTCCGGCCGTCGCCGACGCGCCACCGCCGTCCACCCGGGCGATCTGCCCTGAGGACGCCGACCAGGCGGCCTGCCTGCTTAAGGTGGCCACCGACGGCACCGGCCGCACTCTGCGCCCCGCCGAGGCCGCGAAACTCACCTCGGGGCCGCTGACCGCCAAGGATCTGCAGGAGGCCTACCGGCTGCCAGCCGACCTCCTCGGCGGTGGCCGGACCATCGCCGTCGTCGTGCCGTACGACGTCAGCTCGGCCGAGCCGGACCTGGCCGTCTATCGGGAGACCAACGGCCTGCCCGCCTGCGACGAGGTCTTCACCTGCTTCAGGAAGGTCAACCAGCGCGGCGGAGACACGCCGCCGCCCTCCGGCCCCAGCTACGCGGCGTACGCCGCGGCCGGTCTGGACATGGCCTCGGCGGCCTGCCCCAACTGCAAGCTGGTGCTGGTGCAGGCGGATGACAACTCCTTCGCCAACCTGGCCCTGGCCGTGGACCAGGCCGCCGCCCAGGGAGCGGACGCCATCGTCTCCATGTGGGGGGTCGCGGAGTTCGAGGACCAGATCGCGCAGGCCGCTCACTTCAACCATCCGGGTGTCACGATCACCGCGGCGGCGGGGGCCGGCTTCAACACCGACGGCCGCCAGCTGGTTCCTGCGGCCTACTCCTCGGTGATCGCGGTGGGCGGCACCGAGCTGTGGCGGGACCCGGCCGCCGAACGCGGCTGGAGTGAGACCGTCTGGCGGGACACCGGCTCGGGCTGCTCCCTCTACGAGGCGCGCCCGTCCTGGCAGCCGCGTGGCGACTGCGGGAGCCGGCGGACCGTGGCCGACGTGTCGTCCGTGGCCTCCTCCACAACCCCGACCCAGATCTACAGCAGCGCTGTCGGCGGCTGGGCCGCGGCCTCGGGCACCCCGCTGGCGGCGGCGTTCATCGCCGGCGTGTACGGCCTGGCGGGCACCGACTCGACCAAGCCTCCGGGCAAGCGCCTGTACGGCGGCTCGCGGTACCTGTTCGACGTCACCGCCGGCGCCAACGGCACCTGCGCCGGCAGCAACGTGTGCGCGGCGCGCGGCGGCTACGACGGGCCCAGCGGCATGGGCACCCCCAACGGCACCGGCGCCTTCTAGGAGATCCCCATGCGAAGAACACGTCATCATCTACGCCGCGCGACGCTCGCGGCCGGGCTCACCGCCCTGCTCAGCACGGTCGTCTCCGCAGGCACCCACACCCCGGCCAGCGCGGGACCCGGCTGCACCCCGGCCTGGAGCATCATGCCCGCCGCGGCCGTCGACGCCGACATCGTCGACGTCAGCGTCATCGCACCCAACGACGTCAGGTTCACCGAGAACCTCTCCTTCGCCGGCATCCGTACGCTGCGCTGGGACGGCCGGTCGCTGATCGAGAACGGCCCGCAGATCGCAATCCCCCCGCGGACCTCCACCGCGTTCGATGCCGGTAACGCCTCGTTCGACTCGGCGGGAAGCGGCTGGGCGCACGTGCGGATGAACGGCGCGGCCAGGCCCGACGGAGCGCGCATGCTCGCCCGATGGGCAGGGGGACGGTGGACGCTCACTCCGGGCGCGCCGAGCACCGATCCCACCTTGGGCGGGCCCAGGGCGGAGGACATCGCCTCGCTGGCACCAGATCTGGCGTGGGCGGTCGGCACCATCCACGGCACCGGGTACCAGGCCTTCATCGAGCGCTGGGACGGCACGGAGTGGGCGATGGTCGACCATCCCGCAGCGGACCGCCCCACCACCAGTCTGAGCGCCCTGAAGGCGGTGTCGGCCACCGACGTCTGGGCGGTCGGCTTCTCCCGAAGCGACGGCGCCTACCACCCCCTGGTGCTCCACTACGACGGCACCGCCTGGACGGAGAGCCCGCTGCCGGACATCGGGCCGAGCGGGTACCTCAAATCGATCAGCGCGACCGGGCCCGACGACGTCTGGATCGGCGGGTTCACCGGTGACGAGTCGGAATCCGCGCCGCTCCTGCTGCACTGGGACGGGAAGAGCTGGAGCTCGATGCCCACTCCAGAGCCAGGACCCCACGGGACGGAGATCACCCGCCTGTACGCCGCGACCCCCGGCGACCTCTGGGCCGTTGCCCTCGACACCCAGCAGAACAACGGGTTCCGACTGACGCACTGGGACGGCATCACCTGGCAGGACGTCAAGCCCCAGGGAGCACAACCGTCGGAGTACGGATTCAACTTCTCCGACGTGGGCGGCAGCGGCCCCGACGACGTGTGGGTGGTGGGCACCTCCACCTTCACCGAACCCTCGGGCACCGACTACCCCTACTTGCGGTCGCGACGCTTGATCGCCCACCTGAGCTGCGGGGGTAAGTGAGATGAGACTGGCACACATCGCGGCCGCGTGCGTCCTGACGCTGGTCACGGGCACGTTCGCCGCCACACCTGGTGCGGCACAGGCCGACCCGGCGCCTTCCGCCGCACCCGCGCAGAAGCTGAAGATCGCCCAGGATCTGCTGGCGACCTTCGTCAAGGCCGACACCGCGGACTTCTGGGTCCGCCTGTCCGGCAAGGCGGACATCTCCTCAGCGAGCAAGATCAAGGGCAGGACGCCCCGCGGCCAGGAGGTCGTGGAACGGCTCCAGGCCACCGCCGACAGCTCTCAAGAGCCGTTACGCAAGCTCCTGAAGGCCGAGGGGCTGAAGTCGACCGCGTTCTGGGCCACCAACGCGGTGTACGTCAAGGACGCCTCCGAAGCCGTCGCCCGGAAGATCGCCGGTATGAAGGGCATCGAGGAGATCCGCGCGCCGAAGACCTACGCGATCCCCGAACCGGTGCGGACCGAGGCCCTGTCCACCGCCGTCCAGGGCGTCGCGTGGGGGGTGAGCAACATCAACGCCGACGACGTGTGGGCCCAGACCGGCCGCCGCGGCGAGGACATCGTGGTCGCCAACGTCGACTCCGGGGTCCAGTTCGACCATCCCGCCCTGGTCAAGTCCTATCGGGGCAACAACGGCGACGGGACCTTCACCCACGACCACAACTGGATCGACCCGCTCGGCGACTGCCCCACCGCCGAACCGTGCGACGAACACGGGCACGGCACGCACACCATGGGCACCATGGCCGGCGACGACGGCGCGGGCAACCAGATCGGCGTCGCCCCCGGCGTGAAGTGGATCGCCGGCATCGGCTGCCCCGCGGGCTCCTGCCCAGAGGAAGCCCTGATCAAGTCGTCGCAGTGGATGCTCGCCCCCACCGACCTGTCCGGCCAGAACCCCGACGTGTCCAAGCGGCCGCACATCGTCAACAACTCCTGGGGCTCGGACCCCTCGAACGACCCCATGTTCGAGGACATCCAGCTCGCCTGGGCGGCTTCGGGGATCATGGGCATCTGGGCCAACGGCAACAACGGCGCCGGGTGCCAGACCTCCGGCGCTCCTGGTAGCCGCACCATCAACTACTCCGTCGGCGCCTACGACGCCAACAACAAGATCGCGAGCTTCTCCAGCCGCGGCAGCGGTCAGGACGGCGAGGTCAAGCCGGACATCTCCGCCCCCGGCGTCCGGGTGGTCTCCTCCCTGCCCGGCAGCACCTACGCCGCCTGGGACGGCACCTCCATGGCGGCACCGCACGTGGCCGGGGCGGTCGCGCTGCTGTGGTCGGCGCGCCCTGAGTACGCCCGCGACATCGACAGCACCCGGATCCTGCTGGACCTGTCGGCCATCGACACCGACGACACCACCTGCGGAGGCACCGCCGCCAACAACAACGTGTACGGCGAGGGCAGGCTGGACGCGCTCGCCCTCATCCAGGTCGGCACCGCCGGAACCGCCACCTTGACGGGAACCGTCACCGACGCGGACACCAAGCAGCCCGTCGCCGGCGCCACCGTCACCCTCACCGGCCCGACGAACCGCAACTTCACCGTCGGGGCCGACGGCGCGTACGCCTACACCCTCGCCGCCGGCGACTACCAGGTGAAGGTGACGGCCTTCGGCTATCAGACCACCACCCAGACCGTCACTCTGGCCAAGGATGGCGCGATCACCCACGACGTCGCGCTGCCGCCCACCGAACGGATGAACCTGACCGGCACGGTCGCCGACGGCTCCGGCCTGGGCCGCCCGCTGGCCGCGAAGATCACCGCCGACGACGGCGCCGGCCACCGCTGGACGACCGAGGCCGACGCGGCCACCGGCGCCTACACCCTGCCCCTGCTCCCCGCGACGACCTACACCGTCACGTACACCTCCGCCGAGCCCGGCTACGATCCGGCCACCCGCCAGGTGGTCATGGGCGATGCCGCTCAGCGCCTCGATGTGGGCCTGACGGTCTCGCTCACCTGCGTCGCCAAGGGCTACGAGGTCACCCGCTCGGGCAGCACGCAGCCCTTCGACGGGTCCAAGAAGCCCAGGGGCTGGACGGTCGACAACGTCAAGCTGGACATCCCCAACTACGACTACCAGCCTGGCTGGGTCTTCTCCGACCGCGCCAAGCGGGGTAACCACACCGGCGGCAAGGGCGGGTTCGCCATCGTCGACTCCCTCAACTCCGGCAAGGGCCACATCCAGAACAGCTACCTCACCAGTCCCTCCTACGACCTGCGCAGCCGTACCAAGGCCACGCTGGAGTTCGCGCACGACCTGCGACCGGCGATCAACTCCACCACTTCGGTGGACCTCAGCCTGGACGGCGGCGGCACCTGGAAGACCGTCTGGAGCGCCAAGGGCTACCCCGGCGCCCCGGGCCCGGCGACCCAGGTCATCCCCATCCCCCAGGCCGCCGGCCAGGCCAACGTCAAGTTCCGCCTCCACTACCTGGGCCAGAACTCGGGCTGGTGGGCCGTCGACGACGCCTTCGTCGGCGACCGCACCTGCACTATCGCCGGCTGACCCTTTCACCGGCACACGTCCGCCGCGCCCGGGGCGCCCCCGCGCGGCGGGCGTTTAGTGGTAGTTGGGGAGTTGACACCGGTGGAAGACACTGAAAAAATAGGGGATGTGGGTTTGCGG
>NZ_JBSFVA010000066.1:0-29672 GCF_053592075.1 Nonomuraea sp. NPDC002799
CTGGCCTCGCAAGGCGGGGCACTCTTTACAAACGACGCGACCCGCCTACCTCGCAGAAGGGGCATATGCCCGCAAGCCATCCCAAGATGCCCACTCAGAGATTCACTCTCATGCCATAACCGGGAATCGCACGCGATCTACGGCAGGTCGCAGCCCGGGTTTCAGAGATTCCACTTCATCCCGTAGGTCTCAACGCCAGGCGCGCGCCGGAGGCCACGACGCCATCGCGCACGTGCCTGGCCTGGCCGAATGTCGCGGACACTCTGCAAGAACTGGCACGACACCACGACCGGGCTGATCGATGCACTCGTCGGACTGTGGCCGGCGCCCGTCACGCGTGACTGACCCTTGTCCTGGCCTTCCGTAGTGACGTGATTCACGCCACAAAGGCCCGCATCGACGTCACACCTGCCGGCCCGATCGCGTCTTGTGTGTAGGCAAGGTTAGGGGGCCCAAGATGCGTTCGTTGCCGGCCATACGCCGCTCGTTCCAGTTCTCCCACTGGTCGTTCATGTTCGCGGAAATCGCTGTCTGGTCGTTCGTTGTGTTGCTGGTGACCGGGGCGATGCTCATGCTGTTCTACGACCCCGGCATGTCCCAGGCTACCTATGACGGTTCCTACGGCCCGCTGCGCGGGCTTCTCGTCAGCGAGGCGTTCGACTCGACCATGCACCTGAGCTTGGAGGTGCGCGGCGGCCTGCTCATCCGCCAGATGCATCACTGGTCGGCGCTCGTCTTCGTGGCGGCGGTCGCGTTGCAACTGCTGCGCATGTTCCTCACCGGCGCGTTCCGCCGCCCGCGTATCCGGCAGTGGCTGATCTGGGTGGCGCTGCTGGCGCTGGGCATGTTCGCCGGCGAGACCGGCAACGCCCTGCCCGACGACATGCTGTCAGGCGGGAGCCTGTGGCTGATCATGTCGGTCGTGCAGTCCATCCCGGTGGTGGGCACATGGGTGATGTCGCTGCTGTTCGGCTCGGGCTTTCCCGGTGAGGCGGTCATTCCGGTCCTGTACGGCGGACACCTGCTGCTCGCGGCCGTCATGGGCGTCCTGCTGATCGCCCGTGAGCTGCTGGTGCGGCGGCACGGCCACTCGCGGTTCGTCGCCTCGCTGCCGGCGCGGCGAAGCGCCCGCCCGCTGATGGCGGCCGCGACGATCGGCATGCTGATCATCCTCGGATTCGGGTTCCAGATCGCCCCGATCTGGCTGTACGGCCCGGCCAAGCCGACGCAGATCTCGGCCGGCTCGGTGCCCGACTGGTACATGGGGTTCCTCGACGGCGCCCTCCGGATCATGCCCGGATGGGAGCTCACCCTCGGGGACTACACGCTCAGCCTCGCGGTCCTCGTCCCCACGGTGGTGGTACCCGGGATCTTCTTCACCGCTCTGGCCGCGTACCCGCCGGCCGAACGCTTCCTCCTGGCGCGACGCGACCGCCGCGACGCGCTGGGCCGGCCCAAGAGCGTGCGCCGCATCGCCCGCGAGACACCCGCGCGTGACCTGCTCGACCGGCCGCGCGACACGCCCGTGAAAACGGCCATCGCCGCCGCCGGCATCACGTTCTACGGCCTGCTCTGGGCAGCCGCGGCCAACGACCAGCTCGCCCACCAATTCCAGCTCAACGTCAACGCCGTGACGATCTTCTTCCGGTACGCCGTGGTCGTCGGGCCCGTCGTCGCCTTCGTCGTCACCCGGTGGATCTGCCTCGCACTCCAGCAGTCGGACCGCGACGTGGCCGAGCACGGCATGGAGACCGGGATCATCACCCGCTCCCCGGATGGCGGATTCCACGAGCGGACGGCGCCGGTGCGGCAAGAGCACGATCGTCACCGGGAGTTGAGCCGGTCAACATAGGTCCAGGCGAGTTCCAGCCGGCCACGAGCCACGTGGCCGGGCGGCGACCTTGAACAAGGGATCGCGGTAACGCTGGAGGTGGTCGCCACGGTAGCCGACCTGCGATCGGTGCGGACCCGCGTGGCCCCAGGCAATCAGGCTTTGGGCAGAGCTTGGCTTTGGTCACACAGAAAGAGCCAAATGGTGCAGGGCCTAAGCCAGGGCCTGCCGCTGGCCAAGACCGAGCCGGTGCACAACGAGACCGACGCGCCCAGGCCGGAGTGGAAGGAGCGCGGCGAGCACTGGGGCGAAGGCGGTGACCACGTTCCGGACTCGCGGGACGACCATCCCGTCTACCGGTTCTGGCACGGCCACACCAGCGCACTGATCGCCGAGCGGCGCCCTGACCTGGACGGAGAGCTGCTGGCGCACATCCTGCTGGGCAGCCTGCAAAGCGAACCGGTCCTGCGGCTGCTGGAGCGCGGAGAGGCGCCACGGCTCGCCGCGGCGCTGCACGTCATGGCAGCCGGGATGCTCGCGGCCCCTGCCCCCTCCTGAGGCGAACCGGCCGAGAAACCATCCATCTCCCCGATCGCGGCCCAGCACCCTGGCCCCACAGTGGTGGCAAGTGACAGTAGATCTTTCTCTATGGTTCGCGTCGAATGAATTACCGACAGCGCCTCTCTGGCTTGGGCTTCACTCCGGGCAGAGCCGTCGATCACGCCTTCTGGGGCGCTTGACCTGCGGGAACATCCGGTACGCTCACCACACCCACAGGCTTCCGGTTTTAGCCTCATCAGTCCTTCATCATCACTTTTGTCAGGGTCTGCATGGGTAAATCCGGTCTCGTCCGGGAGGCCCCCACTTCCATGACGCCAGATATCCAGAAGTTCATTGACGCGTCCTACATCTTGACCTCGTGGTACCAGACCGCCGAGGCAGAGCCCGGCGCCAATCGGCCCCGGGAACAGTCCTCCGGCCGGACCTCCACGGCAGACCCCAGCACCCACGTTGCTCAGGAACAGCAGGGCCACCGGCCCAACGGCACTCAGGACGACGCGGAGATCACCGCTGCACAGACGCACGATGACCATGCGGGCCCACCGCCGGACGGACCTCAGAGTGGGCGGCACACCGACACGGACGGCCGCCGGGACACTCAGGAGAAGCCGACCAGCCCGTCGGCCCCGGCCCGAGACAGCACCAGCCAGAACGGCCTGAACCAGAACGAATCCCATCAGGCCGGCTCCCACCACGAGGGTGCCGACCCGTCATCAGTGGCGACCCCTCCTGCACCAGAGCCGACCCATGCCTCGGACACGCCGCCGTACGAGGGCGCACCACCCTCCGACACACCAACGGCCACGCCTACCTCAACGTCAGGCGGGCCTGCCCCCACGACGTCGGATTCGTCCTCCCCCACACCCACCACGTCCGAGTCACCTTCAGCCACCCCCACGGCCACATCCGAGTCACCTTCAGCCACCCCCACGGCATCCGACTCGCCATCGCCCACAGAAACCGCCACGGCATCCGAGTCGCCTTCCCCCACGGCCACCGCCACGACATCGGAGTCATCGTCCCCTTCGGCCACCAACGAAGCCGAACCGGCCGCCACCTCCACTTCAGCGGCGGTGACGGCCTCTTCAACCTCGCCCACTCCGACCTCCACGCCGGAGGCCGTAGCCGACGAGGACATCACTGCCACGCCGGAGGCCGTAGCCGACGAGGGCACCGCTGCCACGCCGCCGGCATCCAGCACCACGGCTTCCAGCGCCGTCCCCGCACACCTCAACGCCGCGGTGTCCAGCCGGCAGACGGGCTTCTCCACCGCGACGATGGTCACCTCGGCCGTGGTGCTCGTGGTCGCCCTGCTGGCCGTACTCGCGGTGCTCGTAGCCAGGTCCCGCCGGACTCGCCCGGCCACCGCCGGATACGTCGAACCCGTACCCGCACCTCCGGCCCCCCACCACGGCCCCGCCGGGCCCGACGAGGACAACCCGTGGAGGCGGCAACTCCTCGAAGCCATCGAGACCGTCACCGCCCTCGGCGAACAGGACAGTGCCCCACCCGCCGCACCGCACGGCCCGGACCACCCGCGCCCCGGGACCGGTTCACCCGCACATGGCTCCGGCACGGACCCTGATGCGACCGCCGCCTGGACCCCGCCCTTCGAGCCCTCCATCCCACCTGGGCCCCTGGAGTCCCTCTTCAACTCCCAACCACGCGATCCCGGCGCCAACCCCGCAGATGTCTCCCCATCCGATGGTCTCGTCCCAACCGAGAACGACCCCGTACGTAAGCGGCTCAGTGAACACCCGGCCAGTGATGACGACGACACCATGCCCGGAAGCGCTGGTCACTCCACTCCGTAGTCCTGTGGCCGAGGCGACCAGCCGGGACACCGCGTCCCGACTGGCTGTCCGAGACGGTTTGATCAGCGGCGAACCCCACTTGCGTCCGGTCTCACCACCGAAACTTCGCGTCCCTGCTCCTGCCCGATCAGGCGGATGGCCTGGGCGTCGGACAGCAGAGCGATCGGAATCGACTTGGCGGACGCCGGCGTGGCCCGCGAGCAGCCCAAGAACACCAAGGGCCAAGGAGTCGGATCGAGAGCTTGTGGACCCTGGCGCGCAGGTCAAGGATCAAGATCAGTGTTTGCGCTTCTTCCTGCGGCCTCGGGCTCCCGGCGGCCGGGTGGGGACGAGGCGGAGGGGATGGCGGGCGGTCTTGCGGAGCGGCTCGGCCACCAGTTCGCGTAGCTCCCGCAATCCCACGACATCGGGGTGCCCCGACGCCAGGATCGCCTCCACGAACTCGTACGCGTCCCCGCCCCCCATCCTCTTGAGCTGCTCGACAAGCCCCTCAGGCCCCGCGAGCTCCAGCACCGACAGGAAGTTCTCCGCCCCCATGAGAAGGTTCTCCCGCTCACTCAACGACCCGGGCTTCATCTCCCCGGCATCGATGAGCTGGGTCCACACGGCGGGCCCGAGGACCGGGTCGTGACGTAGGTCATGCAGAAGCCGCCCTTCGGGAAGGGCGTCGGCCAGAACGCGCAGCATCGCCCCCACCCGCGTACGGAACGGGCAATCCCGCACGGCCTGCAGCAACATCTCGACATTCTGCCCCGGCCAGGCCAGCCACCCCTGGAGCTCCGCGACGGCGTCCTCCGGCGGATAGTGCTGGGCGAGCACCCCGAGCAGCTCGGCCGGCGGGGCGGTGGCCAGTTCGCCGATGAGGGGAACGTCGCGGCCCTCGGCGAGGAGGCGGTCGCGGACGCCGCGCACGCCGAGCGGGGTCAGGCGGACCAGCGGGAGGTCGGGCGCGGCGAGGGCGGTGCGCAGACGTTCGACCGCGTCCGGTGGCAAGGGCTGGTCGTCGTGGTCGAGGTCGCTCGAGTAGAGGGGGTCGGCGGGGCCGCGGGTGAGCTCCACGGCCCCGAGGTCGGACAGGACCTCGAACGTGCGCCCCAGGTCCCGGGTGACCTCGCGGCGCCAGAGATCATTCAGGCGCTCGTCCTCCCGGTCGAGAACGAAGTACTCCTGGCAGGCCAGCCACACCGTCTCTTCGAGCCGGACCACCGGCATCTCGTCCAGCCCGTACATGGAGGTGAGCACGTCCGGCAGGATCTCGCCGAAGATCTCGGCCAGGATGGGCTCGGGCTGCCCCGTCGCGGCGGGCACGGCGACCGCACGGCCCAGCTCCGGCAGCACCTCGAACGCGCGCCGCCACAGCGCCTCCGGGTCGCGCAGCAGGGGTGCGGCCTTGGCCACGCGGAAGAGCCGGCCCTTGCTGGTGCGGGTCAGGCGCAGCTTCTTGGCCCAGGCGAGCAGCAGGTTGAGCTGCGGCAGATCGGTGGCGCTGCGGACGCGCAGCCCGTCCTCGCCGGCGCCCAGCAGGGCCGACACCTCGAGGGCGTCGGCGACGCGGAGGTTGCCCGCGTCAGTGAGGGCGCGGCCGTCCTTGCCTGCCCAATCGGCCAGGGTGATGAGACGCTGGACGGTCTGGCTGCGCGCGGCGGCCTCCGCCAGCTCCGACGCAGAGGGCAGGGAGACAGGCAGCTGGGGGAAGGCGCGTTCCTCGCCGATGCCGCCGTTCACGAAGCGGTTCTGCATGATCTTGTCGAGCACCTGCTCGTCGTACGGAACGCGACCGGCGTCGAGATCGCGCTTGAACCGCTCGAACTCCCCCGGAACGCTGAGATCGACGCCCTGGCCGAGAGCCGTGTGCGCCCAGAACGTCGCCACCCCCCACAGCGTGGGATCGTCGAGCGCGGCCGCGTACTCCGCCCGCGCCCCGGCGATGATCTCCTCCGCCTCCGCGAGCGTGGCACCGCGCGGGTCGCGAAGGCCCGTGACGTCGAGATAGCACAGGTACGTCCGCAGCACCTCCGGGGCGAGATCGAGCTCCTCCCGCAGGGCCGTCACCTTGTACGGCACGTACCGCAGCAGGAAGAACCTGATGCGCGCACCGTCCCAGTACGCCAGCCGGCCATCACGACTCTCGTGCCGCGCGTCGACGGCGGCGGAGAGCAGCAGGTCATCGACCGGATGCCCGTGCTCCTCCGCCCAGGTGACACACCGCCGGATCAGCAGGTCCTTGGCGGCCTCGAACTCCTCGGCCTCTTCGGGCTCGAACCAGGTACGCACAATCCAAGCCTCCCATCCCTGCAGGGTCACCGTCTCGCCTGTCAGACGAGAGTTCTCGGCGACCCAGGCGATGAGACGGCTGTGCAGGCTCTCGCCGGGCGAGGGGAGGATCGCACCCCTCTCACCAGGGAACGTTGAGCGGCGCCGAACTCAAGATCCAATGGCGTACGATCGAGGTTAGGGCCGGGCGACGATCATGCCGCCCTGGACGCGGACGGCGGCCTCTCAAGCGATCAACTGTGGAGAAAGCCACGCACCAGCCGTGATCAGTGGCGCCAGACCCGGACTATGCCCGGGTGGTCGATCCGGGCCGGCGCCGTGCCTCCTGTTCGGCGCGCGCCCTCTACTCGAACGCGAACTTCCCATGCCGGCCGCCCACCCGCTGACCGCCGGCATGCCCGTCAACGCGGGACCGTGCGCGTACTGGCCGTTCAAGCCGGCCGACCCGCCCGTCCGCGTCACCTCGCGCGGTCCGGCCAACGTGCTGCTCATCCAGAACCTGCGCGACCCGTCCACGCCGTACAGCGGAGCGCTGAAGATGCGCCAGGCGTTCGGGGCACGGGCCCGGATGGTCAGCGTCGATTCAGGCGGCCACGGCGCGTCTACCTCGCCAACGGCAACGCCTGCGGCGACCAGACCGTCACCACCTTCCTGACCACCGGAAACCTGCCCTCCTACGACAAAGACTGCTGATTGGCGATGAGTTCGGCGACCGGGGCAGGTCTACCTCTGAACACGCAAGTCGCAGGGAGGAATCATGACCAAGAACGCGCTACCGCCCGTGGTCGACGCCGACACCTGGCAGCGTCAACTCGACGAACTGCGCACCCGGGAGAAGGCCGCGACCCGGGAACTCGACGCCATCGCCGCCCAGCGCCGCCGCCTGCCCATGGTGGAAATGCCGGACTACACCCTCGAAGGCGAAGAAGGACCGGTTCGCCTGGCGGACGTCTTCAACGGCATGCGGCAACTGATCGTCTACAACCACATGTGGTTTCCCGGCAAGGAGTGGCAGTGCCCGGGCTGTACGGGGTACACCTCGCAGTTCACCCGGCTGGAGTTCCTGGACAACTACGACGCCCGGTTCGTCATCGTCACCCAGGGCCCCATCGACGAGGCACTCGCCTACAAGCAGCGGGTCGGGAACAAGATGACCTGGTACTCCACCGCCAACAGCCCCTTCGGCACCGACGTCGGCGCACCACCCGGCGAAGGCTTCGCCGTCAACGTGTTCCTGCGCGACGGCGACACCGTGTACCGCACCTGGCACACCAACGGCCGGGGCACCGAGCAGCTCAGCCACACCTTCGCCCTGATCGACCTGCTGCCGTTCGGGCGGCAGGAGGAGTGGCAGGACTCCCCCGACGGCTGGCCACAGTCACCCACCTACAGCCGGTGGCCCACCGCCAAGGACATCGCCACCCTCTACGGCTAGGGGCTTTCAGTACGGTGTGGGAGTAGCAGGTGAGCCCTCCACCTCCTCCACCCGAGGAAGTCGTGACGGTGGCCGTCGGCTTGAGGAGGGGGCGGTGCCGGCCGCCGGCGGCGGCATGTTCCAGGCAGGCCGGCACGGCGTTCCGATCGGATCCTTGCGTGGCGTCCCGAGCTAACCGCTTGCAGGGGATGGCGCCCGGTTTGGGAATGGGGGTGGGAGGGCAGACGCCGATCATGCCGGAGTGGTTGCAGGCGGGTGGGTGGGGGCTGCTGGCCGGGTTCGCCCTCGTGCTCGGCGCGCTGCCCGGATACACGGTTCGGATGCCGCAATGGCTGATCTCGTCGGTGATGGCGTTCGGGGCCGGAGTGCTGATGTCCGCGGTGTCGTTCGAGCTGATCGATGAGGCGCACCAGCGCGCGGGACTGGGGCCCACGGTGGTGGGGGCCATGTCTGGCGCGGTCCTCTACACCGTCTGCAACATCCTGCTGACCCGCCGCGGAGCCAGGCATCGCAAACGCTCCGGTGACCGGCAGCCGTCGCAGCAGGAGGGTTCCGGGACGGCGATCGCCATGGGCGCGGTGCTCGACGGGGTGCCTGAGTCGCTGGTGATCGGGGCGAGCCTGCTCGGTGGCGGCGCGGTGAGCATGGTGACCGTGGCGGCGGTGTTCATCAGCAACGTGCCCGAGGGCCTGTCCAGCGCGGCCGGCATGCGCCGCGCCGGGCGGTCCAAGACGTACGTGTTCGGGCTGTGGAGCGGCATCGCCGTGGTCAGTGGTCTGTCGTCGCTGGCGGGGTACGCGCTCCTGGGGCAGGCGCCGGCGGCCGTGCTGGCGGGCATCATCGCGCTGGCCGGCGGCGCGATCCTCACCATGATCGCCGACACCATGATTCCTGAGGCGTTCGAGAACTCGCACCTGATGACGGGTCTCATCACGCTGGTCGGGTTCCTGCTCGCGTTCGCGGTGTCGAAGGCCGGCGGTTAGCGGCCCCGATCTTCGTGGCGCTGCGCCTGCCGCCCGCCTCGGGCGCGCAGGAACTGCACGACGTCCTCGACGCCCTGCTGCAGCCGACGGCCGCGGGCAGCGAGCTGCGGCAGGAGTTCGACGCCGCGTTGCAGGGCACGATCATGTGCTTCAACACGCACGGCGTCGAGACCAACCAGCACTACGCGTCCGGCGCGATCGTGCCCGACGGCACACCCGAGCAGCCCGCGCCGCGTGACGAGGAGATCTATCACTTCGCCTCGACCCGTCCTGGACGCCACCTGCCGCAGGTGTGGCTGACCAAGGACCAGCAGCGCGTCTCCACCTTCGACCTGTGCGGCCGGGGCCGTGCAGATCGAGGGCGGACGGCTGCTCACCAACAACTCCCGATGGGGCGACTTCCGCACGCGCCGCACCCGCCCACGATCTCGCGGCCGGCGTACGCGCCGCCTCGCGGACGAGCTGGCGTACAAGGTGAGGCCGGTGCTCGGGGCGACGCTGCAGCAGGTGTTCGGCATGGCGGAAGGCCTGCTGAACTTCACCCGCCTTGACGACCCCTTCGAGACGGTGTGCACCACACAGGGCCGTCCCCTGTGTCCTTCCGACGAGATCAGAATCGTGGACGAGCAGGACCGGGACCTGCCGGACGGCCAGGCCGGACTCCTGCTCACCCGCGGGCCGTACACTCCTCGCGGGTACGCCGCCCGCCTCAAGGCGGAGCTTTTTCGGTGATGCCTGGCGCGACGGTCAGGCGGGCCGCTTCTCGCGCTCGGCGGCGAGCGTGAGGGCGATGTCGACGAGCATGTCCTCCTGGCCGCCGACCAGCCGGCGGCGGCCGCACTCCATCAGGATGTCGCGGACGTCGACGCCGTACCGGGCGGCGGCAGCCTCCGCGTGGCGCAGAAACGACGAGTAGACGCCGGCGTACCCCAAGGTGAGCGTCTCCCGGTCGACACGCACCGGACGGTCCTGCAACGGGCGGACGATGTCGTCCGCGGCGTCCTGGAGCTGGAACAGGTCGCATCGGTGCTCGAAGTCCGAGAGGTCCGCGACCGCGATGAACGCCTCCAAGGGGCAGTTGCCCGCGCCCGCGCCGTGACCGGCCAGCGACGCGTCTACCCGGTGGACGCCGTTCTCGACCGCGACGACGGAGTTGGCGACCGACAGCGAGAGGTTCTCGTGGGCGTGGATGCCGATCTCGGTCCGGGCGTCGAGGACGTCGCGGTACGCGCGGACCCGCGCGGCCACGTCGTTCATCGTGAGCCGGCCGCCGGAGTCGGTGACGTAGACGCAGTGCGCGCCGTAGGACTCCATGAGCTTGGCCTGCCGGGCCAGCTCCTCCGGCGGCGCCATGTGGGAGAGCATCAGAAATCCGGACACGTCCATGCCCATCTCGCGCGCCGCGGCGATGTGCTGGGCGGAGATGTCGGCCTCGGTGCAGTGCGTGGCGACCCGGACGGAGCGTACGCCGAGGTCGTGGGCGCGCTTCAACTCGTGGACGGTGCCGACACCCGGCAGCAGCAGCGTGGTGAGGCGGGCGTTCACCAGCACCGACGCCGCCGCCTCGATCCACTCCCAGTCCGTGTGCGACCCGGGACCGTAGTTGAGCGACCCTCCGGCGAGGCCGTCGCCGTGCGCGACCTCGATCGCGTCGACGCCGGCCCGGTCGAGCGCCGTGACGATGCGCTTGACGTCCTCCAGGCCGATCCGGTGGCGAACGGCGTGCATCCCGTCGCGAAGCGTGACGTCCTGGACGAAGATCGGAATGCCCATCACAGGCCAGCCTTCCGTGCGGCGATGCGCTCCGCGACCCGCAGGGCGGCGGACGTCATGATGTCGAGGTTGCCGGCGTAGGCCGGGAGATAGTGCGCGGCGCCCTCGACCTCGAGGAAGACCGACACCTGATGCGTGGGCCGGGCGGCGCCGCCGGCGAGGAGCGTCCCGACCGGCTGGTCGGCGGAGATCTCGGTGATCTGCACCTGCTGCTTGAGCCGGTAGCCGGGGACGTAGGCGGCGACGTCGGCGGCCATCTTCTCGACCGACCGGCGGATCTCCTCGTGCACGGCCGGATCCGGCGCCGCGACGAGGCACAGGACCGTGTCCCGCATGATCAGCGGAGGGTCCGCGGGGTTCAGGATGATGATCGCCTTGCCGCGGCGCGACCCGCCGATCTGCTCGATCGCGGCCGAGGTGGTCTCGGTGAACTCGTCGATGTTGGCCCGGGTGCCCGGTCCGGCCGATTTCGACGCGATCGAGGCGACGATCTCGGCGTACTCGACGGGCACCACCCGGCTGATGGCGGCGACGATCGGGATCGTGGCCTGGCCGCCGCAGGTGACCATGTTCACGTCCGGCTCGCCGAGATGCTCGTCGAGGTTGACGGCGGGGACGACGTAGGGCCCGATCGCCGCCGGGGTCAGGTCGATCAGCCTCTTCCCGGACGGAATCAGCTTCGCGGCGTTCACCTCGTGCGCCTTGGCCGAGGTCGCGTCGAAGACGATCCCGATCTCGCCGAAGTCCGGCAGCGCGATCAGCCCGTCGACACCCTCGTGCGTCGTCGAGACCCCGAGCCGGGCGGCGCGGGCCAAGCCGTCAGACCCGGGATCGATGCCGACCATCGCCCCCATCTCCAGGTGACGCGCTCCGCGCAAGACCTTGATCATCAGGTCGGTGCCGATGTTGCCCGACCCGATGATCGCGACCTTCGTCCTGCTCATGCTGCTGCTCCTTCGGTGAAGCGGACCGTCACCCTGCCGAGGCCCGACAGGGTGGCGGTGACGGTGTCGCCGGCGGCCACCGGGCGCATCGGACCGAGCGCGCCGGACAGGACGACCTGCCCCGCGCGCAGCGGCTCGCCGAGATCGCGGGCCATGCGGGCCAGCCATACGACCGCCTCGATCGGGTCGCCCAGACAGGCCGCGCCGGTCCCGGTGGAGACCTCCTCACCGCCGACGCTCATCGACATCACGACGTCCACCGGCTCGAACTCGCCGAGGGTGCGGCGCTCCGTTCCGAGCACGTAGGCGCCCGAGGAGGCGTTGTCGGCGACGGTGTCACCGAAGGTGATGTCCCACCCGGCGATCCGGCTGCCGCAGATCTCGAGCGCGGCGACGCCGTACTCGATCGCGTCCCGGATCTGTGGGGCGTCGAGCGGCCCGTCGGCCAGGTCGGCCCGGAGCACGAACGCGATCTCCGCCTCCGCCCGCGGCTGGAGGACCCGCCCGACCGGGATCGTGTCCCCGTCGGCGTAGGCCATGTCGTCGAAGAGGACGCCGAGGTCGGGCTGGTCGACACCGAGCTGCCGTTGCACCGCCTCCGAGGTCAGGCCGACCTTGCGCCCGACGACCCGGGCGCCGGCGGCGAGGCGGGACGCGGTGAGTGCGGCCTGGACGGCGTACGCGGCGGCCAGGTCGTTCCGGCCGATCAGGTCCCGTACGGGGGCGCAGGGCGTGCCGGACGCGGCTGCGCCGGCGAGCCGCTCGGCCGCGGCGGCCATGTCGGACGGGCTCGCGGTTGCGAGCCCGATGGTTTCGTTCATACCCCCACTGTGCAGGCAGGATCCGGCACCAACCAGCACATCGTCTCGTTCAGCGATACGCTGTGCGGGTGACGGAGACAGCCGATCTCGACACCGTGCTGGGAAAGGCGGTGACGATCCTGCGCGCCTTCCGGCCCGATGACCGGGTCGTCAGCCTCGCCGAGCTGGTGCGGCGTACCGGTCTCCACAAGGCGACCGTGTACCGGCTGTCCGGCGATCTGGTCGCCAACCGCCTGCTCGACCGCGCCGACGGCGGCTACCGGCTCAGTGGTGGCCTGTTCGAACTCGGGATGCTCGCCTCGCTGGAGCGCAGCCTGCTCGAACTGGCGATGCCCTTCCTCCAGGACCTCTACGAACGCACCCACGAGACCGTCCACCTCGGGGTGCGAGAGGGGCACGACGTCATCTACGTCGCCAAGATCGGCGGCCACCGCCAAGCCAGGGCGCCCTCGCGCACCGGGGGGCGGATGCCCCTGCACTGCACCGCGATCGGCAAGGTGCTGCTCGCCTACGCCGACGCCGGCCTGCGGCACGAGGTGCTGACGGGGCCGCTCGAACGACGCACACCGCACACCGTCGTCGCGCCGAGCCTCCTGCGCCGCCAGTTGCGGCGCGTCGCGGAGACCGGCGTCGCGTTCGAGGCGGAGGAGTCGGCCCTCGGGCTCGTGTGTGTCGCCGCGCCGGTGCTGGGGCACGGTGACGAGCCACTCGCCGCGATCAGCGTGGCCGGCCCCACCGGCAGGTTCCGGCCCGAGAGACACGCGACCGCGGTGCGCGCGGCGGGGGCCGCGCTCGGCAGCACGCTGAGCCGGCGCGACCTCCTGCGGTGAACGCGCGTCCCGGCCGGTGCGGATGGTGAGGTTCACCGTCTCGTCGATCCGGTCCGCCGGCGCCCGCCCGATCGAGGAATAGCCACGCGCATCGCCATGGCCGTGATCGTGGTCAGCGCCGTTCGGGGAGCGGGTCGGCGAGGTCCCAGCCCTTGGCCAGCAGCGCGTCGACGGCGGCGACGGCCGCCGTCAACCGCTGCTCGTGGGAGCCGCGGAGCCTGACGTGGGGACGTCCGGTGCGCTCCAGTTCGTCCTGGAAGCGTACGGTCATCCAGGGGCGGAGGTGTTCCCCGTCGCGCAGCCCGTCGTCCTCGAACGGCACGCCCTCGTGGTCGGTCAGCAACCACAGGTGCTGCCGCCCGCGGCCGGCGATCCGGGCCACCTCCGGATGGCTCCCGCCTACGTAGCGCTCGTGCCAGATGGTGGTGGCGAACGCGTCGGTGTCGCAGAACAGGACCGGGCTCCCGGACCGGGCGGCGGCGTCCTCGTCGTGCTCCTGACGCCGGGCGATGTGCGGGAAGTCGTCGGAGACGAGGGTGACGTCGGCCCACTGCGCGCCGGGCCGGGCGGCCCTCAGCGCCGCCAGCCGCTCCGCGCTGAACGTCCGCCCGTACTCCGGCACCCACAGGGTGGCGGCCCACGGGCCGCCACGGCGGCGGTAGTGCTCGGCGAGCGCGCGCGTCATGGTGGTGGTGCCGGAGGACTCCGCGCCCAGGACGACCACGCGGCGGGCGAGGCCCGCCCGGACCGCGGGGGCCAGGAAGTGCCAGGTGCCGGCCGGGTCGCGGCGCACCGCGGTGCCGGACACCGGCTGGGCGGAGCGCTCCGGATCCACGCACACCGCCGTGGCGCCGAACCTCCTGCCGAGTTCCGCTCCGTAGTCCTCGGAGGTGAAGACCGCGTCGACCGGCTCGGGGACGGCCCGCCGGAAGACGGCCATGTGCGTGTCCCAGACGGCCGGGTCGCCGGTGTCCACGGGGTGGTCGTCCACGGCGCCGACGACTGTGACCCCGGGGTGGACGTCCCGCATCCAGGCGACCCGGTCGCCGAGCGGGATCGACTCCACGGTGGCCGCGCATACCAGTACGGTGAGCCGTTCGCAGCGGGCCGCGGCGGTCGCCACGAGGTGGTGGTGGCCCGCGTGCGGCGGGTAGAACTTGCCGAGCACCAGGCCGTGGCCGAACCGCCGGGTCACGTGAGCGCCCCGGCCGGGGCGCTCACCGCGAGCGCCATGTCACGCCGCCAGCCGCGCAGGCCGAGGACGCACAACGTCAGGAAGGCGACGTACAGGATCGCGGTGAGGTAGAGCTCCTTGTACGCATAAAGCGGTATGTAGACCAGGTCGGCGGCTATCCACAACCACCAGGACTCCAGCCGCTTGCGGCACTGGCCATAGGTGGCGGCCAGTGACAGGCACGTCGTGAGGGCGTCCCAGAAGGGCACGGCGGAGTCGGTCACCCGGGCGAGTAACACGGTCAGGACGGCGACGCCGGCGGCACCGGAGACGAGCAGCCAGATCCACTCGACGCGGCTGGTGCGGCGCACCGGGAGCATCTGGCCGGGGCCGCCTCCGCGAGCCCAGGTCCACCAGCCGAAGCAGGCCAGGGCGATGAAGACGATCTGCAGGCCGGCGTCGGCGTACAACCCGGTCTGGGTGAACAGGACGATGAAGAAGACGTTGTTGGCGATGCCGATGGGCCAGTTGGCGATGTGCTGGCGCGCCACGAGCCAGACGCACAGCGCCCCGGTGGCGAACCCGAGGATCTCGGTCCATGCGAGGCTCACGACCCCACCCCCTTATTGTCAGGGTGACTCTAAGGGGTGGGGCGGGGTTACGTCTCGGCGCCTTCCCGAAATCCGCGGTCAGCCCCCGGCAGCGGCAGAGGGCGCGGGTGGATGCCGCCGCAGCGGTTCTGTCGTTCGCCGCTGCTATAGATGGCGCCACCACCTGATCTCTACGACAAGAGGATGGCCGATGGCATCGGTGACGTTTCGCGACGAGTCCGCGACCGGCCGGGCGTTGGAGGAATTCTCCGTGCCCGGCCTGCCCGAGCGGATCTCGGCCCGGGAGTTGGTACGGCTGCGGGTACGCGAGGAGGTGGCCCGGCACAACGCCTTCCCGGGGCAGCACTTCCGGGGGCTCGGTGGCTGACATGAGCGTTCTCGACGGCGTACTGTCGCCTCTCGCGCAGCGCCTGCTTGACCTGATCACCGGAACCGCGGACGATCCCACCCACTGGCCCGAAGCCTCCCGCCTGAGCGTCGGCCTCGTGGGGCTGGGCACCGGAGCGCCCGTCCAGGCGGACATCGGCGGCTCGATCTCGGCCCGATACGCGCTCGACGAGCACGCCAGGCGGCGGCTGGTCGAGCCGGCCGGCGAGCTGGTCGGATTTCTCCTGGCGGAGGTCAGAAGGCACGCGTACGGCCGCTCCCCGGCGCTGGTGGCGGCCGGGCTGGCGGGGATGGACACCGACGTGCGCGCCGTGCTCGCCGAGGGGCTCGGGCCGATCTCGGTCGCCGAGATGGACGTGGTGCTCGGCTGGGAGGTGGAGCTCCGGGCGTTGTACTCTGAGGCGGAACGGTTTCCCGAGCTGGTGCCCAGCCTGCCCGAATGGCTCGGTGGGCTGCCCGGTTACCTGGACTTCGCCCGTACGGCGCTGGAAATGGCGCGGGCCCGCATCACGGCGATTCACGCGGGCGAGATCCCGTACAAGGCGGAGAAGGCGTTCGACGACGGCGAGAAGCGGGTCCTCGGCCGGGCTGTCCGGCTGGCGCTCTCCCGCGACGAGACCTGGCTGCCCGAGCTGCTCGACGAGCTGGTACGCGGGATCGCGGTGGCGCCCACCCAGGCCAAGACCCTGCCCTCGCAGGGGCTGCTGTTCGAGATCGCCCGCGCGGTGGAGCAGTATCCGACGCCGGAGGCGATCTCCGCGCTGCGCACCGCCCGCCGCATCACCCGGCACGGCGGGGTGCCCATGCAGCTCGACCGCAAGTTCAAGCGCATGGAGCCGGCCCTGGCCGAGCGGCTGGAGGTGGCGTTCAGGGTCCCCGACGGGCGGGTACGGCAGGCGTTCGGCGAGCACACGGCGGTGATCTCGACCGACGGCGGGGTCGAGCTGTCGTGGTGGCACGGGGACAAGAAGCTGAAAGCGGTCCCGGCGGCGGTCCGACGGGAGCACCCCGACGAGGTCAAGCGGCTGCGCGAGCTGGCCAAGCTGACCCAGCAGCAGCAGGCGACCCTCGGCAGGGCGCTGGAGGCCGGATTCACCGGCGAGACGGCCGCGCCGTACCGGCAGCTCGAAGGCCATCCGATCGTCGAACGGCTGATCTGGGAGTTCGAGGTCTCCCCCGGCGTGTGGCGCGCCGAGCTGGGGCTGAACGTGCCGGACCTGCCGGTGCGGCTGTGGCATCCGGCCCGTGCGTCCGTGGACGAGGTACGCGGCTGGCGGGAGGTGGCCCCCATTCCGGGCTGTTCCTGCCGTTCGAGGAGGACGGCCGGTTGGCGCTCATCCTCAGCAAGGCCTTCCTGCTGGCGAACGACACCGCCATCACCGACCCCTCCATCACTCGCCAGCTCCGGGGGTGACCGCCTGACGACGTAGTCGCGTTCACCAACGGCCTCGGCCTTGAATGCGCTGGTCGTCCATGGCGGCACAACAACCATGCTCAGCCGCGGGCGGGCGGAACACCTGGCGGCCGTGCCGGCCGATGTGCTCCTGTTCGACTTCGTCCAAGCCGGTTGGGGAGACCGGGCGGGCCGGCCCTGGTGATGAGTTGTCGCGCCCGTACCCGTCACACCTACGACGGGACACGACGAAGCGGAAGGATGACGCGATGAATGCGGACACGCGACCGGAGGAGCTGGGCGTGAGCGGGCTGGGCGAGGTCGACGAGCCCGCGTTCTCGGGGCTGGCGGAGCGGCACCGGCGGGAGCTGCACGTGCACTGCTACCGGATGCTCGGCTCGTTCGAGGACGCCGAGGACACCGTGCAGGAGACGTTCCTCCGTGCCTGGCGGCGGCGGGAGACCTTCGAGGGGCGGTCGACGTTCCGGGCCTGGCTGTACCGGATCGCCACCAACGCCTGCCTGGACCTGCTCGCCAAGTGCCGCCCGGAGCCTGCGACCGGCGGCGAGGTGCTGTGGCTGCAGCCCTACCCGGACCGGCTGCTCGACGAGCTGCCCGCGGGCGACGCGGACGAGCCGGAGGCCGTCGCCGTCGCGCGGGAGACGATCGAGCTGGCGTACCTGGTCGCAGTCCAGCACCTCGCGCCGCGCCCGCGGGCCGTGCTGATCCTGCGGGACGTGCTCGGCTGGCCGGCGAAGGACGTCGCGGAGCTCCTCGGGGACTCCGTCAACTCCGTGAACAGCGCGCTGCAGCGGGCCCGCGCCGGCATGCGGGAGCACCTGCCCGCCGAGCGGCAGGACTGGACCGGTGGCGAGGAGGACGCCGGGACGCGCGAGCTGGTGCGCCGCTATACCGACGCCGGCGTGGCCACGGACGTCGGCGCGCTCGCCGCACTGCTGCGGGACGACGTCCGCTGCTCGATGCCGCCCACACCGGGCCTGTACGTCGGCCGCGACACGGTGGTGAACGACTGGATCGAGAGCGGCTTCGAGGGCATGAAGCACCTGCGCGCCGTCCCCACCTCCGTGAACCGGCAGCCCGCCGTCGCCTTCTACCAATGGCGGACGCAGGAGAGCGCGTACCTGCCGCTGACGATCGACGTCCTGCGCGTCACCGGCGGGGCGATCACCGAGATCGTCACGTTCCACGACGACCAGTTCCCGCGGCTCGGGCTGCCGGAGCGCCTGCCGGCGGACGGCACGGAGTAGTCCCGGTGCGGACGCTCGCGCTGCGCGGTGGCGCGCGTGTCGTGGTGGCCGCGGCGGAGTGGTGCGACGCGTTCGGCGTCGTCACCCGCGGGCGGGTGCAGCTGGAGCTGCGCGACGGCGAGCCCGGGCCGGTCCTTGGACGCGACGCCGGGTTCTGGCTCCGCGGCACCGGCGTCCGCGCCCTGCGGAACCCCGGCCGTCGCACGGCGAGGGTACGCATCGTCACCCCCAGGGCCAGGACCGTCAACACACCCCGTACGCCAGTCATCGAACGATGGAGGAACGACATGAATGACATCGGAGGCGTCGCGGGCCCGGCATCGGGCCGGACCAGTCACACCCACCGACTTGGCGGGCTCGCCGGCACCGGTTTCATCGCCGCGCTCGCGGCGACGGTGGCCACCACCCTCGCCGCTGCGCTTGCCCAGGCCGTCGGCGCCGACTTCGAGGTCCCCGATGGTGGCGAGACGATCCCGTTGGCGGGGTTCGCCGTGGTGACCGGCTTCTTCTCGGTCGTGGGCGTCGTCATCGCCGTCGCTCTTCTTCGCTGGAGCGCTCGCCCCGCCCGGCGATTCGTGTGGACGGCGGTGTCGCTGACCGCGATCTCGTTGGTCCCGCCCCTCCTCGCCGGGGCGAACACCGCCACCACCACCGCCCTCCTCGGGCTGCACCTCGTCCCTGCGACGGTGATGATCCCCATCCTGGCGCGGAGCCTCCGCGCCAGGACCGGTTGACGATCGAAAGCTGAGTCGGAGAAGCACAGGGCACCTTGCGGGGATGCTCTGTGCTCGGCAGCCATGCACGGGGGTTCGGAGATCCGGTGGTGCTTCGACGTACGACCGAAAACCGTTTGCCTCGTGTGGTGCGCTCGGGGAACGTTGTGTCCATGATGCTCTGACGGAAGCCCCGCTATGTGAGATGCCACGGCGCTTGCTCGCACCGTGATGCCGCCCCCCTGCCCTGTTCAGCGAAGAGAGCGTCTTTGTCTCAGCAACACTCCCGGCCACCAGCGACCACGGCCGCGGGTTCGGCCACCGTCACCGTTTTCGCCTCCCCCACAAGCTGGATCGAGTCCGATGCCGTCGCGCAGTGCCACCAGGTGGCCGCCCTCGACGGCATGATGCACGTCGCCGCCATGCCGGACCTGCACCCCGGCAAGGGCGCCCCCATCGGCGCGGCCATGACGTCGACCGTGTTGTACCCGTTCCTGGTGGGCTCCGACATCGGTTGCGGTATCGCCGTGTTCCCCGTCAAGCTCAAGCGGGCCGTACCCGAGAAGCTTGCCGCCCGGTTCCCGGATCTCGATCGCGCGCTGGATCCTGAGCAGGATGCCGACGACCCGGCTTGGGCGGTGCTGAAGGGCGATATTCCCGCAGGTCACCATGAGGGCCTCGGGACGGTCGGCCGGGGCAACCACTTCGTCGAGCTGGCGCGGATCGGGACCGTCTTCGAGCCGGGGCACGCGAGCCGTCTCGGGCTCGCCGTCGGTGATCTGGTTCTCATCGTCCACAGCGGTTCACGCGGGCTGGGCGAGCAGATCCTGCGGGCGCACACCGAGGTCCACGGCGCGGGCCCCGCCCCTGATCCCGGCGCCTACCTGGCGATGCATGACGACGCCGTACGCTGGGGATCACTCAACCGGCGGCTGCTGGCCGCCCGGGTCGCCCACGCCCTGGGGGCCGAACCCACCGAACCGATCGTCGACCAGTGCCACAACCTGGTCGAGCTCCGCGACGGGAGCTACCTGCACCGCAAGGGGGCGGCCCCGGGTGACGGCCGCGACGTGCTCATCGCCGGTACGCGGGGCACCCCTTCCTACCTGGTGGCCGGTCACGCCGGGCCGGACGCCGGTCATTCCGTGGCGCACGGTGCGGGCCGCAAGATGTCGCGTGCCGACGCCCTGCGCCGGGGGCGAGCCAAGCACACGGTCGAGGAGCTGCGCCGCACCCCGATGGGCTCGCTGGTGGTGTGCGGCGACCGCCAGCTGCTCTTCGAGGAGGCGCCGACGGCCTACAAGCGCATCGAGCAAGTGATCGCCGACCTCGTCGACCATGACCTGGCCACGCCCGTGGCCACCACGATCCCGCTGGTCACCTACAAGACACCCGACCTCGGATCGACGTCTCAGAAGCACCGCCGCAAGCGGGGGCGGCCGTGAGCGTCCACCTGCTCCTGTCGGCCGGGCGCGGCCCGCAGGAGTGCGCCTGGGCACTGGCCGAGCTGCTGCACCGTCTGGAAGCCGACGCCACCCGGCAGAGCCTGGACATCCATCGCGCCCAGACCGTCCCCGGTGACCGGCCAGGCACCTACCGATCGGTCCTCATCCGGATCGCCGGCGCCGGCGCCGAGGCGTTCGCCGCCTCGTGGACCGGAACCCTGTGCTGGCAGGCCCCCAGTCCCTACCGGGCCGGCACCAGCCGAAAGAACTGGTACGTCATCGCCCAGCCGTGCCGGCTCGACACCCCGCGCACGACGTTCACGGAAGCGGACGTCGACATCGTCGCCTGCCGCACCGGCGGCCCCGGCGGTCAACATCGCAACAAAGCCAGCACGGCCGTACGGGCGACCCACCGTCCCACCGGGATCGTCGTCGTGGTCGACACCGAGCGGCAATTCAGCCTCAACCGCCGCATCGCCATGCGGCTGCTACGGCAACGCATCGAGCACGACGACGAGGCAGCGGAGCGCGCCGCCACCACCGTCCGCTGGCAGGTCCACGACGAGCTCGTACGCGGCAACCCCACCCGCACCGAGCGCCCGGTCCGGTCTCCGCGCTGACGGTCTCGTACAGAGACCGAACCATCTAGAGACGGATCACTTCTCGTAAGGGTCCTCTCCCAAGCCGATGTGCACGGCCAGCAGGTGCAGGACGTGCCGGAAGTCGAAGCTTCCGTCGTGGTCGGCCAGTCCCGCGTTCCAGACCGCGGCGGTGGTCCGCAAGGCGGCCTGGGCCAGGCCGGGCTCCAGCGCCTCCTCCAACACCACAGCGATGCGCGCCTTCTCCATGAGGCTCTCCCAGAGGGCTTCCAGACTCTGGCGGCGGTCGTCGGGCTGGGTGAGGAGGTAGGGGGATCGAGCGGGTGGCGTGAGTGCCTCCGGTGGCGGAGTGAGCTCCTCCCGATAGGACCGCAACCTGTGCTGGGCGGCCGTCGCGGGGTCACCCCGCCGCCGGGTGACGATCAGCTCCCAGGCCTCCGCGAACGGATCGTCCGATGGCGGCGGGGTCGGCATCAGTTGTTCGACCGCGAGCCGGATGAGGTCGTGGAGCCGCTCGGGGGCGGGGTCGTTGACGATCTCGGCGAGCCGGGGGTCGGCTTCGATGATGCGGCGGTGTTCCGCCGGCGGGTTCAGCCGTGGGAGTCCGGTGGAGGGCGGGGTCGGGTGCAGGGCGATCTTCAGGTGCTGCCGGGCCCACCATGCCTGGTCGAGCCGCACTTCGGACAGCGTCTCCCCGAGGGTCAGCGCGGCGGCGTACCAGTCCTGCTGCCACTGCGCGGGCGGAACGGTTCATCGAAGCCCAGGCCGTGTACCCACGTGATCGCCGCCTGATCGGGAAGGTGGGCTCGGCTGGATCGAGTCCACCTAGCGGCAGGCCCGTCAGGCCCCTGGCCGGCCAGTTGAGCGATCACTCCGGGTGTGCCTGGCGCCCGAGTAGCTTGTCGATGGTGCGGCGTTCGCGTTTGGTGGGGCGACCCGCGCCACGAGCGCGAACGGCCACCGTCACGATCTCCTCGCGTGGCGGAGGCGGCGGGCTCTTGTCGATGTAGCACTCGGCGGCCACGACGGCACCGACGCGCTTGGTGATGATCCGGGAGACGACCACGATGCGTTCGCGCCCCTCGTGCCACAGCCGGACCTCGTCGCCGGCCCGGACGCTGTGCGCGGGCTTGACCCGCACCCCGTCGACCCGGACGTGACCGCCCCGGCAGGCGTCGGACGCGATCGAACGAGTCCTGGTCAGCCGCACCGCCCAGATCCAGCTGTCCACCCGCGCGCTCAACTGCTCCTCTGCCGCCCCGACACTGTACTGAGAGCGTCAAGGGCGATCACCCACGGACACTACGTCACGCATTCAATCTGTACGCGGCCCCGTGGTCCAGAATTGCAGCTTGAACAAGCTCGCCCGATATATTTTTCGCGGGAATTCGGGATCGGCGTCGTTGGTCGGATTCTTCCTCCGAAGAAATGGGAGATGCCTGATCGTTCGGTGAGTGCTTTGCTGGGCTGAGCCATCCTAGTAAGCTCCTGATTCACGGAGAGACCCACAATTCTTCGCCCACACCCCATAGACCTGGCGGCCACACGCGGCACCGGTGATCCTTCCGCAAAAAACCGCGGTGCGGAGCTGATCGGCAGGGAGCAATATGAGTGCATGACTGATGACAATCCTGCCTTCATGTCAGCTCTCACCACCGAGCACTTCGTCCTGCAGACCGCCGCGAGCACGGCCACCAGCGAGGAGTCGGCCCGGCCACGCTGTACGTGATGGCACTGTCCAGCTCGCTGATAGCGCTCGGCTTCGCGGCCCCGCCCTCGCCGGCGTTCGCGCCGATGGCGGCAGCCCTCCTGCCCGCGCTGGTCATCCTCGGCCTTTTCACCAGCGTACGGCTGGTGGACACGGGCCTGCAGAACATCCTGTGCCGCAGCGCGATGGCCCGCATCCGTCGCTACTACCGCGACCTGTCCCCGCAGGCGCCCGCGTACATCATCGCCTGGGCCGGTCCGGCCGAGGACGACGCCGTGGCCGCGGCCGCGGCCACGGCCACGCTGGGCATCGCGGCCAGTGCATCGACCACCTCGTCCAGCACCTCGCGCCGCTCGTAGGCGGAGTGCTGCCGCCGGCCCGAAACCGCCGGCCGAAGCCTCGGTGAGCTGGAGAAGCACCTGGCCGCCAAGGGGGCTGTGGGTGCTTGTGGCGGGCACCTGCCAGGCGTTGTCCCGCCAGGGCGGGCGTAGTGACAGCAATTATCCCCGTGACGCATTCTTGTGGCAGCGGCGAACACAAAGACGCAGGAAAAGCCGCCATTCGAGGTCGAGAAGGGATAAGAAATGGTTCACGTCATGACGAACACCACGGTCCGGGCAATTCTCCTTTCGGTATTCGTCGCTGCGCTACTCGTCGCCGGAATCCGTCTCGCTTCGAGCTCGGCGGGGGACGGATTCGGGTGGGGCGGCACGTCGCTCACCGTGGCCGCCGGTGAATCGCCGGGCGGATTCGGCTGGGGCGTGGCCACACCTGCACCGACGGTTTGATGCAGCTCTCATCACTGCGCGTGGCCCCGCTCGTGTCGTTCGCCCCTGAGACTCTGCGGGAGCTGCTGGAGGCGAACGCGACCTCGGACACCAGACTTGAGCACATACAGGTCAGAGCAGGCCCGAACGGGTTGCAGATCTTCGCCTTCTTCCGCTCGACCTCAGCGCACGAAGCGGAAGCCAGGCTCCGCCGACTCATCGCGACCACGATCACCAGCACGCCCGCACTGCATTCATGGCGCATCGTCTGAGCCGAAGCCCGTTATCGCGATGACCTCATCATGGCCGGAATGAGAACAGAGGAGATCGCATGCACTGACCGGACTCGCCGCTTGAAATGCCGCCGGCCCGCCGAGACCGCTGGACGCAGCACGATTGGCGGCCCGGCACTCACCCCTTTGCCCATAGGAACTGACATGAGTGCACCGACATACGCGCTTACATTCACCACTGGTCCGAAGGACGGATCTCGATGAGCAGAATCCGCGACATTGGCGGGCAATTCAGCGGCAAGGCATTCCTGGACAGCAACGAGAGCCCGCTCGGCCCGCCGGCCGGAGCTGTCCGACGACTTCTGGAACAGCTCGACCATCTTCATCGCTACCCGCGCGGGCTGCGCGAGGAGGTGACGAGGGCGGTCGCCGCCCACTATCGGGTGGACCCGGCGTCGGTGCTGCTCACGTGCGGCGTCGATGAGGCGACAGACCTCGCGTTGTCCATTCGCGCGCGAGCCTGGTGCCTCGTGCCCGGGTTCGATGGATACGCCGATCGTGCGCGCTTCATCGGGCGTCCCGTGCGGACGATCGCCCTCGATCAGGACTGGCAGCCGACCATCGCGCCGGACCGTTTCGGCGCCAGTGACGTGGTGTTCGTCGCGCAGCCGAACAACCCGACGGGCAACCTGTTCGATCGCAGGTGGGTCGACGGGCTCGTGCGGTCGCCGGCGCTGACGTTCCTGGATGAGACGTATCTGGAGTTCGCCAACGAGCCGTCGTACGTGTCGCGGCTCGACGTCTCCAATGAGCCGTCGTACGTGCCGCGGCTCGACGTGGCAACCGACCTCGTCGTGTTCAAGAGCTTCTCCAAGATGTTCGGCCTGGCCGGGCTGCGTGTGGGAGCCATGCTGGGCCATCCCGACCTCATCGCGAGGTTCGCCACCGGCCAGAGTTTCTACTCCACCGATTCGGTCGCGCTCAGCGCGATCCTCGGCGCGCTGGAGGACACCGACTTCCAGGAAAGGCATGTCCGCTACGTCCGCGACGCGCGCAACGCGTACGTGAACGTGCTGGCCAAGAGCACCTTCATCGAAGAGACCCGCAACACCCAGGCCAACTTCGTGCTGGCTCGCTGCCGTAACGAGGCCGCGGCGGCTGTCGTGGCCGGCGCGCTGGCCGACCGGTGGATACACGTGCGCGACTGTGTCTCGGTGGGGTTGCCCGGCTGGCTTCGCGTGAGCGTCGGCACCCCGGATGACCTGGTCGCGCTGGCGGCGGCCCTGGACGAGCTGGACTCCGTCAGCGTCCCGGCGCCCGCGCGGGAGGTGGCCAGCCATGCGTAGGGTGGACGTTCCCGTCCAGCTCGCCAGGTCAGCGCAGCAGGGCGCCGCGCGGGTGGCCGAGCTGCTCGATGTGGATGTGAACGCGGTCGTGGCCGCGGCCTGCCTCATCGTGACCGCCCACGAGCAACGTCTCTCGGCACTGGACCTGCGGGTCGACTTCCCCGCGAACGACGAGGCCCCCGACCTGCGGGCCGCCCTCCCCGCGAACGCGAACGAAGCGGCCCGCGACCTGCGGTTTTCCTGGCGCATGCCCATCGGCTCGGTCGTCCGGCGCGTGAACGCCCTGCTGGGCGACTGCCGGCTGCACGACAACCCGAGCGTCCGGATGGAGATCGGTCAGGAGAGCTTCCTGCTGGACTCGCATGGCCAGGGGGCGCTGTCATCGAGCCATCCGTACCTGCTCAGCATCGCCGACCCGCCGGTGATCGGCGCCGCGCTGTCCGGCTCCGCCGAGCGCAACGCGCTGCTGGCCTCGCGGCTCGCGGTGCTCCTGTCCGGGATGGCCGAGGAGCTGGACCAGCCCGCCGGCCGGACGCCGCTGTTCAGTCCGGCTGACCGGCAGATCGTCGAGGCCGCGCACGACACCGTGCCGTCCTGGGATGAGGGCACCGTCTGCGCCCTCATCGAGGAGCAGATCGCCAGTGCTCCCGGCAGGACGGCCGTCGTCGAGAACGAGCGTGAGCTCAGCTACGGCGAGCTGGCCATGGCGGTGCACCACCTCTCCGAGCAGCTCGCGGCGGCCGGCCTGGCGGCGGGCGACGTGGTGGCGGTCGGCATGGGGCGGCAGATCGAGCTGATCGTCACCTATCTGGCGTTGTGGAAGCTGGGCGCCGCGTTCATCCCGGTCGACCTCCGGCATCCAGGCTCCCGGCTCAGGGCTCAGCTGGCCGCGGCCGGCGCCACGACCGTGGTGGTCCCGCCGGGCGACCGGTCCGGCCTCGACGGGTACCGGACCGTCGTCGCCGAGATACGGACCACGCCGTCAGCGAACAGGACCCCGCTGGCCGGTGTTCCGTCGGACCTGGCCTACGTCATGTCCACCTCTGGCTCCACCGGGACGCCCAAGGCCGTGGGGATCCCGCACGTCGCGCTGCACAACTGCATCCAGGCGTTCAGCGCGCTCCTGCCCATGGCCGAGCCCCGCGTCGCCTGCCTCACCAGCGCGATCTTCGACATCTCACTCCTGGAGCTCCTGCTGCCCCTGGCCACGGGCGGGCAGCTCCACCTGCTGGACGCGGAGACCCAGCGGGATCCGGTGCGGCTGGTCGCCTGGCTGCGCGCGGCGCGACCGGACATCGTGCAGGCGACGCCGACGACCTGGCGGATGTTGCTGCCGTACGTGACGGATGAGCTGGTGGGTACGACGGTCCTCTGCGGGGGCGAGGCTCTCGGCTCCGACCTGGCCAAGGAGCTCGTCGCCACGGACGGTCGCGTATGGAACCTCTACGGGCCCACGGAAGCCACCATCTGGTGTACGGCAGCCAAGGTCGACGCCGCCGACGTGGACTCCGGATCGATCGGGCGGCCCATCGCCGGCGTCACCGCGGCCGTGCTCGACTCGGAAGGGCGACCGGTGCCGGTCGGCCTGCCGGGCGAGCTGTATGTCGCCGGCACCCAACTCGCCCTGGGTTACCTCGGCGATCCGGACAAGACCGCCCGAGCGTTTCCCGAGCTGCCCGAGCTCGGCCGGATGTACCGGACCGGCGACCTGTGTTCCTGGCACAGCGACGGGTTTCTCCGTTTCCACGGCCGCGTCGACAACCAGGTGAAGCTGCGCGGGCACCGTATCGAGCTGGAGGAGATCGAGGCCACGGCCGAGCGCCATCCGCTCGTGGCCCGCGCCGTCGCCGTGGTCGTCGACCGTACGGCCGGGGATCAGCGGCTGCTGGTGTACGTGCAGCTGCAACCGGGCGCCCAGCCGAACGACGACGATCTGCGGGCTCACCTGGAGCGCAACCTGCCGGCCGCCCTGGTCCCCCAGCACATCGTCGTCTCCCCGGCCCTGCCGCAGACCGCCAACGGCAAGGTCGACCGCAACGCGGTGAAGGCGCACGGGGCCTCGTTGATCAACACGCCCACCTCGACGGCAGCGGAGCAGAGATGAACATCCTCGGATACAGCGGACTGGACAACAGCGTCTCTTTCAAACGCCGGGAGCTGCCCGGCTTATCGGGCGCGGAATACCGGATCGGCCAGGGCTTCGACTCGGCCGCCGCCCTCGTGTCAGACGGCAGGGTGCGCGCGGCCTCGGCGGAGGAGCGGTACACCGGAGAGAAGGCCACCGGCCGGTTTCCGCGGCAGGCGATCGCCAACTGCCTGCGGCGCGCGGGCCTGTCCGCCCGTGACCTCGACTACGTCGCCCACGGCTTCTCCTACGAGCCGGGCGCTCTGGAGGACGCCGACGAGTTCAGCGCCCGGCGCTTCGAGGAGGTCTACGATCCGGCGGTGCAGCTCCGGCTGCTGACCGGCTGCTACCCCGAAGAGGACTGGACCGGCCGGCTCGTCGCGGTGCCGCACCATCTGGCACACGCCGCCAGCGCCTACTACCCGAGCGGCTTCGAGGACGCGCTGGTCCTGGTGGCCGACGGCATGGGGGAGACGGAAAGCCTGACGGTCGCCGTGGGCAGCCAAGGCAAGCTGGACGTACGGCACCGCATTCCCGCCCTGCACTCCCTCGGCACCCTGTACAGCGTCTTCACCCACTATCTCGGCTTCCTCATCGCGATGGACGAGTACAAGGTCATGGGTCTGGCCCCGTACGGCGACCGCCGCCGCTACCACGACGAGCTCACGACGATGGTCAGGCTGGGCGAGAACGGCACGTTCACCATCCCGCTGCTGGCGCGCAACAGGGACCTGGTGGAGCGGGAGACCTACCGCGGCGTCCTGCGCGCTCTCGTCGAACAACTGGGGCCCGCGCGGCCGCCCGGCGCCCCCATCGAGCAGCGCCACATGGACATCGCCGCCGGCCTCCAGGCGACCCTGGAAACGTGCCTGCTGCACGTGCTGGGCCACTTCCGGGCGGCGACCGGCCTGCGCGACCTGTGCTTCGCCGGCGGGGTGGCGCTGAACTGCACGGCGAACGGCGTCATCGCGCGCAGCCGGCTGTTCGATCGGGTCTTCGTCCCGCCCGGCGCGGGCGACGACGGCACCGCCATCGGTGCGGCTCTCCACGTCCAGGCGAACCGGGAGCCGGGCACCGAGATTCCCCGGATGAGCATGCCGTACTGGGGGGAGTCCTACACCGAGGCGGAGATCGGCCAGGCCGTGACCGCCGCCGCCGGCGGCGTCACCGCCCGGAGGGTCGACGACTTCGACGAGATCGTCACCGAGGTCGCGGGCCGGTTGGCGGACGGCCGGGTCGTGGCGTGGTTCCAGGGGGGAATGGAGTTCGGTCCTCGGGCCCTGGGCAACCGCAGCATTCTCGCCGACCCGCGCGACGCCCGCATGCGTGACCACATCAACGGGCTGATCAAGCAGCGGGAGGACTTCCGCCCCTTCGCTCCCATCGTGACCGAGGAGGACGCGGCGGAGTACTTCGAGATCCGGCCGGGCACCGAGAGGCAGTACGCGCACATGCTCTTCACCACCCGCACCCGCGCTCGTCACCGCGCGCACCTGGGCGCCGTCACCCACGTCGACGGCTCAGCCCGCGTCCAGGTCGTCACCCGTGACGGCAATCCGCGGATGTGGACCCTGCTGAACGCCTTCAAGGCGCGCACCGGCATGCCCGTGCTGCTCAACACCTCTTTCAATCTTCGCGGGCAGCCGATCGTGCGGACCCCGGAGATCGCCGTCGAGACGTTCCTGCGCGGCGGGCTCGACTACCTGGTCATCGGCGATCACCTCCTCGCCCCCTCGACCGGAAACGGCCCCCTGTCATGACCGAACTGATCGGTCTGTTCCCGTCCGCCGGCGTCGAGACGGTGTCCACGCTGACCGCCGATCGGGTGTGCGTCACCCCGTCCTTCCTGCGCGGCAGGTCGCGGCGCGAGGTCGGTGTCAGCCGCGAGCGCCTGGCCGGGATCGCCGAGGTCTGCGGCACGTCTCCCGGAACGGTGTTCGTCGCCGCCGTGCAGGCGCTCCTGCTCGCCGAGCCCGCTGAGGGCGTGCTGACAGGTGTCGGTGTCACGGACGGCGGCGCACCCGAACTCCGTGCCGTGCTGACCGAGGTGAGCGACGATCTGACTCTCCAGGGGCTCTGCGTGGTCACGGGCGAGGCGCTTCTCGACCGTGCGGGCACAGAGCAGCAGCCTCGTGTGGCGGTGCTCCCCATCGGGGCGGGCGCGGAGTTCCTCCAGGCAGGTGACCCGGCCACGCTCGACGACGAGATCGCCTGCGTGGACATCGCCTTCGTCTTCGAGCAGGCGGCCGGCGGCTGGCAGGTGTCGTGCGAGTACGACGAGGACCTGTATTCCGCCGCGGCCGTCGATGCCTACCTCGATCGGCTGAACTGGCTGCTGGCCGCCCTGGCCGGAGACCGGGTACTGCAGGTCAGGGACCTGCACGCCGGCGCGACGTACGAGCGGCTTCGCCCAGAGCCGGTGCCGCCGGTCTTCGTGGAGCCGCGCTCGGAGACCGGGCGGGTACTGGCGGGGATCTGGGCGGAGGTTTTGGGTGTGGCTCGCGCGGGCGACACCGATGACTTCTTCGCGCTGGGCGGCCATTCGATCCTGGCGGTTCAGGTCGTGGCGCGGGTGCGGGAGGTGTTCGGGGTCGAGCTGGGGCTGGACGACCTGTTCCAGGCTCCGACGCTGGCCGA
>NZ_JBSFVA010000067.1:0-23380 GCF_053592075.1 Nonomuraea sp. NPDC002799
TTCGCCGTGGCGCCGGGGGCGCCACCCGCGGTCGTGCCTCCAGGGGCGTCGGCCGCCGCCGGGTGGCCGGTGCCGACCGTCGCGGCCAGCACCGCGCGTACGGCGTCACGGATGTGGTTGTTCGTCGGCCGGGTGGCGACCAGTCGCGCGCCCACGGCCCGCAGCCGTCCCGCGGCCGTCTCCGGCGGCTCGTGGCGGGCCTCGCGGGCGCCGAGCACCATCCCGGCCGTGGCCGCGAACAGCGGGCCCGAGCTCTGCGTCACCATCCGCTCGATCGCCACCGCCACGTCCTCGCTGGTGGCACAGCGCACCCACCGGATCTCCAGCGGGTAGACGCGGCGGTCGAGGATCTCCACCGCGTCCTCGGTCAGCCGTACGGAGTCGGCCAGCACCGGTCCGTTCATGATCTGTCCCTTCGACGCGCCCCGGCCGCGATGACCAGGGCGAACAGCGTGATCAGGTACGGCGCCGCGTCGGCGGCCTGCTGCGGCAGCCCGAGCCCCTGCAACCGGAAGCCGAGCGCCTCGGCCGCCCCGAACAGCAGGCAGGCCCCGAGCATCAGCGACGGCCGGGCGCCCGCGAGCATGACCGCCACCACGGCCACCCACCCGCGCCCGGCGCTCATGCCCTCGCTGAACAGCGTCACGTTGCCGAGCGCGAGCTGCGCGCCACCGAGCCCGCACAGCGCTCCGGCGCCGAGCAGCGCGCCGTGCCGGTACACCGGCACCCGCAACCCGATCGACTCGGCCGCCTCCTGGTGCTGCCCGATGCCGCGCAACCGCAGCCCGGACCTGGTCCGGCCGAGCCACCAGGCGGCCACCCCGACCAGCAGGAACGCGAGCGGCACCAGCGGCGACTGAGGCCCGAGCACCGGCACGTCCAGGCCGAGCCCGGCCAGCGTGGGCAGCCCGGCCAGGTCGGGTGAGCTGAACGTGCCGCCGCTGCCGAACACCTCACGCATGAGGAACGCCGTCAGCCCGAGGGCGAGCAGGTTCAGCCCGACCGCCACCACGACCGGGTCGGCACGGAACGTCACGGCCGGCACCGACAGCAGGGCCGCGTAGAGCGCGGTGGCGACCACGCCGCCCGCCACCCCCAGCCACGCGCTTCCGGTGAGGTGGCTGAACAGCACGGCGGTGAACGCGCCCCACAGGAGCTGGCCTTCCAGCGCCATGTTGAAGACCCCGGCCGCGGAGCTGAGCAGCCCGCCCAGCGCGGCGAGCACCACGGGCGCTGCGGCGGTGAGCACCGCCGCGATGAACACGTTCACGATCGCCTCCCCGCCAGGCGGCCCCGCACGACGACCGCCACCGCGACGATCACGATGATCAGTCCTTGCACGATCTGCGTGAGCTGGCTCGGCACGCCCGCCTCCCGTTCCATGCCTTGGCCGCCCGCCTGCAGGATCGTCAGCAGTGCGACCGAGGCAGGGACCGCCGGCGGGCGTCCGGTGGCGAGCAGGACGGCGGCGATCGCGGTGAAGGTGTAGCCGGGCGCGGTCAGCGCGCCGTCCACGAACCGGTACGGGGGACCGAGCACGATCAGCCCGCCCACCAGGCCGCCGAGAGCCCCTCCCGCGGCCAGGGTGACGGCGGCCAGCCGGTTCACCCGGACACCGCCGTACCTGGCGAACTCGCGGCCGGCGCCCATCGCGCGGATCTCGTACCCGGGAACCGTCCGGGCGTCGGCGTGCAACCAGAGCGCGGTCAGCACGGCGATCAGAGGGAGGGCGATCGTGACGTAGGTGCCGGCGCCGAGCGCGGGCAGGCGCGCGGCCTCCGGCAGGAGCGGCGTCTGCGCCAGCCCCGTGCCGTGCTCGGCGAGCGGGAACCGCGCCAGGTAGGACGCCAGCGAGACGGCCGGCGCGCTGAGCAGCAGCGTGCTGACGATCGCCGGGACACCGAACCTGGTCCGCAGCGGCGCCGACAACGCCGCCGGCAGCGCGCCGGCCACGGCCGCGCCCGCCAGCGGCACCACGAACGAGCCGCCCGCGTGCAGGGCGAGCGCCGCCGCCGCGATGCCGCCCAGCGCGAGCTGGCCGTCGCCGCCCAGGTTGAACTCCCCGGCTCGCAGCGGGATCGCGAAGGCCATGGCCATGCCGAGCGTGGGGACGAAGGCGGCGAGCGTGTACTCCAGGTTGCCGTCCATGAGCGCGCCGCGTATCAGGGCCGGATAGGCGAGGGCCGGGTCGACGCCCGTGGCGAGCATGACCGCCGTGGTCAGCACCAGCGCCCCGGCCACGGACACCACCGCGGGGGAGAGCGCGACCACCCGCACCCACCGGCCGGGCGTGTGCCCGGGGTCGCTCATGCGAGGGCTCCCGTCATGGCGGCGCCCAGGCGTTCGTCGGTGGCCTCGGCCACCGGAAGCTCGGCGACCAGGCAGCCCTCGAACAGCACCAGCACCCGGTCGGCCAGCGCCCGCAGCTCCGACAACTCGCTCGACTGCAGCAGCACCGCCCGCCCGTCGCCCGCCGCCGCCACGATCAGCTCGTGGATACGCTCCTGCGCGCCCACGTCTACGCCCTGGGTCGGCTCCTCCACCACGAGCACCGGCACATCTCTGGACAGTTCGCGCGCCAGCATCGCCTTCTGCGCGTTCCCGCCCGAAAGCTGCGCGATCGGCGCCCGTACGGAGGCGGCCCGGATGCCGAACCGCTCGACCAGGCCCGTGGCCCGCTCGCGTACGCGCCGGACGTCCAGCAGGTAGCCGCGCTGCCCGCCCATGAGCAGGTTGTCGGCCAGCGAGAGCTCTCCCGCCGTGCCCCGGCCCGCCCGGTCCTCGGGCACGTAGGCGATCCGCCGCTCACGACCGCCGCCGATCGGCCGGCCCGCCAGCAGCACCTGCCCGGCGTCGGCCGGGCGGAGCCCGGTCACGGCGTCGACCAGCTCCCGCTGCCCGCTGCCCGCCACCCCGGCGATTCCCACGATCTCGCCGGGCCGCACGCCGAACGACACCCCGGACAGCCGCGCCACGCCATCGCGGTCGCGCACGCTCAGGTCGCGCACCTCCAGCACATCAACACCGCACCCCTCGACCCCGCGCTTGTGCTCGGTCTCGGACGGGGCCTCGGCGCCGGCCTCGAATGTGCTCGGGACCTCGCCGCCGACCTCGGACGGGGGTTCGGAGTGCCGGGCGAGGGAGCGGCCGATCATCGCCACCACGATCTCGTCCGCCGACGTCCCGGCCGTCACGAACCGTCCCGTCACCCGGCCCCGCCGCAACACCGTGATCCGATCGCTGGCCGCCAGCACCTCATTCAGCTTGTGCGTCACCAGCAACACCGACACCCCGGTCAGAGCCAGCTCGCGCAGCACGACGAACAGCCGCCCGGCCTCGCCGGGGGTCAGCACGGCGGTCGGCTCGTCCAGGATCAGCACCTGGGCCCGCCGGTACAGCGCCTTCAGGATCTCCACCCGCTGCCGCACCCCGACCGGGAGGTCGGCCACGCGCGCTCCCGGGTCCACCTCCAGCCCGTGCCGGGCCGCCAGCTCGCCCACCGAACGGCGGGCGGCGGCGCGGTCGAGCACCCCGCGCCGGACCGGCTCCGCGCCGATCACCACGTTCTCGGCCACGGTCAGGCCGGGGAACAGCCGGAACCGCTGGTGGACCATGCCCAGCCCGCGCGCGATGGCGTCGGCGGGGGAGCGCAGCCGCACCGGCGCGCCGTCCAGGAGCACCTGGCCGGCGTCGGGACGGTGCAGGCCGTACAGGATGGACATCAGCGTCGACTTGCCCGCGCCGTTCTCCCCGACGACGGCGTGCACCTCGCCCCGCTCCACGCTCAGGTCGACGCCGTCGTTGGCGAGCACGGGACCGAAGCGCTTGGTGATGCCGGCCAGTTCTACCGCCGGCACGCCTATCCCGCCAGCGGGTCGGCGACCGTGAGCTGACCGGCCACGATGTCGTCGCGCACCTGCTTGACCTTGGTCACGGCCTCGGGACTGGCGGCGATGGTGCACTTGGTGGCGGCCAGGTCGCCGGCGAGCGCGGTCACGCCCACGCCGCCCTCCTTGAGCCCGTACACCTTCACCCCGCCCGCGCGGCCGGCGGCGATGTCCTTGATCGCGGCGAGCTCGGCCACGTCGACGTGCTTGAGCACGTTGTCGATGATCGCGCCGGGACTCTGCGCGCACTGGTCGACGTCCACGCCGAACGACTTGGCCCCCGCCGCGGCGACGGCCTCGAAGACGCCCTGGTTGCCGGCCGACGCCGCGGCGGCCACGATGTCGGCGCCCTGGCCGGTCAGCGACTGCGCCTGCGACTTGGCCCGCGCCGGGTCGCTGAACGGGTTGTTGCCGCCGACGTAGAGCGGGGTGCCGGTGGCGCCGGGGTTCACCGACTTGGCGCCGGCGAAGAACGGGTCGATCCAGCGGTGCACGAACGGGGAGTCGAGTGCGGCCACCACGCCCAGTTTGCCGCTCTTGGACAGCAGCCCCGCCTCGACGCCGGCCAGGTAGGCCGCCTCGTGCTCCTTGAAGGACACGCACGTGAGGTTGGGCGCCTGGTCCTTGGCGCATGAGTCCACTTGCAGGAACTGCTGCTTCGGCTGCTGCTTCGGCACGGTGGCGAACAGGTCGTCGAAGGAGAAGCTGACGCCGACGATCACCGTCGGCTTGGCGCGGACGGCCGCGTCGAGGTTCTGGGCGATGCTCGTCGGGTCCTTGCTCTCGTAGAGCTTGAAGGTGGCGCCGATCTCCTTCGCCGCGGCTTCTGCCCCCTTGACGCTGAGCTGGAGGAAGCTGTTCGTCCCCACCGGGTTGGGGGTGATCAGGATGACGGACTCGCCGGCGGAGGAAGAGGAGGTGGAGGCGGGCTGGTCGGTCCCGCACGCCGCGAGTACGAACGCCGCAGCGGTCAGTATGGCCAGCTTGGAGGTGGTGCGCATGCCGGAGAGCATATTCCCTAATTTCCTACCAGAACAACCAGAATGACCGTGTAGACGCCATTGACAGACAAACCCAGTTTTCCTACTGTTTGGATAGGTATTGCTCCCGTCTAGGCGAGGTGCCCATGACCGCCTCCACTGATCTGCCCCACTACGCCAGCCCCGTCGACCTGGTGGCCCACGGCCCCTACGGTCCCGGCAGGCTGCACACCACCTCGGGCTGGAACCGCCCGATCTACCCCTTCCAGGGCCGTGTCACCGCCGACGGGTCCAGCGGCCATCGCGCCGAGCCCGGCCGCTACCACCTCTACGTCGCCTGGGTCTGCCCGTGGGCCCAGCGCACCGCGATCGTCCGCACGCTCGCGGGCCTGACGGACGTCGTGTCGTTGTCGTACGTGGACGACGAGCGCGACGCCCGTGGCTGGGCCTTCCGCGAGCGCCGCGGCGCCGACCCGGTGAACGACTTCGCCTTCCTGGAGCAGGCCTACGACGCCACCGAGCCGGGCTATCCCGGCCATCTGTCGGTGCCCGTCCTGTGGGACAGGGAGACAGGAAAGATCGTCAGCAACAACTTCCCCGACATCACGATCGACCTGGGCACCGCGTTCGCCGCATGGGCGGACCCCTCGGTCGACCTCTATCCGCAGAGCCTGCGCCGGCGGATCGACGAGCTGAACGAGGAGATCTACCAACGCGTCAACAACGGCCCCTACAAGGTCGCGGGCGCCACGAACCAGGACGACTACGAGGAGCACCGCCACTCCCTCATCGCCACGCTCGAACGGCTGGAGGAGCGGCTGGCCGGGCGCAGATTCCTGTTCGGCGACCGGATCACCGAGTCGGACGTGCGGCTGTGGCCGACGCTGGCCCGCTTCGACCTGGGCTACAACCCGCTGGCGAAGATCAGCGAGCGGGCGCTGACCGACTTCCCCAACCTCTGGGCGTACGCGCGCGACCTCTATCAGCGGCCCGCCTTCCGCGAGACGACCGACTTCGCCACCTTCCGCCACCTCTCCGAGGGCCCCGCGCCGTCGTTCCTCAACGACGGGCCCCGGCGGATCGCCGTCGAGCCGGCACCGGCCGACTGGGACGCCCCGCACGACAGGGACCGATGACCGCCCGTGTCCCATCGCGAGGGCCGGTGAACGCGGCCGCCGTCACCCTGCGGGGTGCCGGTCACACGTTCGGCAACGGCCACACGGTCCTGCGTGACATCGACCTGGACGTCGCCCCCGGCGAGATCGTGGCCATCCTGGGTCCGTCCGGCTGCGGGAAGTCCACCCTGCTCAGGCTGGTCGCCGGGCTCGAACGGCCGGCCATGGGGGAGATCCTCGTCGACGGCCGGCCCGTCCGCGGCATCGACGAACGCTGCGCCGTGGTCTTCCAGGAGCCCAGGCTGCTGCCCTGGCGTGACCTGGCCGGGAACGTGGCGCTCGGCCTGCCCAAGGGCACCGGCCGGGCGAGCGGCCGGCAGGTCGTCGGCCACTGGCTGGACGTCGTCGGCCTCGAAGGCTTCCACCGGCACCGGCCCCGCCAGGTCTCCGGCGGGATGGCCCAGCGGACGGCCCTGGCCAGGGCGCTCGCGCGGGCCCCCGGCGTGCTGCTGCTGGACGAGCCGTTCGCCGCCCTGGACGCCCTCACCCGGCTGCGCATGCAGGACCTGCTGGCCGACGTTCAGCGCGGCGCGGGCACCACCGTCCTGCTCGTCACCCACGACGTCGACGAGGCACTCCACCTGGCCGACCGCGTGATCCTCCTCGGCGCTGACCGTGATCGCACGGCCGGCGCCGAGGCGTCGCGTGCGGGTGCGACCGTCGTGACCGAGCTCGACGTCCCCTATCTCCGGCCGCGCGACCGCGGCCGCGCCGAGCTCGCCGAGCTCCGCGCCGGCCTGCTCGACCGCCTCGGCGTCCCCCGTCCCAGCCCCGCCAAGGAGCACACCCCATGATCCACCGCCGTTCCCTCCTGACCGCCGCCCTGATCGCCGTGCTGGCCACGGGCGGCGTCACCGGCTGCGTCGCCGGTGAGAGCAGCGGCGGCGGCACCGGCGCGCCCGCCGCCTCCGCCGCCGCCGGTCAGTTGCGGCTCGACTACGCCTACTACAACCCGCTCAGCCTGGTGATCCGCGACCAGCACTGGCTGGAGGACGAACTGAAGGGCACCAAGGTCACCTGGGTGTTGTCGGCGGGCAGCAACAAGGCCAACGAGAACCTGCGCGGCGAGAGCATCGACGTCGGCTCCACCGCCGGCGCCGCCGCTCTGCAGGCCCGCGCCAACGGCACCCCCATCAAGACCATCGCCGTCTACACGCAGCCGGAATGGGCGGCGCTCGTCGTGGCCAAGGACTCGCCGGTCTCGAAGGTGGCGCAGCTCAAGGGCAAGAAGGTGGCCGCCACGAAGGGCACGGATCCGTACTTCTTCCTGCTTCAGGCCCTGGGCGCGGCCGGGTTGTCGAGCACCGACGTCGAGGTCGTCAACCTGCAGCACGCCGACGGCAAGACCGCGCTGGAGCGCGGCGACGTGGACGCCTGGGCCGGTCTCGACCCGCTCATGGCGCAGGCCCAGGCCGGCTCCGGCGCCAAGCTGGTCTACCGCAACCCCGCCTTCAACTCCTACGGCTTCCTCAACGCCCGCGAAGGCTTCCTCACCGAGCACCCCGACCTCGCCCAGGCGGTGGTCGACGCCTACGAGAAGGCCCGCGCCTGGATCGCCGCCCACCCGGACGAGACGGTGAGCCTGCTGGCGGCCGAGGCCAAGCTGGCCCCCGAGGTGGCCACGCTGGTGCTGAAGGAGCGCACCAAGGTTGACGTGAGCCCGGTCCCCGGGCCGGAGCAGCGGGCGGTTCTCGAACGCATCCTGCCGACCCTCGTCGAGGAGAGCCAGGTGCGCTCGGAGGCCGAGGCCAGGACCGCGCTCGACTCGCTGTTCGAGCCCGCCTACGCCACGAAGGCCCAGACCTCGTGAGAGAAACCACCGCCAAGGGCTCCAGCACCGCCACCGGCCTCAGCGCGGCGAAGGGGCCCAGCACCGCCACCGGCTCCAGTACGGCGAAGAGGTCCCGCGCGGCGAAGGGGTCCCGCGCGACCCGGCTGGCCGCGGGCGCGCTGGTGCCGCTGATCGTGCTCGCGCTCTGGCAGGCCGCCACCCAGGCGGGCGCGTTCACGCCGAGCCAGCTCCCCTCCCCGTCGGCGGTCCTCGCGGCGGTGGCCGAGCTGGTCCGGCGGGGCGAGTTGTGGCACCACATCGCGATCAGCGGGCAGCGGGTGCTCCTCGGCTTCGCCGCCGGCGCCTCGGCCGGGCTGGTGCTCGGCGCGGCCGTGGGACTGTCCGCGCCGGTCAGGGCGCTGCTGGCGCCGAGCGTCGCGGCCCTGCGCGCGGTGCCGTCCCTCGCCTGGGTGCCGCTGCTGGTGCTCTGGCTCGGCATCGCGGAGGGGCCGAAGATCGTCCTGGTGGCGATCGGCGCGTTCTTCCCCGTCTACACCACCGTCTCGGCCGCGCTCGCGCACGTGGACCCGCACCTGGTCGAGGCCGGGCGCGCCTACGGGCTGCGCGGGATCGGGCTGCTCACCGGCATCCAGCTCCCGTACGCGGCGCCCGCCGTGCTCGCGGGGTTGCGGCTCGGCCTGGCCCAGGGCTGGTTGTTCCTGGTCGCGGCCGAGCTCATCGCCTCCTCCATGGGGCTCGGCTTCCTGCTGATCGACAGCCAGAACACCGGCCGCACCGACATCCTCCTGCTCTCCATCCTGTTGCTGGCCGTCCTCGGCAAGGCCGCCGACGCGGTTCTGGGCCTTCTGGAACGCCGCCTGCCCGCGATGACCGGACCCTGATCAGGTCGGTACGATTGCGCGACCAATCGGCGGGTTCCAAGGAGGTTGCCATGATTCGCGTGCTCATCGTGCGATCAGGAGGCGGCACATGACCCCGCTGCTGCGCCAGGTGCTGAGCCAGGTCGACGGGCCGGACCCGCGGGTCAACGAGGTCGTCTCCGCGCTGGTCGCCCACCTGCACGCCTTCGTCGAGGAGGTGCGCCCGACCGAGCGGGAGTGGCTCGCCGGGCTCGGCTTCCTGATCGAGACCGGGCGGATGTGCACGCCGGACCGCAACGAGTTCATCCTGCTGTCCGATATGCTCGGCCTGACGAGCGCGGTCGACGACGTCAACCACGTCGGCCCGGAGGGCATGACGCCGTCCTCGGTCGAAGGCCCCTTCCACTCCCCGGCGCCCGCGCGCGACAACGGCGCCTGGATCAGCTCCGGCCCCGAGCGCGACCGCGGCGTGCCCACGGTCGTGCACGGCCGGGTCCTCGACTGCGACGGCACCCCGCTGGCCGGCGCGACCGTGGACCTGTGGCAGTCCAACGACACCGGCCTCTACGACACCCAGGACGACACTCAGGAGATCGGCAACCTGCGCGGCCTGTTCACCGCCGACGCCGAGGGCCGCTACTCCTTCCGCACGATCCGGCCCAGCAGCTACCCGGTGCCGACCGACGGCACCGGCGGCAAGCTGCTGCACGCCATCGGCCGCCATCCGATGCGCCCGGCCCACCTGCACTACCGGGTCACCGCCGCCGGCCACCGGCCGCTGACCACGCACGTGTTCCTGGCCGGCGACCCCTACCTCGACTCCGACGCCGCCTACGCGGTCAAGGAAGAGCTCATCTGCCATCCCCGGCCGCGCACCGATGGCTGGGAGATGGACGGCCCGTACGAGGAGATCGAGTTCGATCTCAAGCTCGTCCCGCTCGACTGGAAGGACGGACAGTGAAGCTCGCCGGAGTGCGCCTGCCCGGGCAGGACACCGTCCACGTGGCCCGGTTGGACGGCGACGTGGTCGCGATCGTGACGGACGTGGCCTCGTTCTGGGCCGACGCGCGGGGCTGGACGGCCAAGGCGGCCCAGCTCGCCGGGGAGACCCGGCCCGCCGCGTCGGTGGAGTTCGTGCCGCCGGTGCCGCCGTCGGCGCGGGTGATCTGTGTCGGGCTCAACTACCGGGCGCACGCCGCCGAGGGCTCCCACGCGGTGCCCGATCATCCGACGTTGTTCGGCCGGTGGACGGCCTCGCTGAGCGTCGGCGGGGTGCCCGCGCCGGTCCCGTCCGGGGAGGCGGGGCTCGACTGGGAGGGCGAGCTGGCCGCCTACGTCGCCGAGCCCCTGGCCGACGCCGACCCCGCCACCGCGCGGGCGGCCGTGCTCGGCTACTCCACCTTCAACGACCTGACCGCCCGGCGCGCCCAGAAGCTCACCTCGCAGTGGACGCTCGGCAAGAACGGCGACCGCAGCGGCCCCCTGGGCCCGATCGTCACCGCCGACGAGTCCGGCGACCCGCGCGACGGGCTGCGCGTCCAGACCCGGGTCAACGGCACGACCGTCCAGGACGGCGACACCCGCGACATGATCTTCGAGGTCGGCGACGTGCTCTCCCTGATCAGCCGGACCTTCACCCTCAACCCCGGCGACGTCATCGCCACCGGCACCCCTGACGGGGTCGGCTACGTCCGCACCCCGCCGTGGCTGCTCCAGCCGGGCGACGTCGTCGAGGTCGAGATCGACCGGCTCGGCACCCTGCGCACCCCCATCGTCGCCAGGGCCGAAACTTTCGGTCCCCAATAGCCCCGCGAGTCCGGAGGTGTGCGCCTCGCCATAGGATCACCTGCGCACACCTCTGGAAGGAACGCCGACAGTGAGCCGAAACATTTCGGAGACCTGGGTCGCCACCTGGACCGCGATGCCGCAGCGGGCCGAGCCCGCCGACCTGCCGCCCCGGCCGTACACGCGAGACGGGCTCGCGCTGGCCGACAGCACGTTGCGGCAGACCGTCCGGGTGTCGGCCGGCGGGCGGCGGCTGCGGTTGCGGTTGTCCAACGCGTTCGGCGGCACGCCGCTGCCCATCACCCGCGTCTCGGTGGCGCTTCCTGCGGCGAACGTGGCGGGGGGCAGCGGCATCCGGCCGGAGAGCGCCCGGCCCGTGACGTTCTCCGGCCGGCCCGGCGCGGTCGTCCCGGCCGGGGCGCAGGTCGTGTCCGACCCCCTGGGCTTCCCGCTCGCCCCGCGCTCCGTCCTCGCCGTGACGGTCTACCTCGCCGAAGGCCAGTCCGCCGCCGCCGTCACCGCGCACCCCGGCTCCAGGACCACCTCCCACCTGGTGGCGGGCAACCGGGTGGAGGCGGCCGAACTGCCGGGCGCGACCCCCGTCGACCACTGGTACCTCCTCAGCGGCGTCGAAGTGGAGTCCGGCCCCGCCACGGCCGCGCTCGTCCTGCTGGGCGACTCCCTCACCGACGGCCGGGGCTCCACGACCAACCACGACGACCGCTGGCCCGACCGGCTCGCCGACCGCCTGCACGCCGATCCCCGCACGGCCGGCGTCGCCATCGCGAACCAGGCCACGGGCGGCAACCGCGTGCTCAGCGACGGCCTCGGCCCCGGCGCCCTGGCCCGGCTGGACCGCGACGTGCTGGCGCAGAGCGGGGTCAGGTGGCTGATCGTGTTCGAGGGCGTCAACGACCTCGGCACGGCCGAGGCCACGCAGGAGGCCCAGAAGCGGGTCGCGGACGACCTGATCGCCGCCTACGAGCAGATCATCGTCCGGGCGCACGCGCACGACATCCTGGTCTACGGCGCGACCATCACCCCCTTCGGCGGCAACGACCCCTACGACCAGGGGCACCGGGAGGCGGGGCGGCAGGCGGTCAACGACTGGATCCGCACCGGCGGCGGGTTCGACGCGGTGATCGACTTCGACCGGGCGGTCCGCGACCCCGGCGACCCGGTCCGGCTGCTGCCGGCGTACGACGTGGGTGACCGTCTGCACCTGAACCCGGCGGGGTATCAGGCGCTGGCGGACGCCGTGCCCGCCGGGCTCCTGCGCGGAAAGTGCTAGTACGTTGAGGCGGTAAGCCCTTTCCGTAACGCTTTCATCTGAAAGGTCATCGTGGACTACGAACGTCAGCCGTACCGAAGGTGTGGCCGCAGCGGTCTCCTCCTGCCCGCGGTCTCGCTGGGCCTGTGGCACAACTTCGGCGCGGGCAAGCCCCTCGACGGTCAGCGCGCCATCCTGCACAAGGCCTTCGACCTCGGCATCACCCATTTCGACATCGCCGACCGCTACGGCCCGCCGATCGGCGCCGCCGAGTCCGCGTTCGGCCAGATCTTCCCCCGGTCGCTGCGCGACGAGGTCGTGGTCACCACCAAGGGCAGCAACCCCATGTGGGACGGCCCGTACGGCAAGGGCAACTCGCGCAAGCACCTGCTGGCCACCCTCGACCGCTCGCTGACCCGGCTCGGCCTCGACTACGTCGACATCTTCTACCTGCACCGCGACGACCCGGACACCCCGCTGGCCGAGCAGGTCGCCACGCTCGACCACATGGTCCGCACCGGCCGCGCCCTCTACGCGGGCGTGTCCAACTTCTCTCCCGAGCGCACCGCCGAGGCCGCCGGGCTGCTGCGCGACCTCGGCACCCCGCTCCTGGTGCACCAGCCCTCCTACTCGCTGCTCAACCGGGGCATCGAGGACGCCCTGCTCGGCGTGCTGGAGCGGGAGGGCGTGGGCTGCGTCGTGTACTCGCCGCTGGCCCAGGGCCTGCTCACCGACCGCTATCTGGAGGGCATCCCCGCCGATTCCCGGGCCGCCGAAGGCCGGTTCCTCACCGCCGACCGGGTGACGCCGCAGGTGCTGACCTTCGTCAGGACGCTGGCCGGGCTGGCGCAGGAGCGCGGCCAGACCGTGGCCCAGCTCGCCCTGTCCTGGGCGCTGCGCGACCCCCGGATCACCTCCGTGATCGTGGGCGCCTCCAGCCCCGGGCAACTGGAGGCCAACGTGGCCGCCGTCGACCACCTCGACTTCACCGAGGACGAGCTCGCGACCATCGACCAGGCCGCCAAGGAGTCGGGCATCACGGCGTAGCGCCCCTCAGGCCAGCCGCGCCCGCGCGGCCTCCAGCGTGCCGTCGAGCGTGGCGTGCACGACCTCGCCCGGCCGGGCCAGCCTGGCCTGCCACCGGACGTCCTCGACCCGCCGGTAACCGGGGTGCGCCCCGACGGCCAGCCGGCGGGCCGGGTCGTCCAGCGCCGCGCCCAGCTCCAGCAGCGCGATCGGCTGCACGCTGTCGCCCGGCGGGAACCAGAACAGCGTCAGCACCTGCGGCAGGTGCAGGTGGTGGTGCTCCCAGGCGATCTGGATCGGCGTCTGGGCGGGGTCGTCGATCGGGAAGCGGCGGCGCCGCGGGTTGAGCACGATGACGCCGGCGCCCCGGAGGGCGGACGCGGCCCGCCGCTGCCAGTCCTCGACGCCGGTGATGCCGCCGGCCAGGAAGACGGCGGGCGGGTCGCCGGGCGCCGGCACGTAGTAGTCGGGAGCCTCGTAGTAAGCGCGGACCATGGTCACCCCCTGAGCACATGATCGTATGACAGGCGTGCGCGCAGCGCTCGCGCCTTCGCCGGGCGTCCGACCGAGCTGCGGCACTGCCACGACGCGCAGTTCCGCTCGGCCGCGTTCGCGGGTCCGGCGTCAACACGGCGGGCGAGGTCCGCACGACCCTGCTCATCCAGTTCCGCGACCCCGAGGACCGGCCGGCCGGCGACCTGCACCGGTCCCGGGGCCAGGGGATGATGTTGCGCGGCGTCGATCCCACCGGCGACCGCTGAGGCTCACTTCCAGGTGGCGGTGATCGTCGAGGCCGCGGAGCCCGTCGTGTAAGCCCGGTTGGCGCCGCTCTCCCACGTGACGTTCCCCGAGCCGTCCTTCTTGATGAACTTGTACGCGAAGGAGGTGCCGGCCGGCAGCGTCACCGTCGTGCTCCACACCGGGTACGCCGCCGAGGAGAGCGGGAGCGCCTCGGCCGGGTTCCAGCTCTTCAGCGCGGGGATGGAGCCGGCCAGGTAGACGTTCGTCCCCCAGGTCGTGCCGGCCGTCACGTTGAAGGTCACCGCCACCTGGGCGGGCGCCGTCCCGCCGGCGACGATCGCGACCGCGCCCTTGGCGGGGACGGTCACGGTGGCCTGGCCGCCGGCGTTCACGGGGACCGGGCCGGTGCCCGTGACGCCCGCGTACGTGCCCGCGGGCAGTCCCGTGGCGAACGTGCCCGTGTGCGAGCCGGTGCCGTTGTTGATCGCGGTCCAGCCCTTGGCGCCGCGGCTGAAAGCGATCACGCTGGAGTTCGGTGAGCTCCAGTTGGCGACCGGGGCGCCCTTGACCGCGTTGTGGAAGCCGACCATGCCGGTGACCGCCGGGTCGCGGTGCACGCACTCCCAGCCGCCGCCGCACACGGCGTCCCGCACGAACCCGTTCGTGTGCGGCGGGCCCGCCTCCCTGTCGCTCCAGGTGAAACCGTCGTACACCTGCGGCGTGCCGTAGTCCCAGGCGAGCTGGAAGAGGGTGGCCAGCCGGTAGGTCGCGCCGTCCTTGTAGCTCAGCGCGCTGGAGCCGCGCTCGGTGTCGTGGTTGGCGACGAATGTGACGGACTTGCCGGCCGGCTGCATGCCACCCCAGGTGGCGCCGAAGGTGCGCAGGTCGGAGACGTTGCCGTAGAACTTCTCGCGCAGGTGGCGGCCGTACTGGAACTCCAGCACGTCGCCGATCCCGGTGTACTGGCCCGGCTGCACCGCCTCGCCGCCGCCGTAGATGACCTCCTGGTAGATGTACGGCGAGCCGTTCAGCCTGCCGTAGATGTCGGCGAGGTCGGCCGGGGCGGTGTGCTTGGCCGCGTCCACCCGGAAACCGTCGACGCCCAGGCCGATGAGCTTGTTCAGGTAACCGGCGATGGCGCCGCGGACGTAGTCCTCCTCGGTCTCCAGGTCGGCCAGGCCGACCAGCTCGCAGTTCTGGACGTTGCGGGCGCTGCCGCCGTAGTCGCCGTCGTGGATGAGGCCGTCGGAGTTGCCGCAGTCCTCGGCGAAGTAGTGGAAGTCGGCGGCCGAGTAGAGGCCGGGGTAGGCGTACTTGGCGAACGTCGTGCCGCCGTAGCTGGTGCTGCCCTGGCCGGTCATGTGGTTGATGACGGCGTCGGCGTACACCTTGATCCCGGCGGCGTGACACGCCGCGACCATGGCCCCGAACTGGCTCTCGGTGCCGAACTTGCTGGTCAGGGTGTAGCCGGCGGGCTGGTAGACGTCCCACCAGACCGCTCCGCCCCGGGTGAGGGAGTCCTGCGGCGGCGAGACCTGGACGCCGCCGTAGCCGGCCGGGCCGAGGTGGCCGGTGCACTCCCTGGCCACGGAGCCCCAGTTCCAGCTCCACAGGTTGGCGATGACGTCTCTGTCGCCGGGCGGGGCGGCGGCGGCCGGGGCCGCCGGCGTCGCGCCGATGCCACCCATGATTAACAGGGCGGCAATGACCGCTTTGTAGGGTCTCATCGTGCACTCTCCGGGTGTACGAGGGGTGATCCCCTGGTCGGGCTCGGGTGGGGCGACACCCGGGCCCGACGTGTTCCGGGGGTGTTGCCCGGAAGGTACCCAGGCGCACGAGCTCGTGCAATCCCTTGCAGAAAGTTTTCTGAAAGCCTGCAGGTCCGCTTTTGTAATGCTTCCGTTACCGGGCCCCTCGTATCGCGGGACGTGATCCGCTCTCGTACGGCACAGAGGGAAGAACGGAGACGGTGCCATGACCATCGAGTACATTCCCGAACCACCTGTGCACGGCCGCCCGGAGGAGTTCGGGCCGCCCTGGCAGGGCATCACCCTTCCCCGCGAGGTCCTGGACCGGCACGGAGCCAGGATCCTCGACCCGTGGGCCGTGCCACTGGATCCGGGCGAGCGCCGGCCCGACTCCACGGTCTACCGCGCGGACGTGCTGCTGCTGCCGGGGCAGGCGCTCCGCGAGGACGGCGTGGTGAGCTGGATCAACGAGGCGCTGGCCGCGGTGCACCTGAGGCTCTCCGAGGAGAGCGTCCGGCGCGCCCGCAGCAGGGACTTCGGCAGCCAGACCGTCTGGATGCCCGCGGTCCTGGAGATCATCGCCGAGAACGTCGACGCGGACGCCTGGTACGCCCTGCGCGCCGTGCGCAAGGCCCTGCGCGCGCAGCCCGACGACTGGCCGTTCAAGGCGAGCCTCAGCAGGATCAGCCTGGACCACCTGTTCGTGGGCTCGGCCACCAGCGGCATCGGCTCGCTCGGCCTGGGCGGCGAGCCCGCCACCAGCGGCCACGCCGTCGTGGACGAGCCGGGCGTGCACGGCAGGGCCGGCTACGGCCGGCTTCCCGTGACCGTGGTGGCCGGGCCGCCGCGCCGCACGCCACTCGGCAACCTCGGCGGGCCCAGGATCACCGTGGCCGTCCTGGACACCGGCGTCACGAGCCACCCCTGGTTCAAGCCGGTGACGGACCCGGACGCGTTCCTGACCGTCGACCCCGACGGGCAGCAGCTCATCGAGGACTCCCATCCCGCCTACAACGGCCGCGAGGTCGCCAGGCTCATCGGGTACGAGGACCTCGGTCACGTCCCCAACCCCCTCGTCGGCACGCTCAACTCCCACAGCGGCCACGGCCTCATGCTGGCCGGCCTCATCGCCCAGATCGCCCCCGACGCCCGGGTCCTCAGCTACAAGGTCATGCACAGCGACGGCGTCGTCCCCGCCGAGGCCGTGCACGCGGCGCTCGACCGCCTGCTGGACATCGGCGCGCCGGTGGACGTCCTGTGCTGCTCCTTCGGCGGCTTCGCCGAGACGGGCGACGCGGCCATGGCCGCGCTGTTCGCCAAGGTCAACGAGTTGCGGGCGCGCGGTGTCATCGTGGTCAACGCGGCCGGAAACTACGCCACCACCAGGCCGTTCTACCTGGCCGCCCTGTCGGAGACCGCCGTGCAGGGGCCGGCGCTCGCCCCCATGCTCGGCGTCGCCGCCAAGAACCCCGACGGCACCATCGCCATCTTCAGCAACGAGCACCCCGCCGTCCGGTGGCGCGCCCCCGGCGCGATGGTGATCAGCACCTTCCCGCCCGCGTTCCGGGGGGCCCAGAACGCGGCCCTGTCCACCGGCGACCGTTCCTCGCTGGACGCCGACACCGTGGGCGCGTTCTGCGGCTGGAGCGGGACCTCCTTCGCCACGCCCATCATCGCCGGCTGCGTCGCCGCCGAGCTGACCAAGACCCTCGGCCAAGTGGGCGTCGATCGGGTGGAGCGGGCCAGGAGGGTGATCGACACGATGATCAACGACAAGGTCGTCCGGCCGGAAATCGTGCGGATCTGATGACCGGAGATCCGGCGGTGGAGCGGGCACCGGCCGGCCGTGGCGAGCGCCGCGACCGGCTGGCCGCCCTGCTCGTCGAGGCGCGGCAGGGCAAGAGCGACGCGCTGGACGCGATCGTCGCCGAGCTCACCCCCATGTTGTGGCACACCGCCAGGAACCAGGGCCTGACCTCGCAGGCCGCCGAAGACGTCGTCCAGACCACCTGGCTGATCCTGCTGCGCCACCTGCACGCCATCTCCGCGCCCGGCGCGCTGACCGAGTGGCTCGTCATCACGGCCCGCCGCGAGGCGTGGCGGGTCAGCGCCGCCTCCCGGAAAGACGACCTTCCCGGTGATGACGCGTTCGACGAGCTGCCCGACGGGGTCCGCACCCCCGACGAGCTCCTCGTGGACGACGAGCGGCGCCGCGCACTCTGGCAGGCGGTCGAAAGCCTGCCCAAACGCTGCGCCGAGCTGCTGCGGATCATCGCCTTCGTGCCTCGTCCGCACTACGAGGCCGTGGCCGCCGCGCTGGACATGCCGATGGGCAGCATCGGCCCGACGCGCGGCCGGTGCTTCGCGAAGTTGCGCCTCCTGCTCGCGAAGGACCCGGATTGGAGCCCCTGATGAACAGCCCAGACGGGAACAGCGCTCCCTCCTTCGAGGACGAGCTCCTGCTCGATGACATCGCCGACGTCTACCGCGCCGTCGACCCGGTCCCCGCCACCCTCGTCGAACGCCTGCAGTTCGCCCTGGCCCTCGAATCCCCGGAGTTCGAGATCCTGCGTCCCCAGCCGGACGCGGTGCTGCCGGCGGGCGTGCGAGGCGGCGAGGACAGCCGGACGATCACGTTCGACAGCGAGATCCTGACCATCATGATCAGCGTGAGCGTGCGCGACGACCACGCCGTGCGCGTGGACGGCTGGCTCGCGCCGCCCGGCGACCACCTGGTGGAGCTGCGCGGCTGCACGGGCGCGCACACCGTCAGAGCCGACGACCAGGGCCGGTTCGTCCTCGACCTGGTGCCGCGCGGTCTGTCGCAACTCGTGGTGCGCCAGGGACTGGACGATCCGGCGCGAGCGACGATACTTGCGGTGACGCCCTCACTCATCCTCTGACCACCGCGAGGCGGGATTGCTGGACAGCGGGCCCGCGGAAGCGCTCCGCGCGCAGGTGGAGCGCCTGCACCGGCTCAGTGTCGAGGCGACCGACGACGGTCGCCCGGCGCTGGCCGCCCGCAGACTGCGACGCGCGCTGTCCCTCCTGAGCTGGAACCCCGCCGCGAACGGGCAGCTGGGTGACGCGCGCGGGCAGGTCGCCGCAGGCAGCGCGGACCTTCTGGCGCGGCTGCTGACCAGCCTCGCGCACGCCGAGGCCGAGCAGGGCCGCACCGGGCTCGGCCTGGAGCTGCTGGACGAGGCCCAGCACCGCGCCCCGCCCGCCGAGCTGGCCATCGTGCACGCCCAGCGCGGCCTGATGCTCCTGCGCATGGGCTCGCACATCCAGGCCCTGGCGGAGCTGGACCGCGCCGCGCCCATGCTCGGCGACGGCGACCGCGTCGAACTGGCCAGGGTGCTGCTCAACCGCTCCGTCATCCACCTCATGACCGGCAGGGTCCGCCAGGCCAGGGACGACGCCCGCAGGAGCGCGCAGCTCGCGCAGGCCAGCGGCCACGAGGTGCTCGCGGCCAAGGCGCTGCACAACGACGGCTACTGCGACCTGCTGCTCGGCGACGTGCCCGCGGCGCTGGCCGTCTTCGCCCGGGTGGAGCGGCTCTACCAGGACGTCAGCCCCGGCTTCGTGCCGGTGCTCGCGCTCGACCGGGCCAGGGCGCTGCTGGCCGTCGGCCTGACCGACGAGGCAGGGCGCACGCTGGAGCGGGCCATCGACGGCTTCCGCAAGCAGCGGCTGATGCAGGACTACGCGGAGGCCGAGCTGGCCCGCGCGCAGTGCGCGCTCGACGCCGGCCGGCACGACGAGGCGCGGGCCTGGGCCAGGCGCGCGGAGACCCACTTCAGGCGCCGGGGCAGCACGGCCTGGGCGCTGCGGGCGGTGCTCATGCGGCTGCGCTGCGACTCGGCCCAGACGGCGGCTCCGGGCTCCGTGGCCAGGCGGGCGGGCGAGCTGGCCGCCCGGTTCGCCGAGCTGGACATGCCCGACGACGGGGAGATGGCCGGGCTGATCTCGATCAGGGGGCTGATCGCCGCCGGCCGCCTGGAGGAGGCGGCCGCCGCGCCCATGGCCGCGCGCCGGGCACCCCTCGACGTCCGGCTGATGCGCCACCTGGCCGCCGCCGAGCTGGCCGGCGCGCACGGGGAGCGCGGCCAGGCGCTGCGCAGGGTACGCGCGGGCCTGGCGCTCATCCACGCCCACCGCGGCCGGCTCGGCAGCCTCGACCTGCTGACCGGCGTCGCCGCGCTCGGCGCCGACCTGGCCACGCACGGCCTCGCCGCCGCCCTGGCCGGCGGGACGCCCCGGCACGTGTTCGCCTGGTCCGAGCGCTGCCGCGCCCAGGCCTTCCGCTACCGCCCGCCGCACGCCCCCGAGGACGCCGGGACCGCCGAGGCGCTGGCCGAGCTGCGGCAGCTCGCCGAGCAACTGCACGCCGACGAGGCCGCCGGCCGGCGCCGTCCCGGGCTGCGCCGGCGGTGCCTGGAGCTGGAGCAGGTGATCAGGGAGCGCGGCTGGCAGCTCCCCGGCGCGGCCGGCCCCGCCCTCGCCCCCGCCTCCGCCGACGCCGTCGAGGAGGCGCTCGCGGCCGACGACTACGCGATGGTCAGCCTGCTCAACGTCGACGGCGGGCTGCTGGCGCTGGTGCTCGCGCGCGGGCGGTGCCGCCTGTACGAGCTGAGCGCGTACGAGCCGGTCGCCGAGGCCGCGCGGCGGCTGGCCGGGGACCTCAACGCCCAGGCGGGACGCATCCTGCGGCCCGCGCTGCGCGAGGTGATCGAGGCCTCCATCAGGCGCCAGCTCGGGACCATCTCCGCCGCGGTGATCGCGCCCCTGCGGCAGGCGCTGTCCGGGGTCCGGGGGATCGTGGTCATCCCGACCATGGGCTTGTCGGCGGTGCCCTGGGGGCTGCTGCCCGAGCTGCGCGGCCGGCCGCTGGTGGTGGCCCCGTCCGCGCTGGTCTGGTTGTCGGCCAGGCGGGCGCGGGCGCCGTACGCGGCCGACGGCGACTCCTCGGTCCTGGTGGCGGGCCCCGACCTGGAGCACGCCGAGACGGAGGTCGAGCGGCTCGCCGCCGTCCATCCCAAGGCGCGGCAGCTCAGGGGCGGGCTGGCCACCGTCTCCGCCACGCTGGAGGCCCTCGGCGGCGCGTCGTTCGCCCACTTCGCCACGCACGGGCACCACGAGCGCGAGAACGTGTTCTTCTCCCGCCTGGATCTGGCCGACGGCCCGCTCATGGCCTACGACCTGCAGGCCCTCGGCCGGGCCCCGGGACACGTGGTGTTGTCGGCGTGCGACGTCGGCCAGGCGGTGGTCAGGGCGGGCGACGAGCTGCTGGGGTTCACCGCCGCGCTGCTCTACCTGGGCTCCGCCACCGTCGTCTCCAGCCTCACCCGGGTGCCCGACCACGTCGCCGAGCAGGTCATGATGGCCTACCACCAGGGCGTGGCGGGCGGCGCCGGCCCGGCCGACGCGCTGGCGGCGGCGTCGGCGGGGGAGTCGGCCGCCACGTTCGTCTGCTTCGGCTCGGGCTGAGACGCCTGCGGGCGGCCCTACCCGGGCGGCCTACCCGGGCGGCTCGGGCGGCGGGGAGTCGTCGAGGAGCCGGCGCTGTTCCTCCTCGACCACCTGGCGGGCCAGCGCCTGCTCCGAGACGTCCACGGCGGCGGCCGCCGACTCGGCCAGGTCGCTGCGCCGGGCGTAGGCGTCGAAGAGCCGGGACTTGCGCTGGAGGATGCCGAGCATGCGCTGATCGACGGAGTCCACCGTGAGCAGCCGGTGCACCTGGACCCTGCGTACCTGCCCGAGCCGGTGCGCCCGCCCTGCCGCCTGGGTCTCCATGCTCGGCTTCACCTGCGGCTCGCACAGGATCACGACGGACGCGGCCTGCAGGTTGAGCCCCACGCCCCCGGCCTGCACCTGGCTGATCAGCACCGCGTGCCCCTGGACGGCGGTGAAGTCGTCGACCATCCGCTGCCGCCCCGCCGCGCTGACGTCACCCGACAGGGGCCCGTGCGCGCGCCCGCCCAGCGCCGCGCCGACGGCGGCGAGCACCGACCTGAAGTAGGAGAAGACCACGACCTTGAGCCCGCCCGCCGCGGCGTCCTCGACGAGTTCGAGCAGCCGCTTGAGCTTGGCGGAGGTGACGGGCTCGGCGTAGGCCGCGCGCCGCATGGCCATGAAGTCGCCGGCGGCGACGGCCCGCCGGTAGGCCTCGAAGTCGGCGCCGCTGAAGGCCACCCACTCGTCCGTCTCCACCCGGTCGGGCAGCTCCGCGAGCACGTCCTCCTGGTTGCGCCGCAGATAGACGGGCGCTACCGCCTTGCGGAACGCCCGCGCGCCCGCCACCAGGTCGCTGGTGCGCAGCCCGTCGGCCAGCTCGGGCCGCAGGTAGGAGACCAGCACCCGGAACTCCTCGACCCGGTTCTCCATCGGCGTGCCCGTCAGGAACAACACGCGCGCGGTGCGCCCGCACCAGGAGGCGACGGCCTGGGAGCGCTTGGCCGCCGGGTTCTTGACATAGTGGGCCTCGTCCACGACCAGCAGGCCGACCGGGACGGGAGTCATCCGGTGCAGGCCGTCGAGGGTGACCACGGCGACGCCGCCGTGCCGCATCCACTCCTGCTGGGCGGCGAGCCGGTCGGGGCCGTGCAGCGGGATGGCGCGCAGGGTGCTGCGCGCCTCGATCTCCCGCATCCAGTTGATCAGCACGCTCGTCGGGCAGGCCACCAGGAAGTGGGTCTCTCCGGTGGCCCGCAGGTGCGCCAGGACGGCGATGGCCTCGATCGACTTGCCCAGCCCCATCTCGTCGCCCAGGATCACGCGCTCCTGCGCCAGCGAGAACCGGGCGCCGAACGCCTGGTAGCCGCGCAGGGACACCCGCCGATGCGTGTCGTCCAGCGGCTGCGCCGCGACCTTGGCCGCCAGGTCGCCGGGCAGCAGCCCCTGCCCCGTTTCGGCGGGCTCCCCGGCCAGCTCGGCGAGCAGGCCGAAGTATTCGGGCGCGCGGGACTCGTAGTCGGCCCACGCCTCGAAGCCGCGCGCCGCCGGCCGCAGCAGGTCCGTGGTGACCTGGGTGAGCAGCAGCCGCGTCTCGGTGACGTCGTCGAGCAGCCCGGCGAGCTCCCCGGCCGCCGCGCGCGCCCGCTCCCGGCGCCCGGGCGGGGTGAGGAACAGGCGCAACCGGTGCCGCGCCGGCTTCGCCTCGGCCAGCAGCGGCGCGAGCCGCCGGTCGAGGTCGCGGGCGGCGTCGAGGGCGCGCGGCAGGTCGGGGCCGGCGGCCACCAGGCGGTGCAGGGCGATCACGAGGTCCGTGGCCGGCCGGTCGCGCCGCTCGACGTCGATCCGGATGCTCGCCGCCTCGGCCGCCGCCTGCTCGATCTGCCGGGCTGCCGCGTGGAGCTGCGCGGCCGAGCGCGCGCCGATCCCCGGCAGGGTCTGCAACCGGTACGGCGAGACGTCCAGCACCGCCCGCACCGTCGTGAGCCCGGCCCGCTCCAGCGCGCCGACGCGCAGCCGCCCGCCGGTCACGTCCTTCAGCCGGGAGACGGGCACCGACGCCAGCCCGGCTCTGGCCGCCTCGGCGCGCACGACGGCGACGGCGTCGGCGGCCTGGCGGCGGACGGCGGCGTGCTCGCTCAGCAGGGCGCGGGCGTCGGCGAGCAGGCGATCCGCGGCACGGAATTCCACCGCACCTAGGATGCCCTACCTCGCGGGGAATCGGGGGGTCAGCTCAGGTGGACGCCGATCAGGCAGGTGTCGTCGTCGGTGTCGGAGTCGCAGTGCGTCAGCAGGTCGTCCAGGCGGTGATCGAGGGTGGCGGCCTCGCGCCGCGCGATGCTCAGCAGCCGGTTCTGGGCATGGCGCAGGTTGTGGTCCCGCCGCTCGATCAGCCCGTCGGTGTAGAGCAGCAGGGTGTCCTTGGCCTGCAACTGGAGCTCCCCCTCCTCGTACTGGGCGTCGGTGAACGCGCCGAGCAGCGGCCCCTTGATCATGGGCAGCTCCGATCCGTCCGGCCCGCGCAGCAGGATGGGCGGCAGGTGCCCGGCCCTGGCCCAGCGCAGGACGCGGGTGGGCGGGTCGTACAGGCAGCAGATCGCGGTCGCGGTCATGCGGTCGGCGAGGTGGTGGGCGACCATGTTCAGCCACGACAGGAGCTCGG
>NZ_JBSFVA010000068.1:0-21393 GCF_053592075.1 Nonomuraea sp. NPDC002799
CCGCGACCCAGCCCACACGGTGCCCAGCGTCAAGGAACCGGCCGATCATGCGGGCGGCCGGCTCCGGCTTGGTCGTGAAGACGGTATCCTCGCCCAGTCCCGCCGCCCGGCAGCGGTCCGGGTCGCACGTCCACGAGCGCGGGACGTACAGCTCGCGGTCGATCGCCGCGTGTCCGCGGCGGCCTGCATAGACGAGGTAGACAGCGACCTGAGCGTTTTCGATCCTCCCAGCCGTGCCGGTGTACTGGCGCTGGACACCCACGGTGTGCGTGCCCTTCCTCACGTCCCCGGTCTCATCGACGACCAGCACCGCATCGTCGTCGTGCAGATGTTCCAGCACGTACTCGCGCACGTCATCGCGGACGGTGTCGGCATCCCCCTTAGCCCGGCCGAGCAGGTGCTGCATTCCATGCGGACTGGCCTGCCCCGGCCCACTCGGCGATGCTCCAGCAGTTCTTGCGCGGCAGGTCCGACAGCAGCCCCAGCACCAAGTCCCGCACCCGACGCCGGGGTTCAACCCGCGCGAACCGGCCCGCTATCCGGGACATCAGGACCTCGAACGCCTCCTGCCGGCGGGCAGGGTCTACGCTGTGACTCGCGGCCACCGCATGATCTTCAGTCTTCACACCGATGATCAACGATGGCCGCGCCCGTCTTTACCGCCCCTCGGGCACGACGTGCGAAGACGGGGCCGCATCCCTTCCGTGTCCCGCACGGGGCACGCAGCGTTCGCCCGCCGTCTCATGCCAGGAGGACACATGCAACGCGGTGAAGTCTGGTGGGTCGACTTCGATGAGCGACGCCCGGTCGTGCTGCTCTCGGACGAGGAGTCATCCGGGTTTCAGGCGATGCAGGTCGTTGCGCCGGCGGGCGTCGACATCAGCGGCCTGGGCGTTGAAGTGGCCGTAGGAGCCCCGGAAGGACTGCCCTTCGAAGGCGTGCTGCGGTTCGCGTTCCCGCGTCCAGGCCTTACTCCGTGCACATGGCTGACCACCGTGGCCCGGGACGACCTGATCGAGCGGGCGGGCGTGTTGTCCTCCGTGAAGCTCAGCGAGGTTGGAGAAGCCCTCCGTGCCGCCGGGCAGAGGAGGGAGTGGACCCCGATGACGGCTGCCAGGATCAGCGAGATCAAAGATGCCCGCCGTCTCGAAGGACTTGAGTAGCGGACGCCTGGCTGCCCAGCTCGATCTCGTCGACGACTGACCGCTGCCCCCTCTCCACCGCACTCCAGCAACAAGATCACGATCTACGGCTGGAGTACTAGTCAGGAGACGATGGCCCAGACCTGTACGTCGCGGTGTTCGCCGTCGAGACAGAAGGCTTTGCGGTGGGTGCCCTCGTGGGTGAAACCGAGGCGTCGAGCGGCGGCGATACTGGCCTGGTTACGGGGGTCGCAGAGCCACTCAACGCGGACCATCCCCCGCACGTCGAGCGCCCAGGCGATGAGCTTACGGCAGGCCAGGGTGATCAGGCCCCTGCCTCGTACCTCCGGAGCGAGCCAGACGCCGAGCTCGCAGCCGCCCTGAGCGGCGTTGAAGGCGCGGTAGACGACACCGCCCTGCAGGACATCTGAGACGTACAGGCCGAAGATGCGACCGGTGTCGGCGGCTTGGCGATCGGCGTAGTTCTGCAGGAAGGCACGGGCCGACGCCTCATCCACGATGGAGTCGGCCCACGGAATCCAGGGCTTGAGCGCATCGCGTACCCGGTCGGCATAGGCGGCGAACTCGCCGGCCTGCCACGGCTCCAACGGACGCAGCTCGGCGTCATCTCCCAGTGCCCGATTGAACATCTCACCTCCAGATGCGTTGGTTTCTGCGCATACCTTCTCAGCCCTTTGCGCAAGGGCACATTCGGGCGGCGCTACCGTAGGGGGCTGCTCAGCCGGCCTGTGAGGTCGGCTCTGCCAGCGGCTGAGCCGACCGGCGTGATGTCAGAGCCAGCACCGCGGCGGCCAGCGGGAAGGCCGCGACCACCACCAGGACGCCGGACAGTCCCATCGACGCCGACAGCGCCCCGGCCACGGCCGAGCCCGTCGCACCGCCGACGAAGAACGTCAGGTTGAGCAGTCCCATCCCCACGCCGCGCAGGTGCGCAGGCAACCTGGCCGACATCTGCCCGGTGAGCACGACCTGCGTGACGGCGAACGCGGCCAGGCTGAGCGCGGCGGCCGCCACTTCCGTCGGCCCATCGGCCCGCCAGGCGGCCAGGCCGAGTGCCAGGGACGCGGCCAGTGCCGTGCCCGCCAGCAGCCTGCTCCCCTTCAGTGGCGTCAGCAGCGCGGCCTTGCGTGAGAGCAGTGCCCCCACTGCAGCGCCAGGCAGCAGCGCCGCCCCGATCGCCAGCACACTCCAGCCGTGTGCGCCGGCCAGGAGCTGCGGCACCGCGTACATCGTGGCGAACAGCCCGGCGAAGACGCCGATGCCCACGCCGACCGCGTTCCTGAACGCCCCGTCGGTGAGCACCGCGCTGGGCAGGAAGCCGTCCACGTGCCGCCGCGCCCACGCCGTCAGCCCGGCTCCGGCCAGGACGAGCAGTGCCGCCAGCCCGGCCGTGAGGGTGGGGTCGAGCTGGAGCGATCGCGCCTGGATGAGCACCAGCAGCGTGCTCGCCACCACGGTCAGCAGGGCGGCCCCGGTGACGTCGACCGGCCGGCCTGAGCCTGCCCGCCGTACCAGCGGCAGGCAGAACGGCACCGCCGGCACAGCGAGCACGGGCAGGACCAGGGTGACCCGCCAGCTCAGCCAGGTGGTCACCGCGCCGCCGACCAGGGTGGCCCCGGCCGCGAAGACCGCGATGACCATCCCGTACCCGGCCAGCACCCGGGGCCGGTGACCCGGATCGACGGCGGCCAGCAGGGCCGCACCGCTCGCGGCCGTCGCCCCCGACCCGGCCGCCAGGACCAGCCGCCCCGCCACCAGGACACCCAGGTCCGGCGCGAGCAGGCAGATCACGGCGCCCGCGCCCAGCACCACCGTCCCGGCCAGCAACGTGAAGGGGACGCCCCGGGTGTCGGCGACCCGCCCGAAGACGGCGACACCCACACCGAGCGCCAGAGCGTGCGCGGTCAGCACCCAGGCCACGGCCGCCGGGCCGGCGTTGAGCGCGGTGGCGACCTGGGGCAGGGCGACGCCCGCGGCGGTGACTCCGAAGACCGACGGGCCGAACAGCGCGCCCAGACGTACCGCCGTCGACCCGGGGCCGATCGCAGGAAGGGGAGTGGACATCGAACTCGCTTTCACCACGGCAAGCTTGAAGGTCATCACAGGAAGTGCACGTCGTAGCGCTCCTGCTCGGGCAGGAGGCTGTCGAAGGAGTCCAGGCCGTGCTGGATTCGGCCCAGCGCGCGGAAGTAGCCGAAGCGATCCACCCCAGGGGTCAGCACCACCAGCAGGACGGCCGTCGACCCGGGCGCGGCGCCGAAGGCATGCGGCATCCGGGGCGGCACCACCACCAACCCGCCCGCGCCCACCGGCATCACCTCACCGTCGAGTTCGAACTCCATCTCGCCGTCGACCACGTAGAACAGCTCGCTCGACAGCGCGTGGTAGTGACGGCGGGCGCCCCTCGCGCCCGCGGCCAGGGTGAGGCGGTTGGCACCCAGCGCGCCATCTGTGTGGGCGGCCTCGGCCAGCAGCAGGAACCCTCCGCCGTTCGGCAACGCGACATGTTCCGCGGTCTCCGGCCTTGCGACCAGAGCTTCATGAACAGACATCACAAACCTCTCGTGAGAACGCTGTCCATTCGAGCGCGGCAACACGCGACGAACCAGAAGCGGTTGTCGCCTGCAGTTATCACCGATCCAGATGAATGCGAGGCGAGTGGGTGCAGCTACGCCAACCGCGGTACTTCTCGGCGGTGACCGAGGAGGACGGCTTCAGCCGGGCGGCTCCGCATCGTCCACCGCGGTGAGCCGGCGGATCCGCCGCCTGCAGCGGGAGCTCGGAGTCCCCCTGTGCAACCGCTCAGCCGGCACGTCCATGTGGCCACGCTACGGGCTGGCGTCCTGGAGCGGTTGCGGGTCGCACCGTTCGTCGGACCAGGCCCCTAGACCGTCGAGGACGGCACGGAGTCTCTGCCGCAGCAGCTGGACATCGGCAGGGGAGACGTGGTCGCCCAGCAGTTCCCGGACACCCTGGACGTACACCGGCCGCGCACGGTCGAAAAGGCCGCGCCCCTCAGGGGTGAGAACGGCGTACGTGGTGCGCCGGTTGTCGGCGGGCTGGTGACGGGTGACGGCACCGCGTCGCACGAGGCGCTCGACGAGCCGGGTGATGGCGCTCTTCGGCTGCAGGGTGAGCTCGGCGAGGTCGATCATCCGCAGGCGGCCTAGCGGGGCCCGGGACAGGCGGAACAGCACCTCGTGCTCGGAGAGCGAGACATCCACCTGCTCCTCGAGGCGCCGGCCGAGCTCGGTCCGCATGACGGCGTGCACTTGAACGAGATTGGCCCAGGCCAGCATGAGCTGGTGGTCGTCTTCCGAGATCACCGCCATCATTCTAGCAACACGCAGAATAGTTTCATTTGGTACTGTCCCTTTGATTACTGTCAGGGAAAACTGGAGGAACGAACATGCGTGTTCTGGTGACGGGATCGACGGGGCAGCAGGGGGGCGCCGTCACACGGGAGCTCCTCGCGTACGGCCACACGGTGCGGGCGCTCACCCGGGACATCGGCGCCCAGCGGGCGCAACTCCTGGAAAAAGCGGGCGCCGAAGTCGTGGCGGGAAATCTGGAGGACCACGAGACCCTGAAGGCCGCCGCCAACGGGATGGATGCGATCTTCACCATGTCCACGTCCTACGAGGCAGGTCCCGAGGCAGAGGTCCGGCAGGGCAGCACGATGGCCCAAGTGGCCGCCCAGCTGGGGATTCGCCTGATCTACAGCTCAGCGGCCGGCGCCGATCGCGACACCGGCATCAGACACCTGGAGGCCAAGCTGCGGGTGGAACAGCAGATCGCCCGGCTGGGAGGTCCCGCCACGATTCTGCGACCGGTCGCGTTCATGGAGAACACGACCGCGCCATGGGCGCGCGCCCGGCTTCGCGATGGCGTGCTGTCCCTGCCGATACCGTCAGGACGTCCCGTGCAGCATGTCGCCGTGGCGGACATCGCCGCGTTCGTACGCCTGGCACTGGAGAGACCCGCCGATTTCACCGGTGCGACAGTCGAACTGGCCGCCGATGAGCTGACCGGCGAGCAGATGGCCACCGCGCTCACCGCCGCCTCCGGCCACGCCGTCAAATACGTCGAACCGAAACGCGAATCGCTGCCGGAATACGGTGGCGAAGATGGTGTGGCGATGCGCGACTGGTTCAACCGCGAGAGCTTCGGGGTGGACATCGCCGCCCTGCGTGCCTCCTACCCGGAGATCCCCTGGCGCGACTTCACCACGTGGGCCGACGAGCAGAACTGGAACTTCCTGCACAACCGCTGACCGTCGCGCCTGAGCTCTCTGCTTCCGAAGTAGACGCCCGACCAGTAGGTGCAAGCACGCGGAAGCGCAGCCGACCAGGCCAGGCCTCAGGTAGTACATGGGCCTGTTCTCCTCACCGCCCTCCGACCTGGGTGTTTTCGATCCGCCCGGCGGGGCCGGTGTATTGGCGTTGCACCCCGCCCGTCGGGCTGCCCTTCTTCGGATCACCGGTCTCGTCGATGACGAGCACCCACGTCGGTTTCGCCGGACCGCCCCACGACGAAGCCGCACGATCTACGGCTGGAGCAGGAGCCTCACCAGGGCAGCGGGCGCTCGTCCAAGTAGAACGCGGCCGTCGGCCCGTCGGCGTCCAGAGTCGCCAGCAGTACGGCCTGCCGCGCGCCGTGCTCGGCCGTGCGGTAACCGGTGTGGCCATTGATGTCCGTCGCGCAGAACCCGGGGTCCACGGAGTTCACCTTGATCGGAGTGTCCCACAGCTCCTTGGCGAAGCTCACCGTGATCATGTTGAGGGCGGACTTGGAGGAATTGTAGGCAAGGTCGTGCAGTCCCCAGATCGGGTGGTGCCGGTCGAGCACCCGTTCCATCGAGCCCAGCTCGCTGGAGAGGTTCACGATCCTGCCCGCCGGAGAACGGCGCAGCAGGGGCAGCAGCGCGTTGGTCACCGTGATGACCCCGAACACGTTCGTCTCGTACACGTGCCTGACGACGTCGAGCGAGGTGGCGCTCGGCTGTGACTCCGGCGTGCCGATGATCCCGGCGTTGTTCACCAGGATGTCCAGCCCGCCGAACTCCCGCTCCACCCACGCGGCCGCCTCCCGCACGCTGCCGGCGTCCGTGACGTCGAGCCGGACGTGCGGCTGACCGATGCGCGCGGCCGCCGCCTTGCCGCGTTCTTCGTCGCGGGCGGCGACGACGGTGGTGATGCCCAGCTGGCTGAGCTGGCGCGCGGTCTCGAAACCGATACCCTTGTTCGCGCCGGTGACGAGGGCCGTGGTCCTGCGGGCGGCCGTCTGTGCTTCCATGATCATTCCTTCGGTGGTCGTCAGGTTTGTGCGCCCGCCCGCCGGTTTCGGCCTTGCCTGCCGGACGGTTACGGATGCCAGAGCTATGACGGAACCGCAGGCGGAAAGGTGACGGGAACGGCTGCGCGAGCGACACCGCGGACGGCTGCCGGGACTTCGCGGTGATGATGCTGAAGCGGTCCTATCGGTCAGCGGACCTGGCACTGCCAGAGCTGGACGGTCCCGTCGGTCAGTCGAAGAACTGGGTCAGTGACCGGGATGCCAGTGCGGGGTCTTCCTCACACAGCCAGTGCAGCGCTTTGTCCACGGTGACGATGCCGCGCACGTCCGTGGCCACCTGGGGCAGCGTGCCCTCGAACCAGGGCCGGGTGTCCGGGGCGACCAGGCCGAGGACCGGAGCGTTCACCTTGGCGTAGCCGTTCATGTCCTGGATGTCCTGGTGGCAGGTCCTGATACCAGGCGTTGCCCGCCCGGATGGCCTCGGCCTGGTCGTAGGTGCGGGCGTAGACGGCCCTGTCGCGGTCGCTGATCGGCCGTGCCGCACTCCTGACGAAGGCGAAGGCGAGGGCGAGGGCGAGAAGGTGACGGCCGGCCGGAGGAGATCTGCGTCACCTTCGCTTCTTCGGGGCCGTGCTCCGAGCGTCCGGTTGGCGGGCGGCTCGCTCCTGTCACCTTTCGCCGACTTCATTCGTCATAGCGGTGACGCGGCGAATCGAGCCGAAGTCAGCCACCACCGAAGGAGAGCAGATCATGCAAGCACGGATGAAGAACCCGGCAATGGTCCTTCCTGGCACGATGGAGGCGATCCAGGGCTTGTACAAGGCCATGAGCCAGGGCGGCGTGTCGCAGACGACGCTTGAGCTCGTGCATCTGCGGGCGAGTCAGATCAACGGCTGCAGCGCATGCGTATACGCGGGCGTCAGCTCGGCGAAGAAGGCGGGGGAGACCGACGAACGCCTGTTCGCTCTGCCCGCGTGGCGCGAGTCGCCCTTCTTCACCGACGCCGAGCGCGCGGCGCTGACACTTACCGAGGCCGCGACCCGCTTGAGCGATCGTGGCGAACCGGTGCCGGACGACATTTGGGACGCGGCCGCTGATCACTTCACCGAGAAGGAGCTCGCGGCCATCATCCTCATGATCGCCACGACCAACTTCTTCAACCGGCTGAATGCCACGATCAAGGAGCCGGCCGGCGCGAGCTGGGGCTGACCGGCACCGGTCGTCGGCCCGGTCGCATGGACACCACGACCGCAAGTGCTCACTGGAGCTGGGCGGCTGGACTGTCCATCCCCGGATGAGCTGTGAGTCAGCCGTGATCAGCGCCGCACGAGTTCTCACCTACGACAACGAAAGCAGCTACATCTCTGATGAGTCTGATAATGATCCGCCCCAAGGTCAAGGCCGCGAGCGTTGACGAGCTCGAGGCCTCTATCGACAGGATGTTCGCAGCGATCGAACGGGTAAAGCCGGATGGCGTTCGGTACGCGTCCTGCAAGCTTGCCGACGGCGTGACCTTCGTGGTCCTGCTTGCTTTGGACGATGGGATCGACAATCCCCTCCTGGCGGTGCCCGAATTCAGGGAGTTTCAGGAGAACCTCAGGGAGTGGATCGTCGAGCCGCCCATCCCGGACGAGCTAACCGTCCTCGGGACTTATCGCCTTTTCTGACCCGGTTGCGCGCGGCCGGGGAAGAAGGTGATGGGCGCCGTCGATGAGCACGATCCACGGCCTGCGATGGTGAGGGTCACGCTGTTCGGCCTGGTCGAAGAGAGCGATGACGGCCTACTCGCTGCTCTGAGCGATCGATCTGGTCAATCACTTGGTAGTGGCAGCAGGACTCTTGCATCGACGAGCGGAGCCATCGTCATCCGCTGTGCCGGGCAGATAGAGGCGCCGGGTCCAGCAGCGCCCGGCCGCGCGGGGTGGCATAAGCCAGAAACACTCAGACCTGGCGGTTCTCGATCCGGCCGGGGTGCCGCTGCACCCCGGCCGAAAGCGGATGACTTCTTGACGAAAACCGCTCCCTTCGCGATCAGCACGCCGGCGGGGGCCGCGTCGGTCGATCACGAAGGTAGGGACGTGGATGACAACGCCGTCGGCATCGCTGCTGGATAAGGTCGCCGCCAACCCGGGCGTGACCAACGCGTGGACCGACGCCTCATCACTGTAATGACACGAATGGACGATCGAGGAATGTGACGGATGGACGAGCGGGGATGGCTGGCGGAAGGCTTCGAGGAGCACCGCCCGCATCTGCTGGGTGTCGCCTTCCGAATGCTGGGCTCTGTGCACGAGGCGGACGACGCCGTACAGGAAGCGTGGCTTCGGCTAAGCGGCGCGGACACGAGTGGCGTGCAGAATTTGCGCGGGTGGCTGACAACGGTGACCGGGCGGGTCTGCCTGGATATCCTGCGCTCCCGGGCCTCGCGGCGTGAGGAGCCGCTGGACTGGCACATGCCTGACCCGATCGTTAGCCAGATCGGCGGCACCGATCCTGAGCAGGAAGCGCTGCTGGCCGAGTCGGTGGGCATCGCACTGTACGTCGTCCTTGAGACGCTGGCTCCTGCTGAACGGCTCGCGTTCGTCCTGCATGACGTATTCGCAGTCCCGTTCGAGGAGATCGGAACAATACTGGGGCGCACAACGAGCGCCGTCAAGCAGCTCGCGAGTCGTGCGCGTCGCCGTGTCCAGGGAGCGAGTGTCGTGCCTGATGCCGATCTGGACCGCCAGCACTCGGTGGTCGATGCCTTCTTCGCGGCAGCACGGGGTGGGGACTTCGACGCACTGATCGCGCTTCTCGACCCGAAGGTCACCCTGCGAACCGACGCAGGGCCTCTGCGGTCAGTCTCTTCTGCCGTGATTCGCGGCGCTGTCGAGGTGGCGGGTCGTGCGCTGATGTTCGCACGGCCTGACGCACGCGTTCATCCGGCCCTCGTGAGCGGCGCCGCCGGGGTTGTCATCACCGTCGATCACCGGCCGGTGTCGGTCATGGGCTTCACTGTCGCCGGCGGAAGAATCGTCGCGATCGATGGGCTGAGTGACCCCGAACGTCTCAGCGCGCTCGACCTGTCGGCGTTCGTAACGGACTGAGCATCCCACCTGAGCCGTCGGCCGACGCGCTCGATGCCGGGCCGGCCCGACCGAAGAGATCGGCGCGGCGGGCAACGGTCTGGATCACTCGTGGACTCGGGTTGAAGACGAAGTCAACGAACTCGGCCGCAGCCTCGTGCACGGTCGGACTGCTACCCGCTCTCGAGGGCGATGACCTCTTCCAAGGCGCGCCGCAGCATGGTGACCTGGTCCCCGCCGAGATGCCGCGACCACCGTCGCTCGAGGTCCGTGAGGATTCGGGCCGCTGCGACCTGGGCCATTCTGCCCTGGTCGGTGAGCCGGATGATCTTCGCGCGGCGATCGCCCGCATCGGCCGCCCGCTCGACGTAACCGTGATCCTCCAGTTCGCCGACCAGTTCGCCGATCGCCTGCTTGGTGAGCCCGGAGCGTTCGGCGAGCGTGGTCAGCCGCGAGCCTTCGGCGTCGATGAACCGGAAGACGGAGCCGTGCACGTACCGGATGCCCTCGAACCCTTCGTCGGCCAGCCGCTGGTGCAGCCGCCCGATCGCGATGTCCTTGGCCTGTGTGAGCAGGGTGGGGAGCGGCACCTTGGGCTCGTCTTGCCGCTTGGGCGTTCCGGATCGCGTCGTCATCCCCGGGGGCCTCCTTCCATGCGATTTCGTCAGGCAGCTTGACGATATCAGCCGGCATGGTAAAGTCACCTGACTGTCAGGTGGCTTGACTAATTACTGGAGGACGGGATGCACAACGTTGCCGAACGCCGCGAGCAGGCCGCGGCTTTACTCACCAGGCCCTTGCCCACGGATGTCCACGTGTCGGCGACGACGCTCGGCGGTCGGCCGGCGCTGGAGCTGCTGATCGAGACGCCCGGCACGACAGGCGAGGACGTGCTGCTGTACTTCCACGGCGGCGGCTTCGTGGTCGGGTCGGCGCGTGTCACCGCCCACCTCACCGTTGCGCTGCTGCGGCACCTCGACGGCCGGGCGGTCTCGCTCGACTACCGGCTGGCGCCGGAGCATCCGTTCCCGGCCGCGCCCGAGGACTGCCTGGCGGCCTACCGCGAGCTGCTGGACTCCGGCGCCGACCCCCGGCGGCTGGTGATCGCGGGTGACTCGGCCGGGGCCGGGCTGGCCGTCGTCACCATGTTGCGCGCCCGGGACGCCGGCCTGCCGCTGCCTGCGGCGGCGGTCCTGTTCTCGCCGGCGGTCGATCTCACCCTCAGCGGCGCGAGCATGCGGTCCAAGGACGGAGTCGACCCGATCTTCACTCCGGCCGATCTCACGTGGTACTTCGATCAGTACATCTCCGACGGGGACAGGTCGGCGCCCGAGGCGAACCCGATCTTCGCCGACCTCACCGGGCTGCCGCCGCTGCTGATCCAGGTCGGCTCGAGCGAGCTCCTGCTGGACGACGCCGTACGGCTGGCCGGGCGCGCCGGGACCGACGAGGTCGAGGTGAGGTTGGAGGTGGCTCCGCGCCAACCGCACGTGTTCCAGCTCGCCGTAGCGGGCGATGCGGGCGAGGCGGTAGCGGCGCTGGAGCGGGCCGGCCGGTTCCTGGCCTCTCGGATCGGCAAGAAGGAGGAATCGTGACTCGGCTGGCCGAGCAGGTGATGGGGCCGGTGCTCGCGCCCCGGGACGAAGCGTATGACGAGGAACGCGCCGGTTATCAGACCGCCCGCCGGCATCGTCCCGACCTGGTGGTGGGCGCCGCCGGACCCGCCGATGTGCAGGCGGCGGTGACGTACGCGGGCGGCCGCGGCCTCCCGGTGGCGGTGCAGGGCACCGGGCACGCCTCGGCCGCCGTCGCCGCCGAGGGCGGAGTGCTGATCACCACCGCGCGGATGAGCGCTGTCCGGGTGGACGCCGGCGCCCGCACCGCGTGGGTGGCCGCGGGGACACGGTGGGATCAGGTGATCCACGAGGCGGCGCCGGCCGGGCTGGCGCCGCTGTCCGGCTCGGCCCCGCTCGTGGGCGCCGTCTCCTACACTCTCGGCGGTGGCCTGGCGCTGCTGTCCCGGAGTTTCGGCTACGCCGCCGACCACGTGCGCGGCCTCGACGTCGTCACGGCCGACGGCCGCCTGCGGCACGTCACCCAGGACGTCGAGCCGGACCTGTTCTGGGCCCTGCGCGGCGGCCGGGACAACTTCGGCGTGGTGACCGGAATGGAGATCGATCTGATGCCGGTCACCACGCTCTACGGCGGGGCGCTGGTGTTTCCCGGCGAGAAGGCCGCCGACGTGTTCGGCACCTACCTGCAATGGGCCGCCACCGTGCCCGACGCGATGAACTCCTCGGTCGCGCTGATCTCCCTGCCGGACGTTCCGGTGATCCCGGAGCCGTTGCGCGGCCGTCACACCGTCCATGTCCGCATCGCCTGCGCGGCCGGCGACCCCGGAGCCGGCGAGCGCCTGGTGGCGCCGCTACGTGCCATCGGACCGATGATCGACACTCTCGGTGAGCTGGCCTACGCCGAAGCCGGGTCGATCTACAACGACCCCGTCGCTCCTGGCGCGTTCGAGGCGGGCACGGCCATGCTGGGCGAGCTCGACGCGACCGCCGTGGGAGCCATTCTCGATCTGGCCGGCCCGCACGCGCCGGTGCCGCACATCGTCGAACTGCGCCACCTCGGCGGGAGGCTCGCCCACCCGCCCGCCGTGGACAACGCCGTCGGCAACCGCAACGCGCGATACCTGTTCAACGTGGTGTCCCGGCTGGAGCGCGCCGACATCGCGGAGATCCGGCCGGCGCACGCGCGCGTGTTGCAGGCGGTCGCGCCGTGGAGCACCGGTGGGCGGTTCCTCAACTTCATGAACGGCGAGAACGGAGCAGCGGAGGTGCGCTCCGCGTACGACGCCGCAGACTACCGGCGGCTGACCGGCCTCAAAGCCGTCTACGACCCGGAAAACGTCTTCCGTCTCAACCACAACATCCCCCCGGCCGTGACCGGACGGGACCGCGCCTGACCTGCGCTGATGCTTGAAGGTAGTGATCGGGGACGCCTGCGCGTCATCGCATCGCCGGAGCCGGGGGGCGTGTTCACAGGAGGATTCGGGTTCGACGCTGGAGACGGTCATCGTGAGGTGCTGGTCAGCGGGTCACAGTTTGTCGCACGGCGGGCCGAGCAGGACGTCGGCCGACCGGAAGAACCCGCCACCCAGCACCACGATCTGCGGATCCAGGACAAGCACCATCGCGGCCGTGCCGACCGCCAGGTCGTCGACGTACTTTTCGACCGCTGCCACCGGACGGCACGGTCAGCAGCTGAGATTCGGGCAGTTCAACGCCAGCACCAGGCGATCGCTCGCGTATACGCCGTCATAATCTCCACGGAATTCGTCGACCAGTCACGCTTCACCGCTCGCAGGCCAGTACGAGATGTTCTGCGCGTTGCCGGGAGCGGTCGTCAGGTAATGGACGTCGAGCGTGCTGCGGTCGGCGGAAGCCGTGACGCGGTGGAATTCATCTTCCAGATATGGGTGAGGTCGAAGACACGTACCAGCCGGTCGCCGCCGAACACGTCCGGATCGCCGCCGGTGACGAGGAAGAGCTTGTTGCCGTACCACGAGATGCCGTCGGCGTGACTGGCGACCTCGCGGAAACCCTCGGCGCTGCCGTCGGGTTCGACCAGCAGGACATGCCGGTATGGCGCTCGAGCCGCTCCGCTGGTGACATCGACGAATGTGACCCTGGCGAGCCGGTTGGCTCCGTATTCGTGGGACGCGCCGCTGCGCCAGCTCACCGCCACGATCTTCCGGCCTGCGCAGCCGTCGCAGGGCGGGTAGAGCACCGAGCCGTTCATGCCGTCACCGCTGCCCGGGTAAGGAATCGCAGGGAACCCGTTCGCTTCGCTCTGCGGCACGCTGGGGTGTTGTCGGTAGCGTCCTGGGGTGAGGCCGTATTGTCGTTTGAAGGCGGCGGCGAAGGCGATTTCTGAGGAGTATCCGGCTTGGGTGGCGATGATGCGCAGGGGTGCGTTGGTTTCGCGTTGTAGCCGGGCGGATGTGGTCATGCGCCACCAGGTGAGGTAGGTGAGGGGTGGCTGGCCGATCAGTGTGGTGAATTTGCGGGCGAAGGCGGCTCGGGACAGGCCGGCTTGGGTGGCGAGTGTTTCGACTGTCCATGGGTGGGCGGGGTCGTGGTGGATGGCGGTGAGTGCGGTGGAGATGGAGGAGTCGTTGAGTGCGGTGATCGCTCCGCTCGAAGAGGCTGAGCTCCTGCGCTCCGATCGCGGGCTCGGCGCCGTGCGAGGACGCGCCGACGTGCCATTCGGTGCCGTACTGGTCGCTGTAGATCAGCGCTCCACCGAGGGGAGATTCCTTGTAGATACCCGGGGCGACACGCACCGTGACGCCCGCCACCAGGCGGCCGGCGGCGGCGCCCCTGCTGAGTTGGATGCCGTGCGCGGGGCCCGTGCCGAGTTGTCCCGGAGAATCCTCCGACCCTTCCTGCCAGGCTCCCCAGGCGGGCTTCCAGATCTCCTTCGTGATCGCCTTCCGGGCCGCCCACGTGGCGCCGTGGTCATCGCTGGTACGCACATGGACCCGGTCATGGTTCTCGGTGTACAACAACACGATCCGATGCGGGTCCGTGGTGGTGTCCACGATCGGCACGGGATTGTGCGCGAACACCCGCGGCGTCGCGCTGTGCCTGGCGAGCACTCGCAACGGGCCCCAGTGCTTGCCGCCGTCAGAAGACCGCTTCAGCACGATGTCGCCCGGGCTGGAGTCGCTGCAATCATCGAGGTGCGCTCCGGCGAAGGCCAGCAGGCCCCCATCACCGGCCCGCACCACGACGGGGCTCGGAAGCAGACGTACGCGGCCGCGGCGCCATCCTCCCGCTCCCCGTTGGCGAACACCTCGTGTCCATCGGGAATGGGGGCGGCTGCCGCGACGAACGGTGGCGTCACCACCGATGATGCCGCGAGCAGGAACACTGCGGCCATTCTCCAGAAAGTGGCGCGATGCGATCGGCCGCTCCACCGGATTGTGCTTTTCATCAGTTCGTTCCATTCGCCGCGGGGGCGGGGATCGCACCCGCTGGCTTCTCTGGTGAAGGCCAACGGCCACCGCGACGTCATGTCGAAAAAGGAACTTTTGGAAGTGTCGTCCGTACACGCCACTACCGCAGAGGGCTGAAGATTCCAGCGTGCAATGCAGCGGCATGTACGGATCGGCTACGACAGGGCTCAGGTTCGGCGTCCTCAGCCGCCGAAGGTCGTGCCGGCATCTCCACGCGCTGTCACAGCGGGGAACACGTCACTTTCGCGAACTGGCCAGGAACCGGGGCTCGATTGCTTCGGTATCCGCTATGGATAGCTTCGCATTCGTCCTCGGCCGACGACCGGTACGCTCAGCCGAGCTTGATCTTGTCGACCTTGTTGTTCCAGGTCCCGCCCCCAGGGTAGGAGACCTTTCCGAGGTCCGGAATGAGCGATCCCGCATGGACGGCTAGCGTTTTGTCCGACTCCAGGAAGGAACGACTGTCGACCAGCGTCACTGTGCCGCCCGTACGGTTGTAGACACTGCTTACCATATCTCGCCAACCGTAATCGCCCAATTCCTTCGTACCTGCTCCGTTGTACCTGGTTCCGGCGCCCGAATACTGCGGCCATTCCCAGATGCAGACCCAGTGGATTGGGCAGTCGCTCAGGTCGAGTACCCGCATGATGGCCGTTGACGTCTCGGCTTGAGCCGTACTGGCGGAAACCGAGGTGGTCCCTGCCATGGCGAGTGCGGCGGTCACGGCGAACGTGGCCGTCCAGCGATACTTCAAGCGCATTTTTGCGGACTTTCTGGTAGGTGGCTTGTGGGCTTGCTGCTGAGAGATAAGTCGGCGGACGTATGTACTGTCGGCATGAGGAATGCGAATTGCATCACCACCGGTGAGACATCGCGGCCGATGACCTCTCGCAGTCGAAGCAACGGTATGGGGAGCGGACGAGATGACCAAGAAGTGATCGTCTTGAATACACAAGTGATCGTCTTGACGGGATATGGTTGCTCGTACGCTGAAATTCGTTCGCACTCCGCGGTGCGAGTCGGGGGTCGGCCGATGGACAACTGTCCGATGCCGCGGTGAGGTCGGTCCGCGTCGTCATGCGCCGGTAAGCGGATGAGCCTTCGCCGCTGGTGCTTCGACATCAGGACGCGGTCCTACGCCGCCAGGTCCCACGGGCCCGCTACGCACCGGATGGCCGCCTGTGGTCGGCGGCGCTTCAGTGCCTCGCCCATCCGCTCGCGGCGTTCGGGGACATGTACGCCCGCCCGGAGCTGCCAACCCGCGATCGGCAACTCGTCACGCTCAGCGTGCTGACGGCGCTCGGCGGGTGCGAGATCGAGCTGGAGGTACACGTCAACGCCGCGTTGTACGTAGGGCTGGCTCCTGCGGAGATCTCTGAGGCGCTGCTGCACTCGGCGGTCTACTGCGGCATCCCGCGGGCGATCAACGCCACGCTCGTAGCCAAGAAGGTGTTCGCCGAGCGCGGCCTGCTACCCATCACCAACGCTGGCTGAGACTGAGCTTGTTAAGCGCACCGTGAGCGTGGGCGGCAGGTCCGACCTCGCTGAGCTCGCCGGATGGATCAAGGTCACCGCTGCTGTGCGCCGGCTGGGGGGCTCGTGGACGATTGCGGCCGGCGCCGCGGACCGGCGGTCGTCAGCGGTTCGACCGCTCGGTCGGACAACACGCTGGACAGCAAGATCGACGTGGTGATCTCGCCGAATCGGGTGAAGCGGTCGATGATCCTCTCAAGGTGAGCGATGTCGGCGACTGCGATCTTTATGATGAAGCACTCCTGGCCGGTGCCTCGGTGACACTCCATGACCTCGGGCGTCTCGTCGACGACCTTGCCGACCTGCTGCCTGATGTCGCCTGTGGCGGCGATGCGGAGATACGCCCGCACGGGGCGCCCGACCGCGGCCAGGTCCACCTGGGCGCTGTAGCCGGTGATGACCCCCATGTCCTCGAGGCGCCGTACGCGCTCATTGACCGCGGGGCCGGACATGTGGACGCGGCGCGCTACCTCGGCCATGGACAGGCGTGCGTCAGCTTGCAACTCTGCCAAGATCGCCCAGTCCACGGAGTCGAGCGATCTTCTGTGTGGAAAGCCTTTGGGGTCTTGGGTTTCAGAATCTAAGACATTTTGTCGATCGTCTTTCATCGTAGTAGCCAGGTCTCCATATTCACCTTCGGCTCAGTCATGATGTACCGCAGTCTACGAGAAAAGGCCGATGGACATGAGTGTGACAAGTCCGGACATGCTGGAAGACCTAAACGTTCAGGTTGTCGCCAGATGGGTCGAAGCGCCGGTCACGACATGACGCATCATCCGCAGATGGAGACGTTGGCGGTTCATGCCGGTCTTGGCCCCGATCCACAGACCGGCGCGGTGGTGGAGCCGATCACCCTGGCGGTGTCCTTCGAGCGGGACCCGGACGGCGGTCATCGGCGCGGCTACCACTACAGCAGCGCGGGCAACCCTAATCGCATGAGCCTGGAGAAGGGGTTGGCCGCACTCGAGGGTGGAACAGGCGCCGTCGCGTACGCCTCCGGGTCGGCGGCCATCTCCGCGGTCCTGGGCACCGTCCCGGCCGGCGACCACATAGTGATCCCTGATGACGTCTTCCAGGGCACGGTCCGCCTCCTGACAGAAAGCCTGTCCCGCTGGGGCGTGACGTTCAGCACCGTAGATATGACCGATCGGCGTGCGGTGCGCTCCGCGCTGCGACCGCGGACCCGCCTCATCTGGACGGAAGGGTTGTCCAATCCGCTGCTCAAGGTCACCGACCTGGAAGCCATCGCCGCTATCGCACATGATCACGGGGCGGCGTGCGCGGTGGACAACACCTTCGTGACACCCGTCTTCCAGCGTCCGCTGACCTATGGCGTGGACTACGTCGTGCACGCGGCGACGAAGCACATGTCCGGGCACGCCGACGTCCTCGGAGGCGCGGTCATCACGGCAGACCCAGAACGGCTGGAGTCCCTACGCACCCTGCAGTGGGTGGAAGGTGCCGTCCCCAGCCCGCTGGATTGCTGGCTGACCCGCCGAGGGCTGAAAACCTTGCCTTTGCGTGTCCGCGCTCAAACCGCCACCGCGCAGACGATCGCCGAGTATCTCCTGACCCATCCAGCGGTGACCGCCGTGCATTACCCGGGACTGCACTGCCACCCGCAACACGAACTGGCCACCCGCATCCTGGGCGGATTCGGGAGCATCGTCAGCTTTCAGGTGAGCGGCGGACCACAAGCGGCAGTCGCAGTGGCGGCCGGCGTGCGCCTGTTCACGCGGGCAACGAGCTTCGGGGCCATCGAAAGCCTGATCCAACATCAGGCGAGTGCCCCCACCCACGGCCCAGGATCGTCCCTGCCACAGAACCTGCTACGTCTCTCCATCGGTCTGGAGCACGCCACCGACTTGATCGCCGACCTGGACCAAGCGCTGGCCCAACTCCATCCACCGCTAGCACGAGGTGGGCATGCCTTCCCTTCCTGACAACCGTCGCGACCGAGCCATCGCCGCCGCATCAGCCTCAGGTCTGACCTGGCCGACCCCAGCCCCCACCCACGCGTTTCTCCCCGCGATCCAGGTCGGGGAGCTGGTGTACGTGTCCGGGCACGCTCCCTACGGCGACGGCGAGTTCCAGTATCGAGGCCGAGTCGGAGACAACCTGGACCTCGCGGCCGGGCAGCAGGCCGCCCGGCTGGCCGTGCTGGGATGTCTGCTGTCCCTCGAACAAACCCTGGGCACTCTCGAAGCCGTCCTGCGCATCGTGAAGGTCAACGGCTATGTTCACTGCACTCCTGGATACGAGCCACTTCCGCAGATCATCGACGCGGCATCGAGGTTGCTCATAGCCGTCTTCGGAACGGAGGGTCAGCATGCACGCACCACGATCGGAGTCGCGTCGCTGCCTTCAGGTGTCGCCGTCGAACTCGAAATGACCGCGACGGCGACGGGCCCGCCCAGCGGGCCTCCTCGGTAGACGGGACGCACATCCGTCCGCTCCTACGCGTTCTGAACGACCTGAACCCCTATGCCATCAGGCTCTGGGCTGATCGAAATGTCACGGATGGGAGCCCGACCGGTGGCTGCTGTGGCGACGCAGAGGGCCGATGTCTCACGCCTGATGGCGGTGCCCGCACTTGTCGGTCGTGAGCCCGAACTCGCGGCGTTGGAGCAGGAGCTGGCTGGGGGCCCGGCGCTCGTTCTCATCGAGGGGGAGGCCGGGGTGGGCAAGAGCCGCCTGCTGCGCGAGTTCCTGGACTCGCCTGTCGCGCGCCGCCACCGGAACCTGGCTGCCTGGTGCCCGCCTTATCGTGAGCCGGGCACGCTCTGGCCGGTCGCACGCCGGCGCCGGTGTTCCGGCTCGCCCGTCACTTCCGCGAGGCGGGCGACCTGACCAAATGGATGTCGTACGCCGAGCAGGCGGCGGATCTGGCCCTGGCCAGCGCCGACGCCGGTGGAGGCGGGACCCTGCTGTACGAGCTCATCACGCACGCCGACATACCCCCACCGCCGTCGCCCGGCTGGCGGACAAGATGCCCTTCGCCGCCTTCACCTGTGACGACCGCTACCGCAGATTGGCTGCGGCCCTCCGGTCCGCGCTGAAGTCCGCGAACCTGTCGCCTGCCGAGGCGGCGGAGATCCGGTACGAACTCGGCCGCGTTCTCATGGTCATGGAGGAATTCGAGACCGGCTGGAGCGAGCTGGCCAAGGCCGTCCCGCAGCCGCCGCGAGTACATCGGCCCGCTCGACGCCGCCGCGCTCGACATCGGCAATACAAGGAGCGCCACCGCCACGAGCAGCGATGATCCCTTGACGCTCGACGTGTGGGACCGGCCGGTGCGCCTCACCCGGCACTGGAACGCCGGGCCGTTCATGCCGGGCACGGTGACCGTGTCCGACTCGGTCGCCGGGCTGCCCGACCCCGGAGCGCCGTTCGGGACGCAGAACATCATCGGGATGTGCTCGATCTGCCGTCAAGGCGACACCCTGTGGCCCAACTTCACCCACATCGGCGGGAAGGACCAGTACGCTATGGGCCAGCACCGACGACGGCGCCCACTGGCAGGCGGTCGACGTCCGCCGCGATCACACGGGCACTTTCACCGCCAAGGTCAAGTACCCCCGCCTCGCCGGCACCAAGGGCGCGGTGAGCTCCGTGCCGCTCCGCGAGCGTCGCGGCAGATCATGCGTCGAATCCGAAGCCCGCACGTGGCCGGTCGTTGCGGCATCAGCGGCGTGACGAGCCACGTTTCCGGGCGGCGGCTGTCATGCTGTTCGTCCAACGTATAATATTGAGTTCGTATTTTTATCGAGCTCCGGAGGCATGGCGCATGACGTCCCTCACACCCGAAAGTGCCGATGTGGTACGACGTCGACGACGGGTGACCGCGACGATCAAGGATTCATTGCGCGAGCTCAACACTCAGCTGTCCTTGCTCAACCATCAGGTCAGCGCACATGTCGACCTGAAGGACGTCGACTTCCTCTGCTTCGAACTCGTGAACCGGCACGGCCCGCTCAGCCCGAGCTCCCTCGCCCGGCTCGCCGGGCTGCACCCCGCCACGATGACCGGCATTCTCGACAGACTGCAACGCGGCGGCTGGGTCGTCCGCGAGCGCGACCCGGAGGCGTACGACCGCCGCGCCGTCACCATCCGCGCCCTACGTGACCGGAGCCCCGAGATGTTCCAGCTCTACAAAGGGATGAACACCTCGATGGACCAGATCTGCGACGGATACAGCGACATGGAGCTCGAATTCCTCGCCGACTTCCTGCGCCGGGCCACCGTCGCCGGACGGGACGCGGCCAGCCAGCTGGCTGATGACTGATCGCGATGACCCGTCATCCCGGCAGGACGGGTTGACGGGGACGGACGTTGGCACCGACTCCGGCTCGGAGCGCCACCGATACTGACCGCTTCTTGGCCTTGGGCACCCGAGCCGGCGGAGGCGATGGCGTCCTGGTCGCTTCCCCGCGGTGGGTGTTACGTTCGTGTGGCATTTCTCGACGCGGCGGGGATGAGGGTGGCGAAGGCGATGACGGCCCAGCCGGTCCGCACGGCGTGGGCGATCTGCCAGCGGTCACGGAGGTTCGCCCAGTCGGCGGGGGGTCTCTGGACACGCCAGGTGAGTTGATCGGCGTCGAGGGGCAGGTTGATCAGGAGGGTCAGTGCGAAGGTCGCGAGTAGTAGCGTGAGTGCGATCAGGTTCAGCCAGAACGTGTGTTCGCGCGATGTGAACCTGAAGGCGAGCAGGAGCGCTGTCGAGATCAGTGCCGGTAGGAGCGTGGCGGTCGCGAGCGTGTCCAGCGAGTCGAGTTCGACCTGCCGGACTTGTGTGTACACATGCAGGTCGTAACTGCGGAGCGACGTTTCGAGGACGAGGACCGCGACGACGAAGCCGGTGAAAAGGCCCGTGAACATCAGGCTCGTCCATCGCACGATCCCGATGATCATGGTGTCGGCCACGGCCGTTCCTTCCTGCGCGAGCCGGGAGTTCATGAGCCGGGCGGCGTCGTGAAGGCGGTGGCGTTGTCCCTGGCCCAGGCGGTGAAGGTGAGTGCGGGGCGGCCAGGAGCTGTCGCACGGTGTCCGTGGTGGGGCCCGGTGCGCGGGCGTAGTCGGCCAGTGAGCCGAGCAGCCGGTCGGGGATTTCCTCGGGCAGGCCCTGGGCGAGCATGGCCTGACGGACCTGCTCGGGGGTAAGTTCCTGAAAGGTCAGTGCCCGGCCGATGGCCTCGCCGAGAAGGCGGACCTTGTCTTGCTGGGTGAGCGACTGCGGGCCGGTGAGCAGGTAGGAGCGCCCCTCGTGTGCGGGGTTGACGAGCGCCGCGACCGCCACCTCTGCGATGTCGCG
>NZ_JBSFVA010000069.1:0-18422 GCF_053592075.1 Nonomuraea sp. NPDC002799
CACCGGGACGCCCGCGTGCACCCTGACCCGGGTCCACGGCTTGACGATCTGCGCCGGCAGGCCGATCTCCGTGTCCATGAGCAGGAGTTGCCCCGAGTCGTCCAGCAGGTAGAGCACGCCGATGTGCGCTCCGCAGCCGTGGACGGCCTCGGCCAGCACCTCGTCCATCTCGGAGGTGTACCGCTGGGTCTCATCGTCGGCGTGGCCGCACACGGCCTACTCCGCTCCGTCCTGCGCGGAGATCGGTGTCATGCCAGAAGGACCAGCCATGCGTCAACTCTAAGTGCCCACATCTGGGACAACGGCCCCCATTGCTAGATTCTGATGACTAAGTGGCAGGAACATGGTGTTTCCGGGCGGCGAACGCGGTCCCGATCCCCAGGCGCATCACCTCCCACATCCCCCGCATCCGCGCCGCCCCCAGGCTTCTGAGCAGGGACATGACTGAGGTCCCTCGCGGGCGGGCAGGATCTCGGAACTGAACCGTGCTACCGGAGGGATGACCACATGGACCAGCGGGAAACCCGCAACCGGCCGGCTCGTGCGGCCGGAGGAGAGACGCCGGCCCACGTCTGCTGCACGCCCCCTCCAGCCGCCGAGCTTTTCGAGATCGCCGTCCTGGACACCACCGGCGAGGACGGCCGGGCGCGCTGGCACACGATCGGCTGGGGCGTCGACCGGGTGGACGCCGACCATCTCGCCGAGACGTACGTGAACCGGCCGATGTGCCCGTACGACGCCGCTCAGATCAGGCGCAACGGCCGGCTCGTCGGCGTGCACCACCGGGCCACGTGACGCGGGACGCTCACGGAGCCGTCCGCGCGGGCCGGTCCGCTCCGGCGGGCAGCCGTTCGAGGATCACGACCGGGATCTCGCGCGTGGTCTTGTCCCGGTAGACGTCGTACTGGGGGAACAGCGCGGCCATCTGCAGCCACAGCCGTGCCCGGTCGGCGCCGCCGACCGTGCGCGCGTGCGCGTCGAAGGTCTCCGCGCCCACCTGCACGTGCACCTCGGGGTGGTCGAGCACGTTGAGATACCACGCCGGATGCGTGGCACTGCCGCCGTTGGAGCCCACCACGACGTAGCGTCCCGTGCCGCCGCCGCTGTCCTCCCCGCCGCCGTCCTCGCCGTAGATGAGCGCGGTGCGGCGTAGCTTGCCGCTCTTCCTGCCGCGGGTGGTCAGCAGGAGCATGTCCACTCCCCACTTGCGCTGCCCGCGTTTCCCGTCGCTTTCGACGTACTCGCGAATGTGCTCGGCCACCCAGCCGGTGGGGCTGTCGTAGACCTCGTCCGAAGATCCCATGCAGGTCCTTCCGCCGATCGTTGTCGCCCGATCATGCACCAGAGCCGGAAGATCGGCGACCCGGCGCCCGCATCGTCGTCATGGCCTCCCGGCCGCGGCGGTCTCGAACAGCAGGGACTCCTGGCCCGGGCGGCAGAGGAGCTGCAGCCCGACCGGCAGGCCGTCCACCGTCCCGGCCGGGACGGTCAGCGCGGGCAGGCCGAGCACGTTCCACGGGCTGGTCAGCGCGAGCAGCGCGGCCCGCACGGGGACGGCCACGCCGTCCAGCTCCATCTCGCGCCGCAGGAGCGGGGGAGCGGTGATGGGCACGGTGGGCAGGGCGATGACGTCATGGTGCTCGAACAGCGCGGCGACGACGGCGTCGGCCAGCGCCTGCCGTCCTTCCAGCGCCTGGACGTACTTCCAGCCGGGCGTCCCGGCGGCGACGCGCAGACGTTCGAGCACCTCGGGGTCGAACAGCTCGGGCGCGTCCGCCAGCCGGCCGGCGTGCACGGCCACCGTCTCACAACTCTGGATCACGGTGTACGTCTCCCGCAGCGCCTCGGCGGCACCGGCGGGCAGCCGGACCTCCTCGGCCGCCCCCGACACCGCCCGCACCGCGCCGGCCACCCGCGCGTCGACCGCGAACACCGAGGCGGGATCCAGCCACGCCACCCGCGCGGGCCTCCCGGAAGCGCCGCCGCCGTCCACCCCGCCAAGCGCTCGCCGCCCGCCGTCCACCCCACCAGGCGCGCGCCCGTCGTCCACCTCTCCAGGTGCCCGCCCGCCGGCCTCCGCCCCGACCGGCGCGCGTCCGCCGCCGTTCAGCCCGGCCGGCGCGGCCAGGGCGTGGTAGGCGAGCAGGCAGTCCCGTATGTCCCCCGCGAGCACCCCGACGTGGTCGAGACTGCGCGAGAGCGGGAAGACGCCGTCCGCCGGGATCGCCCCGTAGGCGGGCTTGAACCCGGCGATCCCGCACAGAGCGGCCGGGATGCGGACGGAGCCACCGGTGTCCGTGCCGAGAGCCAGCGGCACCATGCCCGCCGCCACGGCCGCGGCGCTGCCACCGCTGGAGCCACCCGTCATGAGCGCCGGGTCCCGGGGGTTGCGCGAGGGGCCGTTGGCGGAGCGGTCGCCCGTGGGCCCGTACGCGAACTCGTGCGTCGTCGTCTTGCCGACGATCACGGCGCCGGCCTGGCGCAGGCCCGTCACGCACGCGGCGTCGGCGTCGGGGACGTGCTCGGCGAAGTGCCGCGAGCCCATGGTCGCGCGCACGCCGGCGACGTCGATGAGGTCCTTCACCGCGACCGGCACGCCGTGCAGCGGGCCGCGATCGGCGCCGCCGGCCAGCTCGTCGTCCGCCCGCCGAGCCGCGGCCAGCGCCCCGCCGGCGTCCACGGTGACGAACGCGTTCAGCGGCGGATCCAGCTCGGCGATGGCGTCGAGGGCCAGCTTGACCAGCTCGGCCGAGCTGGTCCGGCCCGCGCGCAGGTCCTGGGCGAGGTCGGTGACGGTACGACCGGTGAAAGGGCCGGGGGAGACGGGCATGGGGTCCTTTCCGTGCGTTCGAAGCAGCCTCACTCATACCACTCCTGCGGCGGCATGGAACCGCCCGGGGATGTTGTCGGCGTAGCGGGCGGCGATGGTGTCGTAGGCGGTGCGGAGGGCGGTGAGGTGGTCCGGCTCGGTCATGGGCAGCCATGCTAGGGCAGAGATTGATCTTGTTCGTCGTCCGGCGATCAGCTTTTGGGCGGAGCTGCCGAAACGGGCGATGTTACCGTTATGCGGATAATTGACCTTAAAGCGGCGAAGGAATGAGGGGACGTTGTGCGAGCTGTCGTCGTGAGGAATCCGGGGCCACCGGAGGTGCTGGAAACGGCGGAAGTGCCCACCCCTTCCCCCGGCGCGGGCGAGGTGTCGATCGACGTGGACTACGCCGGGGTCGGCTTCGTGGACACCCTGTTCAGGGCCGGGGCCTTCGCCTTCCCGCTGCCGTTCACCCCGGGCATCGAGGTGACCGGGCGGGTGCGCGAGGTCGGCGCCGGGGTCCGGGGGTTCGAGCCGGGGCAGCCGGTCGGCGCGATGCTCAACGACTTCGGCCGGGCGCCCCGCGCCGGCGGGTACGCGGAGGTGGCCATCGCGCACGCGTCCATGGCCGCGCCCGTGCGGGTGGGCGCCGACCTCGCCCGCGTCGCCGCTGCCCTGGTGAACGGCGCCACGGCGTGGATGGCGCTGAAGGACCTCGCCCGCCTGGGCGTGCACGACGACGTCCTGGTGCTGGGCGCCGGCGGCGGCCTGGGCGGCACCGTCTGCCGCCTGGCGGCCATCCATCCGGCCAGGCGGGTGATCGGCGTCGTCGGCAGTGCGTCGCGGCTGGCCGCCGCGCCCGAGGCGTGCACCGACGTCGTCGTGGCCGCCGAGCTGGATGCGGCGCTGGACAAGCTGACCGGCGGGCGCGGGGTGGACATCGTCGTCGACCCGGTCGGCGGGGCGCAGCGGCTGCGGGCGTTCGAGCGGCTGGCCCCGTTCGGCCGGTTGCTGGTGCTCGGCAACGCCAGCGGGCAGGACGAGGCGCTGTCGGGCGATGCCGCCTGGCTCAACTCGCGGCAGGTGATCGGGCTGAGCGTGGGAGGCGTGGCGCACCTGGTGCCCGAGCGGGTGGGCGAGGCCGTCGCGGCGGTGGTGGACCTCGTCTGCCGCGACGTGCTGCGGGAGCCCGCGCCCGCCGTCGTGCCGCTCGACCGCGCCGCCGACGTGCACCGCGCCCTGGAGGGCCGGACCGCCCCGCCCAAGACCGTCCTGGCGGTACGCGCGGGCGCCTGAGGCCGCACCCCGTCCGCGACCAGAACCGGTCTGGCCGCGCGGGAGCGCAAGGCCGCACCCGTCCGCGCCGCCGGAACCGGGCCGGCCACATGCGCGCGGACGGAAACGGCCACTTTGAGTCCGGCCCAGGAGGCGGTCACACCGAGAGCACGAAACCCGGGTAGCCGTCCGCCGCGACCTGGTCGCACTTCTGCCGGTAGGCGCCGACGCCCCCGGCGTACGGGAGGAAGACGCGGGGCTTGCCGGGGATGTTGGCGCCGAGGTACCAGGAGTTCGCGCGCGGGAAGAGGGTGAGTGCGGCGACCTCGCCGACGTGGCCGGTCCAGGCGTCCTCGGCGAGGGGGTCGGCGTCGATGGCGGCGACGCCGCCGGCCCGCAGGCGGGCTATGCAGGCGGCGATCCAGTCGACGTGCTGCTCGATGGAGACCATCATGTTGCTCAGCACCGACGGGCTGCCGGGGCCGGTGATGGTGAACAGGTTGGGGAAGCCCGCCGTCATCAGCCCGAGATAGGTGCGCGGCCCGGCCGCCCACTTGCTCCTCAGGGACAGGCCGCCCTTGCCGGTGATGTCGATGCCGAGCAGCGGGCCGGTCAGGGCGTCGTAGCCGGTGGCGTACACGATCATGTCGGCCGGATGATCGGCGGCGGTGGTGCGCACGCCGGTCGGCGTGATCTCCTGGATCGGGTGCTCCCGGACGTCGACCAGGGTGACGTCCGGGCGGTTGAAGGTGGCGTAGTAGTCGGTGTCGACGCAGATGCGCTTGCTGCCGATCGGATGGTCGCGCGGGGTGAGCCGCTCGGCCACCTCGGGATCGGTGACGATCGTGCGGATCTTCTCGCGGACGAACTCGGCGGCGAACTCGTTGGCCACCGGGTCGACGGCGAGGTCGCCGTACGAGCCGAGGAGCGCCACGCCGCCGCGTGCCCAGCGGGCCTCGAACTCGCGGCGGCGCTCCTCCCCGGTCGCCTCCAGGGCGGATCCGGTGTTGGCTGCGGCCAGGATGCCGCTGGCGGAGTGACGCATGGTGGCGCGGATCTCGGCGTGGCGGTCCTTCATGTCCCGCGCGAACTCCGGCGCCATGGGCCCGTTGCGGGCGGGCAGGCTGTAGTTGGGGGTGCGCTGGAAGACCGTCACGTGCTCCGCCCGCGCGGCGATGACCGGGATCGCCTGGATGCCGGAGGAGCCGGTGCCGATGACCGCCACCCGCCGTCCGGCGAAGTCCACGCCCTCATGCGGCCACCGCCCGGTGTGGTGGCTGGGGCCCAGGAAGGACGCGGCGCCGGGGAAGGCGGGCACGCGGGCCGCCGACAGGCAGCCCACCGCGGTGATCAGGTACGTCGCCCGCACCTCGTCGCCGCGGCCGGTCCGCACCCGCCAGAGGTTGTCCGTCTCGTCAAAGGCGGCGCTCGTCACCGGGGTCTCGAACTGGATGTCCCCGCGCAGGTCGAAGCGGTCGGCGACGTGTTCGGCGTAGCGCAGGATCTCGGGCTGGGAGGGGTAGCGCTCGCTCCACTCCCACTCCCGCCGCAGGTCCTCGTCGAAGGAGTAGGTGTACTCCATGCTCTCGACGTCGCAGCGCGCGCCGGGGTAGCGGTTCCAGTACCAGGTGCCGCCGACGCCGCCGCCGGTCTCGAAGACGCGGACGGACAGACCGAGACCGCGTAGCTCGTGGAGCATGTACATCCCGGCGAACCCGGCGCCGACGACGACGGCGTCATACCTCACCGCAGGCTCCGTTCGATCGCCCGGGCGACCATGGTCAGCGCCACGGCGCTGGCCGGCAGCACGTTCACCAGGGTGAAGAAGATGTGCATCTGGCTCTCGAACCGCTTGAACTCCACCGGCACGCCCGCCTGGCGCAGTCTCTCCGCGTACGCCTCGCCCTCGTCGCGCAGCACGTCGTGCTCGGCGGTCAGCACGACCGCGGGCGGCAGTCCCGACAGATCCCGCGCCCGCAGCGGGGAGGCGTCCACGCTCGCCCGCGCGGCCGGGTCGGGCGCGTAGTGATCCCAGAACCAGACCATCGTGTCGCGGTTCAGCAGGAGCTGGTTGGCCGGATCGGTGTAGGAGGCGTTGTCCAGGTCGCAGTCGGTCACCGGGTACACGAGGATCTGCAGGGTGATGGCGGGGCCGCCCTCGTCGCGGCTGCGCTGGGCCACGATGGCCGCCAGGTTGCCGCCCGCGCTGTCGCCCGCCACGATGATCGGCAGGTCCCGCCCGGGTCCGCCGGCGACCCAGCGCAGGGCGGCGTAGGCGTCGCGGGCCGCGACGGGGTGGCGGTGCTCCGGGGCGAGCCGGTAGCCGACCAGGACGACGGTGCAGCCCGTCCGGTGCGCCAGCTCCCTGCCGAGGGTGTCGGACTCGTCGATGGTGCCGAGGACCCAGCCGCCGCCGTGGTAGTACACGATCACGCCGCGCGGGGTTCCGGCCGGGACCAGGACCCGGGCGGGGAACGTGCCGCCGTCGTCACCCTGGATCAGGGCCTCCTCCACCCGGGCCGGCTCCGGGCCCGTGCCGGACAGCTCGCTCAGGATCGCGCTGATGCCGCGCGCCTCCTCGGGGGACATCTCGTGCAGTGGCTTGCCGCCTGCTTCGGCCATCTGCTTGAGGAACTGGGTCGTCGCTTCATCCAGAGCCATGGGAGATCCCCTCACCGGGCCGCGTCCGCCTGCCGTCTGGTTCAGTGTCGGCCGGGGCGTGCCGTTCGACAATGCCCGCCGGTGGTGCGGCCAGGGAGGGAAATCCGCCGCTCCTGAAGATCGAAGGTGGAGCGTTGCCCTGATGTGCCCTACCCTGAGGTGGCGAGGGGAGTACTTCCCAAGTGTCGATCCGGTCAGTACGGACGTACATAGCGTCCCCGGACGGCCGCCCGTTACCCCCGGGTGAAGGAGACCTCGAACGGCTGAGCGCGTTCGAGGAGGTTTCATGTCCCTGGGGACAATTCTGGTTGCGCCCGAACAGGGCAGCATCGCCACCGTCACTCTGTGGTCGATCACCATAGGCGCGCTGCTCGTCCTGCTGGCGATCGACATCGTGCTGACCCGCCGCCCGCACGAGGTGCACATGCGCGAGGCGGTGGCCTGGTCGGTGTTCTACCTGCTGTTGCCGGTGGCCTTCGGCGTGTACCTGTGGGCGGCCTTCGGCGGGGGTGTCGCGTCCGAGTTCTTCACCGGATACGTGGTGGAGAAGTCGTTGTCGGTGGACAACCTGTTCGTGTTCATGCTGCTGCTGGCGGCCTTCGCGGTGCCGTCCGCGCTGGTCCAGCGGGTGCTCCTGTACGGCATCGTCGGGGCGCTGGTGCTGCGGGTGATCTTCATCGTGCTGGGCGCGGCGGCGCTGCGCAGCGGCACGTGGGCGTTCCTGCTCTTCGGAGCGGTGCTGGTGCTCACCGCGGGCAAGGTGCTCAGGGACGCGCGCAAGGGCGAGGAACAGCAGGTCGACATCGACTCCATGCGCAGCGTACGGCTGCTGCGCCGCTTCGTCCCGGTCACCGAGGGCTACCGGGGCTTCCGCCTGGTGGTGCGGGAGCGGGGACGGCTGGCGATCACTCCGCTCGCCCTGGCCACGGTGGCGGTGTTCGCCACGGACATCGTCTTCGCCGTCGACTCGGTGCCCGCCGTCTACGGGGTGACGGACGATCCCTTCCTCGTCTTCGCCACCAACGCCTTCGCGCTGCTGGGCCTGCGGGCGCTGTACTTCGTGTTGCGCAGCGCGCTGGCCCGGCTGCGCCATCTGAACTACGGGCTGGCCGTCATCCTGGCCTTCATCGGGCTCAAGCTGGTGCTGCACTGGGCGCACGGCATCTGGGCGTGGGTTCCGGAGATTCCGACCCTCGCCTCGCTGGGCGTCATCATCGTGGTCCTGCTGACCGTCACGCTCACCAGCCTGCGCGCCAGCCGCGGAACCACGGGCACCTCCGGCGACCCCGGTCAGCCCTGGCAGCGGTGATCAGCCGCGGAGTCGCTGGATCAGCCAGCCGGCCGAGCGTTCCGTCAGCCGCCACAGCTCGTCGTGGCTGAGCTCGGGGAACATGTGGGTCGCGCCCGGCACCTCCTCCACCAGAGCCGTCCCGCCGGCCGCGCGGAGCGCCTCCGCCAGCCGGTGGCTCTCCCGGCAGGGCACGGAGACGTCCTTGTCGCCGTGCAGGAGCAGGAACGGCGGAGCGCCGGGCCGTACGGCGTGGGCGGGGCTGGCGGCGCGGGCGACCTCAGGGCGTTCGGCGGCGGGCCCACCGAGCAGCAGCGCCTCCCTGGAGCCAGGGCCGCGGTCGGCCCGCCCGCCGGCGGCCTCGATGTCGTCCGGCATGCGCGCCAGGTCGGTCGGCGGGTACCAGCAGACAACGGCGGACACCGCGGCCGGACCCACGTGCGCGGCGGGCTTGTCCGTGGTGCCCGCCGTCAGTGCGTGCAGGGAAGCGCGCCTCGCCGCTGAGCCGGTATTCGACGCTGGCCATGGCCACGCCCAGCTCCGCCACCCGCTCGAAGAACGCCGGATCGGGGTAGGGCGGCTGAGCGCGCCCGCCGACCCGCCAGCCGCCTCCGTGCACGTAGAGGCAGAGGCCGGCCGCCTGCCCCGCGGGGACGTAGAGGTCCAGGGAGAGCGGGCGGAAGCCGGGCGGCTGGGCGTGGACGACGTCCTTGAAGATCCGGGTCACGAGGCCACGGGTTCCTTGTGAAAGCGGCCGGACTGCATGATGGCGAGCAGGTTGGCCCCGCCGGGGATGAACACGTCGTCGTTGCTGAGCAGGAACTCGACGCTGTCGAAGCCCGGGCCGGCCTGCTCGCGGACGAACGCGCGGCACGAGCCGGGGCCCTGCCGGCCCGGCTCGACGTGGCCGTCCGGGCGTACTGCTACCAGTTTCGTCCGTAGTGCTCCGGCCTTCAGGCCCGGGGGTGAAGCGGACTCTCCCGCATAGCGGGGCGGGAACAGCCGATTCGCCGCCAGGCGGACCGGCGTCACCTGGTTGCGACGGGCCGGTTCTGCCGCACGATGTCCTGGCCCGCGATCAACGGTGACGCCGGGCCGGCCGGCCCGGCGAAGGAAGAGCCCGAGCAGAGTTCACCGGCCCGGCAGCAGGGGTTGCCGATGCGGGGAATTCGTGTCGCATCCCCCGAAAGGGGGACGTCCTGGAGGCTGCCGGCCAGCTTGGACAGGGTGGATATCGCTGTGGGCGGCCATCACCCGAGGCTAGGGTGTGATCGTGCAGCTGCGGTACTCCTTCCGGCTGGACCCCACCCCGGCCCAGCGGATCGCCCTGGCCCGCGCGTTCGGGTGCGCCCGGGTGGTGTTCAACGACGCGCTCACCGTGCGCCGGGTGGCGCACGCCGAGGGGCTGCCGTTCCCCAGCGACGGAGAGTTGTCCCGGCAGGTCATCACCGAGGCCAAGAGGCGGCCGGACCGGGCCTGGCTGGGCGAGGTGTCCGCAGTTGTACTCCAGCAGGCCCTGGCCGACGCCTGCGCGGCCTACCGCAACTTCTTCGCCGGCATGAGCGGCAAGCGGAAAGGACCGAAGATCGCCCAGCCGAGGATGCGATCGCGGCGCGACACCCGGCAAGCGATCCGGTTCACCAAGAACGCCCGGTTCAAGGTGGGGGAGAAGCTGTCGCTGCCGAAGGTCGGCGCTATCGCGGTCCGCTGGTCACGCCATCTGCCCTCGGCCCCGTCCAGCGTGACTGTGATCAAGGACGCGGCGGGCCGCTACTTCGCCTCCTTCGTGGTCGAGGTCGCCGCACACCCCTGGCCGGCCGGCGTCGAGACCGGGATCGATCTGGGGCTGGGGCACTTCGCCGTCCTGGCCGACGGGCGGAAGATCGACGCGCCCCGGTTCCTGCGCCGCGCGGAGAAGAAACTACGCAAGCTCCAGAAAGCCCTATCACGCAAACAGGAAGGATCGGCCAACCGGGGCAAGGCCCGGATCAAGGTCGCCCGGCAGCATGCGAAGGTCACCGACGCCCGCCGTGAGTTCCACCATCAAACCTCCACCCGAATCATCCGTGAGAACCAAGCGGTGTTCGTGGAGGATCTGGCGGTCAGAGGACTCGCGCGCACCAGGCTGGCCAAGAGTGTCCACGACGCGGGCTGGTCGGCCTTCGTGGCGATGCTGGAGTACAAGGCCAGGCTGCATGGCCGGACCTTCGCCAGGATCGGCCGGTTCTTCCCCTCCTCCAAGCTGTGCTCGGCGTGCGGCACTCTCGCCGAGGCGATGCCGCTGGGCGTGCGGGCCTGGACGTGCCCGTGCGGGGCGGTCCACGACCGCGACGTCAACGCAGCGATCAACATCCTCGCCGCCGGACGGGCGGAGAGGCTAAACGCCTCTGGAGGGCAGGTAAGACCACCGCGTGCGGTGGCACAGCCCGATGAACGAGGAAGCCTTCGAGGTGCCGCATGAACCCGTGCGACACGGACGAGAATCCCCTCGATTCATCCCAGGGAGCGCGTCAAACCGAGACGGAGCTGACCCGCGACTACCTCGCCGAGCCCGGCAGGCGGGAGGAGCTGACCAGGCTGGTCCCGGCCGACCGGCTGGGGACGCCCGAGGACGTGGTGGGCGCGGTCCTGTTCCTGGCGTCGCCCCGGGCCTCGTTCGTCACCGGGCAGGTGCTCTACATCGACGGCGGCAGGACCCTCGTATGACGCGGCCCGTCGCGGACGACCCGGCACGGCGGACACCAGGAGGCGGACGATGAAGCTGATCACTTTCGACGAGGGCCGCGTCGGGCGGCTGGAGCCGGCCGAACGGCTCGTCATCCCCCTGGACGTGCCGTCCACGCGGGCGTACTTCGAGGCCGGGGGCCGGGTGCGGGAGACCGGCGAGCGGCTGCGCCTGGACGACGTGCGGTTACGGGCCCCGATCGTGCCGAAGAAGTTCTTCCACACCTCGGGCAACTTCCGCGAGCACGAGACCGAGTCCAAGAACGTGGACTGGTCGCATCCGATGCACCAGGGCATCGTGTTCTTCCAGAACGTCGACGCCATCGTGGGCCCGGACGAGCCCGTCATCTACCCTGAACATCTGACCAGCGAGCTGGACTACGAGCTGGAGATCGCGGTGGTGATCGGCAAGCCGGGCAAGTTCTTCGGCGTGGACGACGCGCCCGACCACATCGCCGGGTATGTCGTGTTCAACGACATCACCGCCAGGGACATCCAGCGGCGGGAGATGGCCTCGGGCGTGTTCTCCTTCTGCAAGGCGATCGACACGTTCTGCCCGCTGGGGCCGTACATCGTGACGGCCGACGAGATCCCCGACGCGCAGAACCTCGACATGGAGCTGCGGGTGAACGGGCATATTCGGCAGAAGTCCAGCACCAGCCGCATGTCCGTCTCCATCCCGCACCTGGTCGCCTACCACTCGCCGCAGGGCTACAGCGCGGGCGATCTGCTCACCACCGGCACCATCCAGGGGGTGGCGGGCTTCAGCGGCGACCCCGGTCTCTACCTCAAGCCCGGCGACGTCATCGAGGCCGAGGTGGAGCGGCTGGGCGTGCTGCGTACTCCGGTGGTGAGCTGGCAGGAGGGGCACGGCACTCCGGTCCCGGCGAAGGTCGGCTGGTGAGGGGTCGGCGTCCAGAACGTTCTGGTCCGGCAGCCGCCGCACCTCATGAGAACAGGAGAACCCTGAGTGTCCGAGCAGACCATCCCCCGGCGTTTCGCCGGCAAGAGCGTGCTGGTGACCGGGGCGGGCACCGGTTACGGTGCGGAGATCGCCGTCCGCGCCGCACAGGAGGGCGCTCGGGTGGCCGTGCACTACAACACCTCGGCCGCGGGGGCTGAGCGCACCGCCGCCCGGATCGAGGACGTGGGCGGCGAGGCGTTCACCGTCCAGGCCGACATCAGCCGGCACGCCGACATCCGGCGCATGGCCGAGGCGGTCTTCGCCCGCCTCGGCGGCCTTGACGTGCTGGTCAACAACGTCGGGGACGTGGCGGCCGAGCAGATGTCCTGGCGCGACCTCACCGAGGAGTCCATCGACCGGGTCCTCGCGGTGGACGTCAAGGGCACCCTGTTGTGCACGCACGAGTTCGGCTCGCGCATGCTGGAGCAGGGGCACGGCGCGATCATCAACATCGGCTCCACCGTGATCGTGCGCGGCAGCCCGCGCGCTCCGCAGTACGCCGCCGCCAAGTACGGCATCCTCGGCATCACCAAGTCCTACGCCGCCGCCTTCGCGCCCACGGTGCGGGTCAACACGTTCGCGCCCGGCTTCATCGAGACCGAGGCCACGCTCAACCGGCACGACTGGAAGTCCGGCCGCCGGGAGGAGCTGATCTCCCGCACCCCCATGGCGCGCGTCCCCGGGCCCGCCGAGCTGGCCGGCGCCGCGCTCTTCCTGGCCACGGACGACGCCGCGCACATGACCGGGGCCTACCTCAACGCCGACGGCGGCTACAACATGATCGGCGCCTGAGCCGGACGCCCGGCCCCGGCCCCGACCCCGGCTGATCGCCGGCGTCGAGGTCGGCTGAGCGGCTGAGCGGCTCAGCGCGGGATGATCGGCAGCGTGATGTAGGAGTCGGGGAAGACCCGCTGGTGCTGGACGACCAGGTCGGCCTCGGAAGCCTCGGCGGCGGGGCGGCCGGTGCCGGGGTTGCGGTCGAAGCGCGGGAAGTTCGAGCTGGAGACCTCCACCCGGATGCGGTGGCCCGCCTTGAAGACCTGGCTGGTGGCGACCAGGTCGATGGTGTACGTCCCGGACGCGTCGCCGGTGCGCACGATGCCGTCGATCACGCTCAGCGCCCGGCCGTCGGGATGGACGTTCACCAGCTTGGCCGTCCAGTCGGTGGCCACCGCCGAGGTCTCGGCGTGCAGGGTCACCGAGACCGGGCCGGTCACCTCGACGTCGGAGGCGAGCACCCCGGTGGTGTAGCAGAGCACGTCAGGACGGAGCTCCACCTCGCGCTGGTCCTGCGGGCCGACGTTCGTGACGTCGGACAGCATGAGCGGGCCGCCGACCGACGGGACGGGGTCGCGCGGATCGTAGGTGAAGGTGGCCGGCTCGCCCCCGCCGCCGCCCTGCTCGGTGGCCAGCTCGCCGCCGGTGCGCAGGTAGTAACGGGCCGGCACGGCGCGGGCCAGGGGCCAGGCCTCCTCGTCCCGCCAGACGTCGTCGCCCATCACGAAGATCTTCACGGCGGGGCCGGTGTCCGTGCCCTTGAGGAAGGCGAGCTGCCGCTGCTCCAGCTGGATCGCCGCCCCGGAGGCGCCGAAGCCGAAGTCCAGCCGCCCGGTGCCGGAGCCGCCTTGCGTCATGTGGGACCAGGGACCGACGACCAGCGGGCCGCCGAGGCGGCGGTGGTTCTCCAGCGTTCCGGCCAGGAACAGGTCGAACCAGCCCGCCACGTGCATGACCGGCACCTCGATGCGATCGTGGCGCAGCGTCTCGGACAGGTCCTCCCAGTAGGCGTCGCGCTCCGCGTGCGAGGTCCAGTCCCGCCACCACGGGATGCCCGCGATGCCGGCCACCGGCAGGGTGCGCGCCGCGGCGGCCTGGTCGCCCATGACGGGCAGGATCGCGCCGAACCCCGAGCCGACGTCCTCGCCCGCCTCCATCGCGTGCATCAGCCCGAGCATCGTCTGCATCGTGCCCCAGTTCAGGGCGGAGCCCAGCGCGAACGCCCCTCCGTGGTACTTCAGGCCGTCGTAGAAGTCGTGCGGCGTCACCGAGGCGCAGACCGCCTTCAGCCCCGGCGGGCGGGTCGCCGCCGCCTGGAGCGCGCAGCCGGCCAGGTAGGAGCCGCCGCTCATCACGACCTCGCCGTTCGACCACGGCTGGGCGGTGATCCAGGCGATCGTGTCGTGGCCGTCGTCGCCCTCGTCCAGCCACGGCCGGAACTCGCCGTCGCTGCTGCCGCGCCCCCGGCAGTGCTGCTGCACCACCGCGAACCCGGCCTCCAGCGCCGGGATCACCGGGGTCATCCGGAACGTGCCCTCGCCGTACGGCGTGCGCGTGAGCAGCGTCGGGAACGGCCCGCCCGCCTCGGGGCGATGGACCGAGCCGCGCAGGACGGTGCCGTCCCGCATGGGCATGGGCGCGTCGTGTTCGACGGAGACACGGAACGAGGAGCGGTTGAGCTTGGCCATCTGGGTCCTCCGGCGGTCAGGTCAGGATGAAGGCGTCGTAGCGGACGGCGGCGGCGGCGCGGGCCGCCGAGGCCACGGCCAGGGTGCGATTGAGCCACAGATAGCGCTCGTCGCCGGTCTCGAAGCGGCAGAACAGCCGGAAATAGTACTCCGACGGGTCCACCTCCTCGCCTCGCGCGAGACGGCCGAGCACGTCGGGGGCGCCGTGCCGTACTCCGGAGGTGGAGATGTAGAGCAGCGCGCCGTCGTGGGTGCGCAGCGTGTAGCGGGTGTCGACGCTGGCCATGCCGTCGGCGTGGACGATCTGCCAGTCGGCGCCGCCGGGCAGCACGGTGCCCGACAGGCGCGGGCCGTCGAACGAGCCGCCGATGATGTTGATCACACGGCGCCGTCCCCAGTGGGAGCCGCCGAGGTCGAGGATCGGGTCGAGCTCCACGTGGAAGGTGGCCAGCGGTTCGAGGTTCACGGGGTGACACTCCAGGAGGGGCGTTCCTTGAGGGCGGCCGGGTCGAACCCGGCCGTGCGCTTGTAGGAGGCGGCGATCTCGGCGCGCTCCTCGTACGGGACGACCTGCTCGATGTCGTCGAACCCGCCGGGCGCGCGCTCGTGGGCCAGCTTCATGACGACTTCGGGGCCCATCTTCCTGTTGGACAGTTGCAGGGCGGTCGTGGCCGGTCGCCGCAGTGCCTCGTAGGCGGCCAGGTCGCCATGGGCGAGGGCGTGGGCCAGCACCCGGGCGTCGATGATCGCCTGGGAGGCGCCGTTGGAGCCGATCGGGTACATCGCGTGGGCGGCGTCCCCGAGCAGCGTGATCCGGCCGTCGCTCCAGCGGGGCAGAGGGTCGCGGTCCACCATCGGATACTCGTACGCCCTCTCCGTCCTGGCGATGATCCCCGGCACGTCGAGCCAGTCGAAGGACCAGCCCGCGAAGTGCTCGGCGATCTCGGCCGGGTCGGCGGGGCGGTTCCAGTCGCCCCGGTCCGGCGCCGCGCCGTCCAGGGGCTGCTCGGCGATCCAGTTGATCAGGGTGCGCTCGCCCGTCTCGATCGGGTAGGCGACGAACTTCTGGGTCCCGTCCCCGGCCATGATCATGGACCGGCCGGTCAGGAACGGCTCGCCGTACGTCATGCCGCGCCACAGGACCAGGCCGTTCCACGGGGGCGGCCCCTCGCCGGGGTACAGGTGGGCGCGGACGGCGGAGTGGATCCCGTCCGCGCCGATCAGCAGGTCCTCGGCGCCGGGGCCGGTGACGCGGCTCCCGGTCCGTACGGCGTCCGCGCCCAGCCGTTCGGTCACCGCGTCCAGCAGGAGCAGTTGCAGCCGGCCTCGGTGCACGGAGTACTGCGGCCAGGCGTAGCCCGCGCCGGTTCCCCGGGGTTCGGACCAGATCGGCGTGCCGTACCGGTTGAAGTAGGCCAGCTCGGCCGTCGCGACGCCGATCCGTTCGAGGTCGGGGGCCAGGCCCAGCTCGGTCAGCTCCCGTACGGCGTGGGGGAGCAGGTTGATGCCGACGCCCAGCGGGCGGATCTCGCGGGCGGCCTCGTGCACGGTCACGTCCTCGAAGCCGGCCGCGTGCAGGCTCAGGGCGGCGGCGAGGCCGCCGATGCCCGCTCCGGCGATGACGATGCGCACGAACGCCTCCGGGGGATCTCACGGCCGCGGCCGAATGTTGTTATGGCCGTAACAATATTCACGGCAGGGGCACGGCTGCGCAAGACTTGACCGGTGAACAGGGCAGGCCGCAACACGAACACACCGGCGCACGACGACTCTCCCGGCGACGGTGCGTCATCGCCGGGAGGCGCATCTCCCGGTGATGCCGCGTCTCACGGCGATGACGCGCAAGCCGTCCCAGCGGATCTGCGTTACGCCGTCTACGCGCGCGACCGCCTGGCCGCCATGCCGCCCCCGGCCGACGCCGAGGCGTTCGCGCTGGCCTACCACCTGCTCCAGCTCGCCTACCTGCTCGTGACCGACCTGGAGACCCGCATCCACCGCCCGCGCGGCTGGACGCTCCCGGGGTTCCGGCTGATGTTCAAGTTGTGGCTGCTCGGCCCCACCCAGCCCGTCCGGCTCGCCGAGATCGCCGCGATGTCCCGCTCCGCCGTGACCAACGTGGTCAACACCCTCGAACGAGACGGCCTGGTCGAGCGCCGCTCGGTGCCGCAGGACGGCCGCGCGGTGGTGGTCGCGCTGACCGGGACCGGCGAGGCGGCCGTGCGCGAGGCCTTCGCCCAGCAGACCCGCAGGGAGCAGGAGTGGTTCTCGGCCCTGGGGCCGGGCGAGCGCGAGCACATGACCGGCCTGCTCACCCGCATCCTCGCCGCCCGCCCGGCGGACGTCCCCTGACGGAAGCCGGTTGCGGGCTACGACACCGCGACCTGTGAGGCCGTCGTGCCGCCGCCGGCCGCCTCCCAGCCGGCCACCACGGCGGGCGAGCCGGCCAGGGCGCGGGTCAGCGGCACGGTCACGGTCGTGCCGCCCTTGCCGGTCACCGTGACGACCCGGCTCCCCGCCGTGCCCTGCGCGTCGCGGACGAACAGATGGGCCTTGCCCGCCGCGCTCGCCCGCACCGTCACCCGCACCCCGTCCGGCCCGGCCGTGGCCGAGGTGACCCGGCCGCTACGGGCCGCCGTGGCCGCGGGACCGCCCGCCAGCGGCAGGCGCACCCGCACCGCCTGCTCCAGCGACTGCGGCGAGTCCAGGCTGGCCAGGGCGGTGTCCGGGATCACCGCGTCCGGCACCGGCCGGTTCGCAGGCGGGGTGTAGCCGGGCAGCGTCGCGACGCCCCACCGGTACGGGTCGCCCTGCACACCGCCCCACGTGGACCAGCCGATCCGGGTCTGACCGGTCTTGTCCTGGGTGTCGGAGTCGTACACCAGGATGTTCAGACCGAGATGCCCGGGATCGACCGCGCCGGGCACCTGCTCCAGCGGAATGGCCAGCTCCACGGTGTACTCGCCGGCCGCGACCTTCGAGGCGATCCGCACGCCCGTGGCCGGGCCCTGGCGGTTGTCGGCGTCGCGCAGCGCGCACGGCGGCCCTTCGGCCGTCACCGGCAGCACCGCGGCCTTGAACGTCGTGGAGGTGTTCTCCGACGTGCCGCGCGGGTCGACGGCGATCTCGACCGCGTCGGTGCGCCAGTGCCGCTTGCAGTCGGAGGCCGGCAGCCGGGTGCCGAGTGTGTCGTCCTTGACGTGCGCCAGCACGTACAGCGTGTCCTCGCGCCAGGACACCTTCGCGCTGCCCGAGCAGTCGGCCGCCGACGAGCACGCGCTGCCCTCCCACACGCGTGACAGGTCCAGCGCCGCGCCCGGGTACTCGCCGTCGCCCTCGGCGCCGTCGATCGCGGGCGCCGACGTCGCCTGCGCGATGGCCGCCGCCGGCACCAGCTCCAGGGCGGGCCGGCTCGTGACGACGCCGTCCACGGTGACCGTGTAGGCGTAGTCGCCGCCCTCGTTGGAGGTCTTCAGCGCGGGGTCGGAGTTGGTGACGGTGAACGGGACCGTCGCCGAGGCCCCGGCGGCCAGGTCGTGGTAAGGAGCCTCGGCCCGGTCGGCGGTGAAGCCGGCCGGCAGGTCCAGGCGCACGGTGCCGGACCGGGTGGTGCCGCCGACGTTGGTCACCACGACGCCGACCTGCCGCGAGCCGCCGGACGGGAGCGTGAGCACCGGCGTGACCAGGCCGCGAAGTTGCGGCACGCCGAGGTCCGCGGTCCATTTCTCGTACTGGGCGACCTGGGGGAGGAGCTGCTGGCCGCCGCGGACGGCGGGGCTGACCTCGACCTGCCGGTCGGTGTAGCCGCGCCCCTTGTCGGTGGTGAGCGCGGCCGCGACGCGGGCCCGCGCCCCCGTGCCCGGGATGACGGTGAACGTCGCCTTGCCCGCCCGTCCGGCGGCCAGCCTGCCGAGGTCGCCCGAGCCGCTGACCCGCCAGCCCTCCGGCACCCGCAACGCCACGGAGGAGCGGCCGAGGGGCTCGCGCGGCGGCGCGGTCGCGGTGACCTCGACGGTGAACGGCGTCCCAGGGCGCACGTCGAACGTGCTGGTGCGCAGGCCGAGCAGGGTGCCCAGCGGGACGGTGCCGGCCGCCCTGGTCAGCGCGCCGTCGAGGATCGCCGTGGACGCGCTCGCCGCCGCGCCGCCCGGCTCGGGGAAGGGCACCCGCGCGTCCACCTGGGTGAAGAAGTCGCAGCCGAGCTGGGCCGGGTCGGCGGGCACGTCGGGGAAGACCGCC
>NZ_JBSFVA010000070.1:0-18324 GCF_053592075.1 Nonomuraea sp. NPDC002799
GGCGCCCGCGGCGATGTTCTGGCCGCCCGCGCTGTTGTCCGTGCTCGGTCTCGCGTTCGCGCCGCTGGCGTCGTGGTACGGCACCGCCATGTCCGGATATACGCGGACTTATAGGGATCCGGGGCTTGAGACCCATCTGGTGCTGTGGAGCGGATTCTCCCTGCCGCTGCTGCTCTCGGCGGCGGCGCTGGCGGCCGGCGTGCTGCTCTTCCTGTTCGGGGAGCCGGTGGCGAGAGCGGGAGCGGCCTGGCACCTGATCGACTCCAACCAGATCTTCTGGACCGTCCTCCGGCGCCTCGACCGCTTCGCCGTCCAGCTCACCGGCTTCGTCCAGCGCGGCTCCGTGCCCGACTATCTGCTGCTCACCCTGGTGGCCACGGTCGCCGTCGGCCTGTTCTCCCTCATCTACGGCGGCTCGCCCCGCCTGGACGTGCCGGTCCTGCTGTGGCAGCGCCCCGAGCAGCCGGTCGTCACCGTCCTCATCGTGGCGGCGACCGTGCTGGCCCTGCTCTCACGCGCGTACATCCTGCTGGCCGTCGTCATCGGCCTCACCGGGTACGGCACGGCGCTGCTGTTCCTGTCCCACGGCTCGCCCGATCTGGCGCTCACCCAGTTCCTGGCCGAGACGCTCAGCCTCGTGGTGTTCGCACTGGTCCTGCGCAGGCTGCCGATCGTCTCGGTCAAGGGGCGGCTGGCGTTCCCGTTCCGGCTGGCGCTGGGGCTGGCCGTGGGCGTGGTGGCCACGGGCGCGGGCATGCTGGCGATGGCCGCGCGCGGCACCGAGCCGATCGGCGCGCTCATGGGCCCCGCGGCCCAGGAGGCGGGCGCGCGCAACATCGTCAGCGCGCTGATCCTCGACATCCGCGCCTGGGACACCATGGGCGAGAGCACGGTGCTCGTGGTGCTGACGCTGGGTGTGACGAGCCTGGTGTTCCTGCGGCGCCGGTCGTACCACATCGAGCGCAGCGAGCGGCAGCACGGCGAGCGCACGCACTGGCTGGCGGCCACGCTGCCGCGCGGGCAGCGGGCGCTGGCGTTCGAGGTGGCGGCCCGGCTGACCTTCCACACGGTGTTGCTGCTGTCGGTGTTCCTGCTGTTCATCGGGCACAGCGGCGTCGGCGGCGGGTTCGCGGGCGGCATCGTGGCCGGGCTGGCGATCACGGTGCGCTATCTCGCGGGCGGCCGGGACGAGCTGGCCACGGCCCTGCCGGTGCACGCCGGCGTGCTCATGGGGATCGGGCTGACGCTGTCGACCGGCACGGCGCTGATCGGGCTGCTGTTCGGCGGGGCGGCGCTGGACATGCTGGCCACGGACGTGAGCGTGCCGCTGGTCGGGCACGTGCACGTGTCCACGGGGCTGCTGTTCGACCTCGGCGTGTACGTGTCCGTGGTCGGCATGGTCCAGGACGTGCTGCGCAGCCTGGGCGCCGAGCTGGACCGGCAGATCGAGGCGGAGGAGAGCCCGTGAGCATCCCCCTGCTGCCGTTCCTCGCCTGCTGCGCGATGATCACGACCGGCGCGACGCTGCTGCTGGAGCGGAGCCTGGTCCGCCTGCTCGCGGGCGTGATCGTGCTGGGCAACGGCGTGAACCTGCTGATCGTCACCGCGGGCGGCCCCCCGGGCGGGCCGCCCTTCGTCGGCACCACCGGGATGGCCGACCCGCTGCCGCAGGCCATGGTGCTCACCGCCGTCGTGATCACCCTGGGGATGACGGCGTTCCTGCTGGCCCTGGTGCACCGGTCGTGGCAGCTCACCGGCAGCGACGAGGTCCAGGACGACACCGAGGACCGGCGCATCCGGCTGCGCGCCCGGCGCGGCGAGCTGGGCGACGCCGTACGCGCCCGGCAGGACGCCTACCGGCGGCTCGTCGCCGGGCAGCGGGCCGAGCTGGCGAACCTGGAGGCCGAGCAGGCGGAGCGGGAGCGGCTGGAGGAGGCCGACCTGGAGCGGCGCATCTCCAGGGTGCACACCGAGCTGGCGCAGTGGATGGACGAGGGCAAGCAGGAGGGCCTGTCGGAGACGGAGCTGCAGCGGCACTTCGAGGACATCGGGGAGCGGACGGACGCCGCCGCGCAGGACAACCTGGAGCGGATCGAGGAGCTGCGCCAGGAGCACGAGCGCGGGCGGGACACGCAGGCGGCCAGGGAGAAGGCGCTGCGCAAGCGGCTGCGCGGCCGCCAGCGGGAGGCGCGCCGGCAGATGCGGGCGGCCATCAGGGAGGAGCGCGAGCGGCAGGCGCTCGCGGCCGATCCGGAGCTCGAGGGCGACGAGGGGTGATGGACGGCCTGGTCTGCGTGCCCGTGCTGCTGCCGCTGCTGGCCGCCGGTGTGAAGCTGGCGATCGGCGGGCGGCTGCGCCGGCTGCAGTCGGTCATCAGCCTCGTCACGCTGGCCATCTCGCTCGTGGTGTCGGTGCTGCTGCTGATCGAGGCGGACACGCACGGCACGCTGGTCACCCACCTGGGCGGCTGGCCGTCGCCGATCGGCATCTGCCTGGTCGCCGACCGGCTGTCGACGCTGGTGCTGGTGGTGTCGTCGGCGGTGACGTTCTGCGTGATGGTGTACTCGGTCGCCAACTCCTACGACGAGCAGGAGCACGACGCGCCGATGGCGATCTTCCATCCGGCGTTCCTGGTGATGGTGGCGGGGGTGGCGGACGCGTTCCTGTCGGGGGACCTGTTCAACCTGTTCGTGGCGTTCGAGCTGCTGCTGAGCGGCTCGTACGTGCTGCTCACCTTCGGCGGCACCGAGTCCAGGATCCGGGCCGGCGCCACGTACACGCTGATGGCCCTGGCCTCGTCGATGTTGTTCCTGATCGCGCTGGCCATCAGCTACGCCGCCACCGGCACCCTGTCGCTGGCGCAGCTCGCCGAGCGCTTCGCCACGCTGCCCGATCTGGTGAAGCTGCTGGTGGAGCTGACGCTGCTGCTGGCGTTCGCCATCAAGGCGGCGATCTTCCCGCTGTCGGCGTGGCTGCCGGACTCCTACCCGACCGCGCCCGCGCCGGCCACCGCCGTGTTCGCCGGGCTGCTCACCAAGGTCGGCGTCTACTCGATCATCCGGCTGGAGGCGCTGCTGTTCCCCGGCGGGCCGGTGTCGACGCTGCTGATGTGGGTGGCGCTGGCGACCATGCTGATCGGCGTGATCGGCGCGGTCGCGCAGACGGACATCAAGCGCATGCTCTCGTTCACGCTGGTCAGCCACATCGGGTACATGGTGTTCGGCGTGGGCCTGTCCACGCTGGCCGGCCTGGCGGGGGCGATCTTCTACGTGGTGCACCACATCACCGTGCAGACGAGCCTGTTCCTGGTGACCGGGATGATCGAGCGGCGCACCGGCACCACGTCGGTGACCAGGCTCGGCGGGCTGATGAAGGCCACGCCGCTGATCGCGGTGTTGTTCTTCGTGCCCGCCATGAACCTGTCCGGCATCCCCCCGATGTCGGGCTTCCTGGGCAAGCTGATGCTGGTGCAGGCGGGCCTCGCCGCCGGCGGCTGGCTGCCGGTCATGCTGGTGGCCGGCAGCCTGGTCACGAGCCTGCTCACCCTGTACGCCGTCGCCAAGACGTGGGGCAAGGCGTTCTGGCGCGGCCCCCGAGAGGATCGGGTGGGCACCGTCGTGGAGAGCGAGGAGGACACCGGCGAGGACCCGATCGTGACCACCACCGCGCTGCCGGCCGCGCTGCCGGCCTCGGTCACGGCGCTGGTCGTGCTCGGGTTGTCGTTCACGGTGCTGGCGGGGCCGCTGTCGTCGCTGGCTCAGCGGGCGGCCGGGGATCTGATGGCGCGCGAGCCGTACATCACGGCCGTGCTGAACGGGCCGCGGTGAAGGCCCGGCTGCTGGCGCCGCGGCTGTTCGGCCGGCGGGTGCCGCTGACGCTGGTCGCCTGGCTGACGTTCGTGTGGGTGATGTTGTGGGGCGATCTGTCGGTGGCCAACGTGCTGGGCGGGCTCGTGGCCGGGCTCGTGGTGACGTGGCTGCTGCCGCTGCCCGTCCTCGACCCCGGCATCAGGCTGCGTCCGGTGGCGCTGGTGCGGTTCCTGCTCTGGTTCGGCTGGGATCTGGTGGTCTCCACCGCGCGCGTCGTGGCGTGGGTCGTGCGGCCCGGGGTGGTGCCGACGCAGATCGTCCGCGTCCGGCTGCGCACGTCGTCGGAGTCCATGACCGTGATGGTCATGATCGCGCTGTCCACCATGCCCGGCAGCCTCGTCGTGGAGGTCTACGCCGAGCGGCGGGAGCTGGTGCTGCACGTCCTGGGGCAGCCCGGCGACGCCACCGAGGGCGTGCGGGCGGAGGTGGCCGGGCTGGAGTCGCGCATCGTGGCGGCGTTCGGCACCCGGCGGGATCGGGAGGAGATGTTGTGACGGCGGTCTACCTGGTGGCCATCGGCCTGCTCGGCTGCGGGGCCGCGGCCGCGCTCTGGCGGGTGGGGCGCGGGCCTACGATGCTGGACCGGGCGGTGGCGCTCGACGTGCTGACGTCGTTGTCGATGTGCGGCGCCGGAGCGTTCGCCGTGGTACGCGACGACTACTCGGACCTGCCGATCCTGCTGGTGTTGTCGTTGCTGGGCTTCGTCGGGTCGGTGTCGCTGGCCAGGTTCTTCGCGGGGAGGTCGCGGTGATGTCGTGGTGAGGTCATCGTGAGCGCGCTGGACGCCGTGGCGGCGTTCTGCCTGCTGCTGGGGGCGGTGCTGGCACTGTCGGCGGGGGCCGGTCTGGTGCGCTTCCGCACCACGCTGGACCGCATGCACGCGGGCACGAAACCGCAGGTGCTCGGCGTGCTGCTGGTGCTGCTGGCGATGTGGCTGCATCGGCCGACCTGGTCGAACGCGGGGCCGCTGCTGCTGGCGGGCAGCTCTCAGGTGATCACCGTGTCGGTGGCGGCGTACATGGTGGCGCGCGCCGCCTACCAGCGTCAGCCCTCGCGGGACGACGACGGCACCGCGCTGCCGCCGGAGGACCCGGCGTCGGACGAGTCACCGTCGATCGAGTCGCCGTCGGTGGAGTCGCCGTCGGTGGATTCGCCGTCTGCGGAGTCGCCGGCCAAGGACGACTGATCCGACCGGCTGAGCGCCGCCTGGCCGAACCAGGTCCACAGGGCCAGCGCGGCGAGCAGCCCGGCGGTGATCACGGCCAGCGTGGCCTCGAACAGGTAGTCGATGACGAACATGGTGGACGTCGTCATCGACACCGCCAGCGCCAGCGCCCCCGCGAGGCCGTAGAAGTTGGAGCGGCGGACCAGCGTCTCCTTGCGGCCCTGGCGGAACAGCACCCGGTGCTGGGCGGTCGGCGCGATGTAGCAGATGGACGCCACCGCGGCGCTGACCAGCGCCGCGTAGTAGAGCCACCGGTCGGCTCCGTCCGTCTGGGCGAAACCGGTCGAGAACGGCACGGTCAGCAGGAAGGCGAACAGCACCTGCACCCCGGTCACCGCCACGCGGGCGCCCTGCAGCAACTCCACGAAGTTGCGATCCGCCCGCTCAGCGTCCGATTCGTTCTTCACGCCGGTCTCCCGCCTTAGACAACGAGAGACTAACTTCCTTTCCAAGAAACGCTAAAACATGGACATCAGGATCTTTCCCGGCGTGATAGGCAGATCGCGCACGCGGTGGCCGGTCGCGTGGTGCACGGCGTTGCCGATCGCGGCCGCCGTGCCGACGATGCCGATCTCGCCGATGCCTTTGCTGCCCATGGGATTGAGGGCGTCGTCCGGCTCGTCCAGCCAGACCGCCTCGACGAGCGGCACGTCGGCGCAGGCGGGCACGTGGTACTGCGCCAGGTCGCGCCGCAGGAACCCGCCGAACTCGGCGTCGGTGAGCGTCTCCTCCATCAGCGCCATCCCCAGGCCCATCGTCATGCCGCCGATGAACTGCGACCTGGCCAGCTTGGCGTCCAGGATGCGGCCGGCGGCGAAGACGCCGAGCAGGCGCGGCACGCGTATCTCGCCGGTGACGGCGCTGACCCGCACTTCGGCGAACTGGGCGCCGAAGGCGTGCCTGGCGAGCCGCGCGTCGCCCTTGATCTCCTCGGTGGTGTCGGCCCGGCCCTCCTTGCCGTCGCGCCGCAACGCCTCGCAGGCGCGCACGACGGCCGACCCCCACGAGGCGGTGCCCATGGAGCCGCCCGCGACGGGCGCCTGCGGCAGGTCGCTGTCGCCGATCTCCACGCGCACCCGGTCCGGGGCGACGCCGAGCGTGGCCGCGGCGATCCTGGTGAGCACGGTACGGGCGCCGGTGCCGATGTCGGCGGCGGCCACCTCGATGAGGAAGCCGCCGTCCCGCAGGGTCGCCACGGCCTTGGACGGCCTGCGGCCGGCCGGGTAGGTCGAGGCGGCGACCCCGGTGCCGATCATCCACTCCCCCGAACGCCTGAGGCCGGGCCGCGGGTCACGCCCGTCCCAGGCGAAGCGGCGGGCGCCCTCGCGCAGGCAGGCGACGAGGTTGCGGGAGCTGAACGGCAGGCCGCCCTCCGGCTCGGTGTCCGGCTCGTTGCGCACCCGCAGCTCGACGGGGTCGAGGCCGGCGGCGCAGGCGAGCTCGTCCATGGCGGACTCCAGCGCGTACATGCCGGGGCATTCGCCGGGGGCGCGCATCCACGACGGAGTGGCGACGTCGAGCCTGACCAGCCGGTGGGCGGTGCGCAGCGCGGGCGTGGCGTACATGACGCGGGACGGCACGGCCGTCTGCTCGGCGAACTCCACCAGCGTGGAGCTCTGCTCGAACACCACGTGCTCCAGCGCCGTCAGCCGCCCGTCCGCGTCCGCGCCGAGCCGCAGCCGCTGGATCGTGGGCGTGCGGTAGCCGGTGACGTCGAACATCTGCTGACGGGTGAGCACGACCTTGACCGGGCGGCCGGTCGCCCTGGCCGCCAGCGCGGCGAGGATGGCCTGCGGCCGGGTGCTGCCCTTCGAGCCGAAGCCGCCGCCGACGTGCCGCGACACCACGCGCACGCGGTCGGTAGGCAGGCCGAGCGTCTTGGCGATGGCGTCGCGGGAGGTGGACGTGCCCTGCGCGGTGTCGTAGACCAGCAGCCGGCCCTCGTCGTCCCACAGGGCGATGGCGGCGTGCGGCTCCATCGGGTTGTTGTGCAGGACCGGGGTCGTGTAGGTGACGTCGACGGTGCTGGCGGCCCCGGCGAGACCGGCTTCGACGTCGCCCTTCACGGTGTCGGACGGGAAGGCCGGGTTGACCACCTCGGGCCGGTAGAGGCCGGGGTGGCCGGCGCTGAGGGTGACGTCGTGGGCGCCCGGCTCGTAGGTGACGCGGACGGCGCCGGCGGCGGCGCGGGCGTTCTCGTAGGTGTCGGCGACGACGGCGGCCACGAGCTGGCCCCGGTAGGCGACGTCGCGGCTCTGGAAGACCGCCAGGTCGCCGTCGGCCTCACCGGCCAGCTCGGGCGGGTCCGCGCAGGACAACACGGCCAGCACGCCCGGCATCGCGCCGGCCTGCTCCGCGTCGACGCTCGCGACGCGCCCCTTGGCGATGCGGGACTGCACGGGGCAGGCGTGCACGAGACCTTCGATCGGGTACTCGGCGGCGTACGTGGCCAGCCCGGTGACCTTGGCACGACCTTCGACGCGGTTCACGAGGCCAGCTCCTCCAGCGTGCGGACGATCAGGTTGCGGGCCAGCGGCACCTTGAAGGCGTTGCGCGGCAGCGGGCCGGCCTGCGCCAGCTCGGCCTCGGCGGCGTCCAGAAAGGCGTCGCCGGTCGCGGGGCCGCCGATCAGGGCCCGCTCGGCGCGTTCGGCCCGCCAGGGCGCGTGCGCGACGCCGCCGAGCGCGATGCGGCAGTCGCCGACCACTCCGTCCTTCACGTCGAGGACGGCGGCGATGGACACCAGCGCGAACGCGAACGACGCCCGCTCGCGCACCTTGCGGTAGGCCGAGGCGCCGGGCGGCGGCGCGGGCAGCTCCACGACGGTGATCAGGTCGCCGGGTTCGAGCACGGTGTCGCGCTCGGGCTGGTCGCCGGGCAGGCGGTGCAGCCCCGGCATGGGGATGATCCGGTCGCCGCCGGGACCGGTGATGTGCACCTGGGCGTCCAGCGCGGCCAGGGCGACGGCCATGTCGGACGGGTGGGTGGCCACGCACGCCTCGGAGTGGCCGAGCACGGCGAGGTTGCCGTGGTCGCCCTCGATCGCCGGGCAGCCGGAGCCTGGCTCGCGCTTGTTGCACGGCCTGGTCACGTCCTGGAAGTAGGAGCAGCGGGTGCGCTGCAGCAGGTTGCCCGCCACGGTCGCCATGTTGCGGACCTGGCCGGACGCGCCGCTCAGCACCGCCCGCGCGAGCATCGGGTAGCGGGCGCGGACCAGCGGATGGGCGGCGAGGTCGCTGTTGCGGACGGCGCCTCCGACGCGCAGCCGCTCGCGGATCGGCTCGATGGCGTCGAGCGGCAGGCGGCTCACGTCCACCAGGTGGTCCGGGCCGGCCACCCCCAGCCGCATGAGGTCGACGAGGTTGGTGCCGCCGCCGAGGTACATGGTGCCGGGCTTGTATCTGCGCACCGCGTCCGACGAGCTGACGGCGCGGACGTACTCGAAAGCCTTCACGGCGCCACCTCGGCGATCGCGCTGACGTTCTCGAGGACCTTCACGACGCCACCTCGGCGATCGCGCTGACGATGTTGACGTAGGCGCCGCACCGGCACAGGTTTCCGCTCATCCGCTCTCTGATCTCCTCGGGCGTCAGGGCGGGATCGAGAATGAGGTCGCCGGTGACGGCGCTCGGCCCCGGCTCGCCCAGCATCCCCTCCGCCGAGCAGAGCTGCCCCGGCGTGCAGTAGCCGCACTGGAAGGCGTCGTGCTCGATGAACGCCGCCTGCAGCGGATGCAGCTCCTCCCCGCTCGCCAGGCCCTCGACGGTGGTGACGTACGAGCCGTCCACGGCCACCGCCAGCGCCAGGCACGCGTTGGCGCGCCGCCCGTCGATCAGGACCGTGCACGCCCCGCACTGCCCGTGATCGCAGCCCTTCTTCGCGCCGATCAGCCCCAGCCGTTCGCGCAGCAGGTCGAGCAGCGACATCCTGGGGTCCACGTCCGCCGTGCGCGGGACCCCGTTGACGTGCAGGGTGATGTCCATGGCGCACGCCTACCCGATCTCTTCTCCGGACAACCTCTGGGCGCCGCAAAGGGGACGACCGGCCGTTCGTCCCCGTGCGTCCGTTTTGTGGTTGCAGGGGCGGGTAGCCGAGCCGTCATGAACCGGGCATGGACCAGCAGATGACCGAGTCGGCGGCGGTTCTGACGGTCAACGCGGGATCGTCGAGCCTCCGCCTCGACTTCGTCGAGGGCGGCAGCGTGCTGGACAGCGCGCACGCCGAGCGCGCCATCGACCCGGCCGCCGCCGGGCAGGAGCTGGCGGCCTTCCTCGGCAGCCACTTCGACCGCGACGTCAGCGCCGTCGCCCACCGGCTGGTGCACGGCGGAGACCTCGTACGCGGCCCTGTCGTGGCCGACGACGAGACGGTCGCGGGACTGCGCGGGCTCACCAGCCTGGCGCCGATGCACCTGCCGCCGGCGCTGGCCCTGCTGGACGCGGCCCGCGAGCAGTTGCCCGCCGTCCCGCACGTGCTCTGCCCCGACACCGCCTTCCACGCCGGGCTGCCGGACGAGGCCGCCGTCTACCCCGTGCCACGGGAGTGGCGCGAACGCTACGGCCTGCGCCGCTACGGCTTCCACGGGCTGTCCTACGCGTGGGCGCTCGACCGGGTGGCCGAGCTGCTCGGCAAGCCGGCGGCCGACCTGGAGCTGGTGCTGACGCATCTGGGGGGCGGCAGCTCGGTGTGCGCGGTGTCGGGCGGGCGGAGCCTGGACACCTCGATGGGCTTCACGCCCCTGGAGGGCATGCCGATGAGCAAGCGCTCGGGCAGCGTGGATCCGGGCATGCTGGTGTGGCTGCTGTCGGAGGGCCACCTGTCCGTGGCGGAGCTCGGTGAGGGCCTGACGCGGCGCTCGGGGCTGCTGGGCCTGTCCGACGGCCGCTCCGGGGACACGCGCGACCTCGTCGCGGCCGAGCGGGACGGCGACGAGGCCGCCGCGTTCGCGCTGCGGGTCTTCAGCCACCGCGTGGCCCGGGAGATCGCCGCCGCGGCCACCTCTCTCGGGCGCGTGGACGCGCTCGTGTTCACCGGCGAGATCGGCTGGGACCAGCCCGAGGTGCGCGACGCCGTGTGCCGCCGCCTGGGCCTGCTCGGCGTCGAACCCCCCGTTCACGGCAACCGCGACGACGACGGGCCGGTCAGCGCGGACGACGCCGCCGTCCCCGTCCTGGTGATCCAGGTACGGGAGGAGCTCCAGCTCGCCCGGGAGTGCCTCCAGACGCTCGCGGGCGGCCACGCCTGACGAACGGGAGCTGTGGGCGGCACCGACCTGGAGACCTGCCCGGCGGCCGGGTGAGCGTTTGTCGGTGGCGGATGGTTTGATCTCTGCTGTGGAGGCGTCGGTCGAGCAGCTCGTCTATGTCCGGGAGGACGAATACACCGTGGCGCGCATGAGCGCCGACGGCGAGCCCGACTTCGTGGCCACCGGGCGGGCGCTGGCCGCCGTGCAGCCCGGCGAGACACTGCGGCTGCACGGCGAGTGGGGCCGGCACGCGCGCTACGGCCGGCGGTTCGCGGTCAGCGAGTGCGAGCGGGTGGTGCCCTCCTCGGTCCGCGCCATCCGCATCTACCTGGGGTCGGGGCTGATCAGGGGGATCGGGCCGAAACTGGCGTACGCGATCGTCGACCACTTCGGCGAGGCCACGCTCAAGGTGATCGACGGCGAGCCCGGCCGGCTGACCGAGGTCGTCAACATCGGGCCGCTGCGGCAGGGACAGATCGTCGAGGCGTGGCGGGAGCAGAAGGCCATCGCCGCGCTGATGGTGACGCTCCAGGGATTGGGCGTCAGCCCGTTGCTGGCGGCGAAGATCTACCAGGTGTTCGGGCAGGACGCCGACGAGATCCTCGCCACCGACCCCTACCGGCTCATCGGGCGGGTGCGGGGCATCGCGTTCCGGATCGCCGACAAGATCGCGCTGCAGTCGGGCGTGCCGGAGCGGAGCCCGCAGCGGGTCAAGGCGGCGCTGCTCGACCGGCTGGAGGCGGCCGGCAGCCGCGACGGCCACTGCTTCGTGCCGGTCCTCGCGCTGGTCAGGGCGGCGGCGGAGCTGATCGAGCAGGATCAGGAGCTGGTCCGCCCGATGGTCGACGCGCTCGTCGCCGACCGCCGCCTGGTCGTGGAGACGGGTCCCGACGAGCCGGGGCAGCAGGTCGCGTACGCCAAGCACGTCCACAGCCGCGAGGTCGCCCTGACCGCCGAGCTCACCCGCATCATGGGCGCCCGCTCCACCCTGCCCCTGCGCGCCTACCACGAGGACCCGGGGCTCCACGACGACCAGCGCGCCGCCGTCAACATGGCGCTGACCTGCACCGTCTCCGTCCTCACCGGCGGTCCCGGCTGCGGCAAGAGCCACACGGTGAAGGCCATCGCGACCACCGTCAGAGCCGCCGGCGGCACGGTGACGCTCACGGCGCCCACCGGCAAGGCCGCCAAGCGCCTGTCGGAGCTGACCGGCCTGCCGGCGATGACCGTGCACCGCATGCTCGCCCACCAGGCCGACCCCGATCCGGCGGCGCTGTTCGGCGCCGAGACGCCCGCGCAGGCCGACCTGATCGTGGTGGACGAGGCCTCCATGCTCGACCTCCACCTGGCCACCCGGCTCGCCGCGGCCGTCCCCTCCGGGAGCCACCTGCTGCTCATCGGCGACAGCGACCAGCTTCCCAGCATCGGCCCCGGCGACGTCCTGTCCGATCTCTTGCGCGTCCTGACGATCCCGCGGGTCCAGCTCACCCACGTCTTCCGGCAGGCCGGCGGCAGCGGCATCATCGAGGCGGCCCACCGGGTCCGGGCCGGGCGCCTGCCGGGGACGCCGGGCGGGGGCGGGTTCTGGTTCGAGGAGCTCGACGATCCCGAGCAGGTCGCCAGGCGGGTCGCCCACCTGGCGATGGTCGCGATCCCGCGCAAGCAGGGCGTCGAGCCCGGCCAGGTGCAGGTGCTCTGCCCGATGCGCAAGGGCGAGACGGGGGCCGCCGCGCTCGGCCGGCTGATCCAGGACCAGCTCAACCCGGCCGCCGACGACAAGGCCGAGCACTGGTCGGGCGCCACGGTGTTCCGGGTGGGCGATCGGGTGATGCCGATCCGCAACAACTACGACAAAGGGGTCTTCAACGGGGAGACCGGGACGGTGACGGCCGTGGTGCGGGAGGAACGCGTCGTCGAGATCCGGACGGACGACGGGGAGAGCGTGCGCTACGGGTTCGACGAGCTCGACGAGCTGACGCACGCGTACGCGATCAGCGTGCATCGCTCGCAGGGCAGCGAATACCCGTTCGTGGTGGCGCCGATCGTGGCCGAGTCCGGCGGGATCATGTTGCGGCGCAAGCTGCTCTACACGCTGCTGACCCGGGCCAAGGCGTGGGTGGTGCTGGTGGGGCAGCGGGAGGCGCTGGAGCTGGCGGTGCATCGGATCGGCCACCGCCGCAACACGGGCCTGTCCCGCCGCCTCACCCTGACCCTCGACCCCTGACCCTCACATGGTGGGGGTTGGGCGGGAGATCGCGGTGGACAGGAGTTCGGCGAGGTGGCGGCCTTGGCGGCCGGTGTGGGCGGCGGCGATCTGCACGCGGCAGGAGAAGCCGTCCGCCAGGATCGCCTCACCGGGCGCCGCGGCGCGTACGGCGGGCCAGAGGGCTTCTTCGGCGCAGGCCACGGAGACGTCGTAGTGATCGCGCTCGAACCCGAAGTTCCCGGCCTGCCCGCAACATCCGGCGTCGAGCACCGACGTACGGATCCCGAACCGGTCGAGCACGGCACGATCGGCGTCGTACCCCATGACGGCACTCTGGTGACAGTGCACCTGCGCCACCGCCTGCCCGCCCGCCGACGCCGGCCGCCAGTCCGCGGCGCGGTCCTGGAGCAGCTCGGCCAGCGTCAGCGTCCGCTCGGCGATCAGCCGCGTCTCCGGCGTGTTCAGCAGCTCGGGCCCGTCGGAGCGGAAGACGGCGGTGCAGCTCGGCTCCAGCCCCACGATCGGCACCCCGGCCTCGGCCCACGGCCGCAGCGCCCGCACGCTGCGCGCCAGCACGCGCCGCGCGATCCCGAGCTGCCCCGTGGAGATCCACGTCAGCCCGCAGCACAGCGCCACCGGCGGCACCTTCACCTCGAACCCGGCCGCCTCCAGCACCCGCACGGTGGCCTGCCCGACGTGCGGGTCGAAGTTGTTGGTGAAGGTGTCGGCCCACACCACCACCTGCCCCCGCGTGCCGGGCCCCGCGCCGGCCCGCCGCTTGAACCAGTCGGTGAACCGCTCCCCGGCGAACCTGGGCAGCTCCCGCTCCTGCGCCACCCCCGCGACGGCCTTGATCACCCGCGACAGCAGCGGCAGGTGGCCGGCGGCGTTCAGCGGGCCCGGCGCGGCGGAGGCGAGCGCCGCCCACAACGGCAGCCAGCCCATCGAGTAGTGGGCGCGCGGCCGGACCCGGCGCCGGTAGTGGTGGGCGAGGAACTCCGCCTTGTACGTGGCCATGTCCACGTTCACCGGGCACTCCGACTTGCAGCCCTTGCAGGCCAGGCAGAGGTCGAGCGCGTCGTGCACCGCCTGCGAGCGCCAGCCGTCGGTGATGAGCTCGCCGCGCACCATCTCCTCCAGCAGCCGGGCCCGCCCGCGCGTGGAGTGCTCCTCCTCGCGCGTGACGCGGTAGCTGGGGCACATCACACCGCCCTCGAACGTCTGCTTCCGGCAGGCGCCGGTGCCGACGCAGCGGGTGGCGGCGTGCCCGAAACGTCCGTGGTCGTTCGGATGGTCGAAGAACGTGTGCCGGGGCTCCAGGGGGTAGAAGTGCCGCTGGGCCAGGTCCTCGTCGAGGCGGCGCGGGTGCACGACCTTGCCGGGGTTCATCCGGTTCCTGGGGTCGAAGATGGCTTTGAGGCGGCCGAACGCGGCGACGACCTCGTCCCCGAACATCCTCGGCAGCAGCTCGGCCAGCGACTGGCCGTCGCCGTGCTCGCCGGACAGCGAGCCACCGTAGGAGGCGACCAGGTCGGCCCCCTCCTCCGCGAACGCCCGGTAGCGCGCGATCCCGTCGTCGGTGTGCAGGTCGAGCGGGAGCCGCCCGTGCACGCAGCCCTGACCGAAGTGCCCGTACAGCGTGGAGTCCTGGTAGCCGTGGCGGCGCAGCAGTCGCTCGTAGTCGCGCAGGTACGCCCCCAGCCGGCCGGGCGGGACGGCCGCGTCCGACCAGCCCTCGTACGTCTGGCGGCCCGTCGGCGGGTACGCCTCCACGCCCAGCCCCGACTCGCGCCACCGCCACAACCGGTCCTCCTCGGCCGGGTCGCCGAGGAAGCGGTGCGTCGTGTGCGAGCCGACGGCGTCGATCAGCTCCATGGCCCGCGCCCTGGCCACCTCGGGCGAGTCACCGCCGAACTGCACCAGCAGCCACCCCGCCCCCTCGGGCAGCTCCTGGAGCGCGGGATCGTCCGGGTGCTCCTCGCGGGCGAGCCGGTACATCCTCTCGTCCATGGCCTCCAGCGCGAGCGGCCGGTGCCGGGCCACCATGGGGACCGCGTCGGCGGCCGTGAAGATGTCCGCGAACCCCAGCACCGCCAGCGACCGGGCCGGCGGCCTCGGCACCACGGCCAGCTCCGCGCGCAGCACCGTCACCAGTGTGCCCTCGCTGCCGACGAGGGCGCGGGCCAGGTTGAAGCCGTTCTCGGGCAGGAGCTGGTCCAGGTTGTAGCCGGACACGCGCCGCTCCAGCTTGGGGAAGCGGGTGCGGACCAGCTCCATGCTCTCGTCGCGCAGCTCGCGCAGCCGCCGGTAGATCTCCGCGAGCCGGCCGCCGGCCGCCTGGACGCGCGCGTACTCGGCCTCGTCCGTCGGGCCCACCCACGCGCGCACGCCGTCGTAGGTGAGGATCTCCAGCCGCAGCACCGAGTCGGCCATCTTCCCGTACGCCTGCGCGGACGCCCCGCACGAGTCGTTGCCGATCATGCCGCCGATCGTGCAGGCCGCATGGCTGGACGGCCTGGGGCCGACCATGAGCCCGTCCGGCGCCAGGACGTGGTCGACCGCGTCCAGCACCGCCCCGGCCTGCACCGTGATGCGGCGCGCGGCCCGGTCCACGGACTCGACCTTGCCGCAGTGCTTGGACCAGTCGATCACCACGGCCGTGTTGCAGCACTGCCCGGCCAGGCTGGTGCCGCCGCCCCGTGACAACACCGGCACGTCGCGGGAGCGGCACACCGCCACCGCGGCCACGCCGGCGTCGAGGGTCCTGGGCACCACCACGCCGATCGGGATCTGCCGGTAGTTGGAGGCGTCGCGCGAGTAGACGGTACGGCTGCCGGTGTCGAAGCGCACCTCGCCGTCGACGGCCTCTTCCAGGCGCCGGCGCAGGGTCTCGACGTCGATCTCACGGGGCGGCGCGGGCAGGTGGCCGGCGGGTGCTTCGACGAGGCTGTCCATGCCTCCGCACGTACCCCGGCCGCCTCACCCGCGTCCCAACCGCGGGCCAAGGACCGTCCTGGACTCCGGGAAATCGGCGTGCGGGTGCGGGCGCGGAGGCGGGATCATGGCGGCCATGGACGAGCGGCGCATGATACGGATCTCCAAATATCTGGCCACGCACCTGCGGCACGATCCGCAGGGCATCGGGCTCACCCTCGACGCGGGTGGCTGGGTGCCGGTGGAGGTGTTGTTGCGGGCGGCGGCCGAGCACGGGTTCGCGATCGGCGCCGAGGAGTTGCGCGAGGTCGTCGAGTCGAACGACAAGCGGCGGTACGCGATCGAGGACGGCCGGATCCGGGCCAGCCAGGGGCACTCGGTGCCGGTGGAGCTGGGCCTGCCCGCCGTGGAGCCGCCCGAAGTGCTCTATCACGGCACCGTGGGGCGGTTCGTGGCGGCGATCCGGGAGGAGGGGCTACGGCCGATGAGCCGGCAGCACGTGCACCTGTCACCGGATCGGGAGACGGCCACGCGGGTCGGCACGCGCCGGGGTGTCCCCGTGGTGCTGGTGGTGGCGGCCGGGGCGATGCACGCCGACGGCCACCCGTTCCGGCTCAGCGCCAACGGGGTGTGGCTGGCCGGCCACGTGCCGCCCGGCTACCTGCGCTTCCCCTCCTCCTGAAGGGCGTCGCGGGCGGCCATCAGGGCGAAGCCGAGCAGGTTGAGGCCCTGCCACGTCGCGGGCGAGGCGGCCCGCTCGTCGGCGGCCGTCAGCCCGATGCCCCACACCCGGTCGTGCGGGCTGGCCTCCACCAGCACCCGTTTCGCCGTGCCGAGCAGGAAGTCCGCCAGCTCAGCGTGCTGGCCGAACTTGGCGGTGTTCCCGCGGGCCACGATGGCGAAGCGCTGCGCGTTCCACCGCTCCTCGTCGAAGCCGCGCACGGTGCGGCCGAGGGTCTTCGCCTCGCCGGGACGGCCGGCCGCGAGGATGCGGGCGGCGCTCTCCTCGTCCCCGAACAACCACGCCTTGTGCGCCATCATGTAGTGCTCGGCCGAGGCGAACACGTGCCCGTCCTCGCTGAACTCGACCGGCCACCACTGGCTCAGGCACCCGGGCCCGGCGCTGCCGTCGCGCGTCGGCTGATGGCCCCAGAAATACAGATATTTCAAGCTACGCCCGGCTTTTTCAGCGGCGATGGTCTCGTCGACGGTCATAGGCAGCTCATCGGACATGTCGCCTACGGTGTCACATCGGCGGCTCTGGTGAGCCGCTCGGCGACCTCGCGCAGCACCGGCAGCAGCTCGGCCGGTTCGAGGACCTCGAAGTCGAAGCCTTTGCCGGCCACGTGCACGGCCAGCTCGCCGAGGGAGTCGGAGCCGGCCAGGAACAGGCACGTCCGCGCGTCGACCGCCTCCAGCCGCCCCGCCCCCGGCGAGGTGCGCGGCGCGACCGCCTCCAGGGGCGCGTGGAAGAGGATGCGCGCCTGGTAGCGGTAGGGCGCGGAGGTGATGGCACGCGACACGTACGCGGCCACGTCCTCCTGCGGCGGCGTACGCGGCGTGAACCGCGCCCCCTGCGCCCCCAGCGGTCCCTCGATCCGGTCCACCCGGAACGTCCGCCAGTCCTGCCTGCCCACGTCCCAGGCCAGCAGGTACCACCGCCGGGGCGTGTGCACCAGCCGGTGCGGCTCCACCTCGCGCTCCGAGACGCCCGCGCGCCCCCGGTGACGCAGCCGCAGCCGGCGCCGGTCGCGGCAGGCGGCCGCGAGGGCGGTCAGCAGGTCGGCGTCGACCGCCGGGGCGGCCGCCCCGGCCAGCGGCACCATGGCCGCCTGGAACGCGGTGACCCGGTGCCGCAGCCGCGACGGCAGCACCTGCTGCAGCTTGGCCAGCGCCCGCAGCGAGCTCTCCTCCAGCCCGGCGACGTTGCCGGTGGCGGCCGTCCGCAGGCTGATCGCCACGGCCACCGCCTCCTCGTCGTCGAGCAGCAGCGGCGGCAGCGCGGCGCCCACTCCGAGCCGGTAGCCGCCGGCCACGCCGGGGGTGGCGTCCACGGGATAGCCCAGCTCGCGCAGGCGGTCGACGTCGCGCCTGATGGTCCGCAGGCCCACCTGCAACCGCTCGGCCAGCTCGGCGCCGGTCCAGTCGATGCGCGACTGGAGGAGGGAGAGCAGGCGGAGCAACCTGGCCGACGTTTCCAGCATGCGGCCATTTTGCCCTGCATTGGTGCCGGACCCTGTCACCAATGCCTCCTACGGTGCAGCCATGACGAACACCTCTCCGATCACCCCCTTTCGCGTCGAGATCCCGCAGGCGCGGCTCGACGACCTCCGCGACCGGCTCCGGCGTACCCGCTGGGCACCCGAGCTGCCCGGCGCCGGCTGGGAGCGCGGCGTCCCCACGAGCTACCTGCGCGAGCTCGCCGGGCACTGGGCCGGCGGCTTCGACTGGCGGGCCCAGGAGGCGGCCCTGAACGCCCATCCGCAGTTCACCACCACGATCGACGGCGCGAACGTGCACTTCCTGCACGTGCGCTCCGCCGAGCCGGACGCCACCCCGCTGCTGCTCCTGCACGGCTGGCCGGGCTCGGTCGTCGAGTTCTTCGACGTCATCGGCCCGCTCACCGACCCGGTGGCGCACGGCGGGAGCGCCGCCGACGCCTTCGACCTGGTGATCCCGTCGCTGCCCGGCTACGGCTTCTCGGGCCCGCTGCCGGGCACCGGCTGGACCGACGGCCGCACCGCCGCCGCGCTGGTCGAGCTGATGGCCAGGCTCGGCCACCAGCGGTACGGCGTCCAGGGCGGCGACGTCGGCGCCTTCATCGCGCCGCTGATGGGCCGGGCCG
>NZ_JBSFVA010000071.1:0-18168 GCF_053592075.1 Nonomuraea sp. NPDC002799
GGTCATACTGGCGACGGCGCCATCAGGCCCGCGCCCGTCGAAGCCACTACCAGCGTCAACGCCTCAAAGATCGATAAGTGCGGCTGGAGTATTAGGCATCTAATAACGAAAAATCGCGACATTTCGTGAACGCTTACGGCCTAAAGGTCGATGTGTATCTGTGCGCAATGTGTGAATAACTGAGAGTAATGGGGGCTCGGGGGAGAAGCACAATGCGCCGTCGGCGGTTCTTCGCGTGGGGGTTGGGCGTGGCCGCGTGCGCGGCCGGCGGATGCGGCACCGAGCGCGTCACCAGGAGCGCGCCCGGCCTGCGCGCCGGCTTCTCGATCCGGGCGGCCGGCCGCCGCTGGGCCCGCGTCGGCGAGGCGTTCGCCGACGTGGCCCGCACGGCCGGATACGAGACGGGCGCGGGCACCGCGATCACGGTCACCGGCCTGCCCGCGCTCGCCGCCGCCGAGCTGAACAACGGCCAGACCCTGCTCGACACCGCCACCCCGCTGTCCAGGCTGGCCGGCGACGTCGAGGTCGTGGTCGTGCCGGCCGGCTCGCGGTTCAAGGACTTCGAGGGCTTCGGCGCCCACCTGCTCGCCCGCCCGGGCCAGACGCTGCTCGCCGGAGGGCCGCAGGGCGAGCCCGACCACCTGCTGTTCGGCCTGATCGCCAGGGGGATCGGCGCGGACACCAGGCAGGTCGACTACACCGGCTACCCCGGCAGCAACGAGGCCGTCGCCGCGCTGCTGTCCGGCAAGGCGGCGGCGGCGGCGGGCCTGCTCGCCGACTGGCGCGCCAGCATCGCGACCGGCCGGGTCAGGGCGCTCGCGGTGTCCTCGGCGGCGCGGGTGCCCGACCTCGACGTGCCGACGTTGCTGGAGTCGGGCGTGCGGGTGGACTTCGCGGACTGGGCGGCGGCCGTGGGGCCGGACGACATGCCGGACGACAGCCGCGAGTCGGCCCTTCGGATGTGCGAGGAGGTGACCGGCTCGTCCCGCTGGGAGGCGGCCTGCCAGGCCGCCGGCTGGATTTCCATCCCGCTCAGCGGGGACGACTTCGAGCTCTGGCTCGGCTCCGAGGTCGAGCGGACCCGCGCGGTGTTGCGGGACCTCGGGCTCCTCGACAGCACCAAGGCCACAACATGCTGGGGTAGTTGCGGGAACGGCCACTAGATGTAGGATCCTGCACATCGCTGGTTCGCCTCTGCGGAGGCGGAGCAAAAGGGAACCCGGTGTGATTCCGGGGCTGCCCCGCAGCGGTGAGCGGTAACGACCGCCGTCAAGAAGCACTGGAGAGATCCGGGAAGCGACGGCCAGTAGGAAGCCCGGCGGCCTGGCCGCCCGGGGCGTGCCCGCGAGCCCGAAGACCTGCCAGCGCGCACGCCGGACCCCGGTCCGGCGGTGATGTGACCAGGGCCTCGCGGGAGGGCCGTGGGAGCGACGCGGCCCCGTCATGCCGCCGTGCTCTCGCGCTCTCACCGGGGGATGAGCTCGCGAGGAGAGAGCACATGACGCAGACCATCGAGATCGATCGCCGGCTGGCCATCGAGGAGGCCGCCGCGCGGGTGATCGCCGATCCGGCCAACTCCCGGGTCGCCGCCAAGCTGCTCGCCGAGGAGATCGCCGACGAGGCGGCCACGCACGGCGTGCGGTCGTTCTCCGAGTCCATCGCGGCCACGCACGCGGCCGGGCTGGTGCAGGACCGGCTGGCGGACTTCGTCGCCGCGCACGCCGCCGAGCTGGACGCGCTGATCTCCGAGGAGGCCGACGCCCGGTTCGAGTACTTCGGCCTGCGCACCGTCTACGACCGCTACCTGCTGCGCCACCCCGAGACGCGGGCGGTGCTGGAGCGCCCGCAACACTTCTTCCTCCGGGTGGCGTGCGGGTTGTCGGAGTCGGCGGGGGAGGCCGCTGAGCTGTACACGCTGATGTCCACGCTGTCCTACCTGCCGAGCTCGCCGACGCTCTTCAACTCGGGCGCGCGCCGGCCGCAACTCTCCTCGTGCTTCCTGCTCGACTCGCCGCGCGACGAGCTGGAGGGCATCTACGACAGGTACGGGCAGGTGGCGCGGCTGTCGAAGTACGCCGGCGGCATCGGCGTCTCCTGGACCAGGGTGCGTTCGCGGGGCTCCCTGATCAAGGGCACGAACGGCCACTCCAACGGCATCGTCCCCTGGCTGCGCACGCTCGACTCCTCGGTCGCGGCAGTCAACCAGGGCGGCCGGCGCAAGGGCGCGGCCTGCGTCTACCTGGAGACCTGGCACGCCGACATCGAGGAGTTCCTGGAGCTGCGCGACAACACCGGCGAGGACGCCCGGCGCACCCACAACCTCAACCTGGCGAACTGGGTGCCGGACGAGTTCATGCGCCGGGTGGAGGCGGACGAGGTCTGGTCGCTGTTCGATCCGAAGGAGACGCCCGACCTCACCGACCTGTACGGGGAGGCGTTCACGGCCGCGTACCGGGCGTACGAGGCCGCCGGGCGCCATGTCCGGCAGATCCCGGCCAGGACCCTGTACGGCCGCATGATGCGCACCCTCGCCCAGACCGGAAACGGCTGGATGACGTTCAAGGACGCCGCCAACCGCACCTCCAACCAGACCGCCCGGCCCGAGAACGTCATCCACCTGTCGAACCTGTGCACCGAGATCCTGGAGGTCACCAGCGACGCCGAGACGGCCGTCTGCAACCTCGGCTCGATCAACCTGGCCGCCCACCTCGGCTCCGGCGACAGCGAGATGGACTGGGACCGGCTCCGGCAGACCGTCCGCACGGCCGTGCGCTTCCTGGACCGGACCATCGACCTCGGCTTCTATCCGACGCCCGAGGCCGAGGCGGCCAACAAGCGGTGGCGGCCGATCGGGCTCGGCGTGATGGGCCTGGCCGACGTGTTCTTCACGCTGCGGTTGCCGTTCGACTCGCCGCGGGCGCTTGCGTTGTCGACGCGGATCGCCGAGGAGATCGCCCTGGCCGCCTACGACACCTCCGCCGGCCTGGCCGCCGAGCGCGGCAGGCACCCGTCCTACGCCGACACCCGCGCGGCCGGGGGAGTGCTCCACCCCGACCACTACGTGGCCGCCACCCCGCGCTGGGAGGCGCTGCGCGAGAAGATCGCGCGCACCGGCCTGCGCAACTCCCTGATGATCGCCATCGCGCCGACCGCCACGATCGCCTCCATCGCCGGCTGCTACGAGTGCATCGAGCCGCAGGTGTCCAACGTGTTCAAGCGCGAGACGCTGTCCGGCGAGTTCCTGCAGGTCAACCGCTATCTGGTGGCCGACCTGCAGGCACGCGGGCGGTGGACGCAGGAGCTGCGCGACGACCTCAAGCGCGCCGACGGCTCGGTCCAGGACGTGGCCGGCGTCCCCGACGACCTCAAACTGCTCTACCGCACGGCCTGGGAGCTGCCGCAGAAGGCGCTGATCGACCTGGCCGCCGCGCGCCAGCCGTACATCGACCAGTCGCAGTCGCTGAACCTCTTCATGGCCAGCCCGACGATCGGCAAGCTCTCCTCGATGTACGCCTACGCCTGGAATCGGGGCCTGAAGACCACCTACTACCTGCGCTCCCGCCCGGCCACCCGCATCGCCCAGACCACCGTGCAGGCCGCCCCGCAGGCCGCCGTCCAGGACGCGGTGGCCTGCTCCCTGGAAAACCCCGAGACCTGCGAAGCCTGCCAGTAAAGGAGCCCTTGTGCTGCTCGACCCCGGAATGGACCTCACGCTGCGGCCCATGCGTTACCCGGACTTCTACGAACGTTACCGAGCCGCCATCCGCAACACGTGGACGGTCGAGGAGGTGGACCTGCACACCGACATCTCCGACCTGGCCAGGATGACGCCGCAGGAGCGGCACCTGATCAACCGCCTGGTCGCGTTCTTCGCCACCGGCGACTCCATCGTGGCCAACAACTTGGTGCTCAACCTCTACCAGCACGTCAACGCGCCGGAGGCGCGCCTCTACCTGAGCAGGCAGCTCTTCGAAGAGGCCGTCCACGTGCAGTTCTACCTGACCCTCCTGGACACCTATCTGCCCGACCCCGACGAGCGCGTCAAGGCTTTCGCCGCGATCGAGCACATCCCCTCCATCCGCGACAAAGCGGAGTTCTGCTTCAAGTGGATCGACGCGCTCGGCGGCCTGGACCGGCTGGAGAGCGCCGGCGACCGCCGCCAGTTCCTGCTCAACCTCATCTGCTTCGCCGCCTGTATCGAGGGCCTGTTCTTCTACGGCGCCTTCGCCTACGTGTACTGGTTCCGCTCCCGGGGCCTGCTGAGCGGCCTGGCCACCGGAACGAACTGGGTGTTCAGGGACGAGTCCATGCACATGGAGTTCGCCTTCAGCGTGGTGGAGACGGTGCGGGCCGAGGAGCCGGCCCTCTTCGACGACGAGCTGGCCAAGCAGGTCACCGGCATGCTGGAGGAGGCCGTGGCCGCCGAGCTGGCCTTCGCCGCGGACCTGTGCGGCGACGGCATGCCGGGCATGGAGGTCGGGCAGATGCGCCAATACCTCGAATACGTCGCCGACCAGCGGCTGGCCAGGCTGGGCATGCCCAAGAGGTACGGCTCGGCGAACCCTTTCGCGTTCATGGAGTTGCAGGACGTGCAGGAGCTGGCCAATTTCTTCGAACGGCGTGTCTCTGCTTATCAGGTGGCTGTTGAGGGCAATGTGACTTTTGACGAGACGTTCTAGCACATAGGGGGCATGGGAGTGCAGTCGCCGGCGGACTGGCCGATCCTCGTAATCTCGGTGATCGGAGCGATCATCCTGGTCGAACTGGTCCGGAGGGTGCTGATCAAAGTCGGCCGCAAATGGGCGCTGGCCCGGCACCTGGTGGAGCACTGCACCTGGCCCGCGTTCATCGCGGCCGCCGTGCTGGCGTCCAACTTGGTGTTCGGGCCGGGCATGTTCGGCGACTCAGCGACCGAGCGCGGGGTGGCGGGCGCGGTCGAGCGGGTGCTCGGCCTCGTCACGATCGGCGCGGTCACCTGGCTGATCGTCGAGGCCACGTACGCGCTGACCGACGTCGTCCTCGACCGGCTGGTGCGGGTCGAAGGCGAGCGCAACCGGCGGGCGCGGCGCATCATGACCCAGATCGGGCTGGTCCGCCGCATCGCCGCCGCGGTCATCGTGGTGATCGCGGTCGGCGCCATGCTCTTCTCCTTCCCCGGGGTCCGCGCGCTCGGCGCCGGCCTGCTCGCCTCGGCCGGCATCGCGGGCGCCGTCGTCGGCATCGCCGCCCAGCCCACGATCGGCAACGTCCTCGCCGGTCTCCAGCTCGCCTTCAGCGACGCGCTCCGCCTCGACGACGTGGTCGTCGTCGAGGAGGAATGGGGCAGGATCGAGGAGCTCACGCTCACGTACGTCGTCGTGCGCCTCTGGGACGAGCGCCGCCTGGTCCTGCCCGTGTCCTACTTCACCCAGACCCCCTTCGAGAACTGGACCAGGCACGGCAGCCGCGTGCTCGCCGTGGTGTATCTGCGGGTGGACTGGTCGATCCCCGTGCACAAGCTGCGCGAGGCGCTCTACGCGTTCCTGCAGGGCAACGCGTTGTGGGACCAGAAGGACTGGACGCTGCAGGTCACCGACGTGCTCCCCAACGGCCTGGTCGAGCTGCGCGCCCTCATGAGCGCCGCGGACTCCCCCTCCTCCTGGGACCTCAAGTGCGACGTACGCGAATTCATGGTCGACTTCGTCCGCGACAACTACCCGGACGCCCTGCCCCGTTTCCGCGTCGAAACCCCGGAATCCCGCGCGCAGCCGACGCTTAAATAGGTGGCGAGCCGGTGATCACCGGTTTACCGTGGGCATTGTCCAGAACGCACGGAGAAAGGGGCGGCGCAGTGCGCGATCACTTCGTCTCACCCCTGCCCGAGCTGCTGCGACGGCTTTCCGGATAACCCGACGGGTTTCCCGGAAGAGCCGTCTCGGACCTGTCCGGGGCGGCTCTCCGCATTGATGACCGAGTGTGGGGCAGTTTGGTCGGCCCGCCTGCCTTGGGAGCAGGAGAACCGCAGGTTCGAATCCTGCCACTCGGACGACGGCCCTGAAAGGAAAGGGCCGCGGGTCACGGCCTGGCCGACGGGAATGGCGCCCCCCGGCCGGACTCGACCCTCACCCCGGGCCGGGCCCACGCCAGGCCCGCCCGGGGTCCGACCCGCCGGGAGTTCCCGCATTTACCACGACGTACAGCGGAAAGTCGAGCGGGATCGCGATGACTTGGCCGCCCGTCCGAGCCGTGCTTACTCTGACCCGCATCCACTCGGTGATCGAGGAGAGGGGCGGGTGATGAAGGGAATTGTTCTCGCCGGCGGTAGCGGCACTCGTATGCATCCTTTGACTTTGGCGACGTCCAAACAACTGCTGGCCATCTACGACAAGCCGATGGTCTATTATCCGCTTTCCGTGCTGATGCTGGCCGGACTGCGGGAGATCCTGGTCATCTCCACGCCGGTCAGCGTTCCGCCGCTGCGCAATCTGCTGGGCGACGGCTCGCACCTGGGACTGGAGATCACCTACGCGGAGCAGCCGGAACCACGCGGCATCGCCGAGGCGCTGCTCATCGGGGCGCATCACGTCGGCGCCGACGAGGTCGCGCTCATCCTCGGCGACAACTTCTTCCACGGCGCCGGGTTCCCGCGCATCCTGCGCGCCTCCAGGAACAGGCTGAACGGCTGCACCATGTTTGGATATCCGGTGTCCGACCCCGAGCGGTACGGGATCGGGGAGGTCGACGCCGCGGGGAACCTGGTCTCGATCGAGGAGAAGCCGCTGCGGCCGCGCTCCAACGACGCCATCACGGGGCTCTACTTCTACGACAACGACGTGCTGGAGGTCGTGCGGGACCTGGTGCCGTCGGAGCGCGGCGAACTGGAGATCACAGACGTCAACCGGGCCTACCTGAAGCAGGGCCGGGGCCATCTGGTGCGGCTGGGCCGCGGTTTCACCTGGCTCGACGCCGGCACCCACGATTCGATTCTGGCCGCCGGCCATTACGTGCAGACCATCGAAAAGCGCCAGGGCGTCCGGGTGGCCTGCCTGGAGGAGATCGCGCTCCGCATGGGATATATCGACGCGGACGCGTGCCACCGGCTCGGCCTCGCCATGAAGAATTCAGAATACGGCCGCTATTTGCTGGAAATCGCCGAGACGCTGGGCTGATCCCCGCTGTCCCGCTGGCGGGACGGAATTTCATCCGAGAGGAGGCGCGATGGGTTATGCCGAGTTGAGTCCGGACGAATTGTTGTCCCTGGAATTCACCGCACCGGAGATGACCGAGCGGGCCTGGCACGTGCGCTGGGACCTCGACGGGCGCGACCCGGCGCGACTGGTGACCGATCTGGTGCCCCCCTTGATCGACTTCCACACCTCGGGCAGCACCGGGACGAGCCGCTGCTGGCGGCGGCTGCGCGAGAACGTGTGGCTGGAGGCGGGCATGCTCGCCGGCCTGGTCGCGCCGGAGAAGCCGGCGGCGGTCGTCTCCTGCGTGCCTCCCACACACCTGTACGGAGCCCTGTCCAGCGTGTTCGTGCCCGCCCACCTGCGCGTGCCCGTCTGGTACAAACCCACCCTCTACGGCGTCATGCCACCGGTCGAGCAGCGCAGGGTCCTCGTGGTGGCCACCCCGTGGATCTTCACGCTGCTGCTCCGGCACCTGGCCTGGGTACGCGAGATGGAGCACATCACCGTGCTCTACGGCGGCGCGATGATCCCGGAGACGGCCGGGGAGTTCCTGGCCGCGGCCGGCCCGGACCGCGCGCTGGTCGTGGAGATGCTCGGCTCGACCGAGGCGGGCGGCATCGCGACCCGGCGCTGGCGCGAAGGGGAGCCGCCGCCGTGGACGCTCTTTCCCGACGTGTCCTTCGCGGGGACCGCGGCGCCGGACGAGGACGGAGAGGTGCCGCTCGTGATCCGCAGCCCGCGCCTGGCGTTCCCGCCCGGCGGGCGGCCGCCGGGCGTGTGGGAGGCCGATGACCGGGTGCGGCCGCTGGACGAGCGGCGCTTCCGCTTCGCCGGCCGCCGGAGCCGCCTGGTCAAGGTGAACGGCCGCCGGATCAACCTGGACGAGGTGGAGCACGCCCTGCGCGGCGTGCTCGACTGCGCCGACCTGGCCGTGCTGCCGGTCGCCGACTGGATGATCGGCGAGCACGTCGACCTGCTGATCGTGCCGAAACCGGGCGGCGGACTCGCCGACCTCGACCTGGCGACGGCGTTCGAGCGCATGGGCGTGCGTCCCCGGCGCGTGCACGCGGTCCCCCGGATCGAGCGATCCGCCCTCGGCAAGGTGCGGCATCTCCCGACATCTCCTGACATCACCCACGAGTGAAACAGAGGAAGCACCGTGACACTGATCGCCGAATCGCCGGGTACGGAGACGACCGGCGCGGCGCTGCTGGCCGACATCGCCGGCGGCGCCTCCTGGGACGGCCGGATCGACCCGTGCGACGCCGACGACGTGGCCAGGATGGAGGCCAGCGCGGCGACGATCGCCAAGCACCTGGCGGCCGAGCAGCCCATCTACGGCCTCACCCAGGGCTTCGGCCCGCTCGTCCTGTACGCGGCCGAGTCGGAGATGGAGCAGGGCAGCTCGCTGATCTCCCACCTGGGCACCGGCCAGGGCCGCCCGCTGAGCCCCGAGGTCAGCAGGCTCATCCTGTGGTTGCGGCTCAACAGCATGCGCCGCGGCTTCTCCGCGGTGTCCCCGGACTTCTGGCAGACCCTGGCAGACCTGTGGAACGCCGGGTTCACCCCGGTCATCCCGCGCGACGGCACGGTCAGCGCCAGCGGCGACCTGCAGCCGCTCGCGCACGCCGCGCTGACCTTCACCGGGTTCGGCGAGGCGTGGGTGCGCGAGCCCGGCGGCGGGTGGGCGACCCGCCCGGCCAGGGAGGCGCTCGCCGCGCTCGGCGCCGAGCCGTTCGAGTGGCCCGTCAGGGAGGCGCTCGCCTTCGTCAACGGCACCGGCGCGAGCCTGGCGGTGTCGATACTCAACCACCAGTCGGCGGTGCGCCTGGTCCGGGCCGCCGCGATGCTGACGGGGCGGGTCGCCACCCTGCTGCGGGCCAACCCCGAGCACTACGACGACGGTCACGCGATCGCCCGCGGCCAGCTCGGCCAGCTCACGGCCGCCCGCTGGATCCGGCGGGAGCTCTCCGCCGGTCTGGTCAGGGACGAGCGCCGGCCGCTGCAGGAGCCGTACAGTCTGCGCTGCGCGCCGCAGGTGCTCGGCGCGGTGCTGGACCAGCTCACCATGGCGGGCGACGTGCTGGCCCGGGAGGCGAGCGGCTGCCAGGACAACCCGATCACCTACGAGGGGCAGGTCCTGCACGGCGGCAACTTCCACGCCATGCCGGTCGGCCTGGCCTCGGACCAGATCGGTCTCGCCCTGCACACGGCCGCCTACCTGGCCGAGCGCCAGCTCGGCCTGCTGCTCAGCCCGGCCACGAACGGCGACCTGCCCATGATGCTCACCCCCCGCGCCGGGCGCGGCTGCGGGGTGGCGGGCGTGCAGATCAGCGCGACGTCGTTCGTCTCCAAGATCAGGCAGACCGTCACCCCGTCGTCGCTGACCATGCTGCCCACCAACGGCTGGAACCAGGACCACGTCCCCATGGCGCTCAACGGCGCGAACGCCGTGACCGACGGCCTCGAACTGGGCTGGCTGACCATCGGCTCGCTCGCCCTGGGCGTGGCGCAGCTCGCCGTCATGACAGGCGACCGGCCCGCCGGCCTGTGGGCGGAGCTGGCGGAGATCTCCCCGCCGCTGCACGCCGACCGCCCCATGGCGGCCGAGGTGCGCGCCGCCCGCGACCTGCTCGACCGGCACGCCGCCGCGGCGCTCGGCGACGGTGAGTGAGATGAGTCTCGAACAACTCAGGCACAGCGCCCAGGACTTCAACGCGGGCATCCGCCGCTTCGACTTCGAGCCGCCTGCGACGGCCGAGATCGCCGCGTTCTACGAGGCCAACGGCCCGGCACTGACCGAGATCTACGGAGGCCAGGTGCACGTCGGGTACTGGACGGGGCCCGGGGACGAGGGCGGTGTGGCCGCGGCCTGCGCCCGGCTGACCGCCCTCATGGCCGATGCGCTGGGCGTGGGACCGGGCCGTCGCGTCCTCGACCTCGGGTGCGGTTCCGGGGCGGCCACGATCCAGGTGGCCAGGAGCACGGGCGCGGAGGTGGTCGGCGTCTCGATCGGCAAGGGCGAGATCGAGGCGGCCACCGCGCTGGCGGAGGCGGAGGGCATGGCCGGGCGGGTGCGGTTCGTCCATGGGGACGCGCTCGACCTGGACGCCGAGCCGGGCTCCTTCGACGCGGTGATCGCGATCGAGTCGTTCGTGCACTTCCCCGACCGGGTGCCGGCCCTGCGCGGGATCCGGCGCGTCCTGCGGCCGGGCGGGCGGGTGGTGTTCACCGACTACGTCAGGCGCGGCCCGGACCGGCTCGGCGAGGAGGAGGAGTACGCGCTGGCCGAGATGTCGGCGCTGCTGCGCATGGTGCCCATGACCAGGGCCGAACACTACGCCGGCTTCGTCCGCCAGGCCGGGCTGGAGCCGGACCGGGTCAGCGACATCACCGAGCACACCAAGTACTCCTTCGCCAGGGTGTATGTGGAGGCCGGCGAGTACCGGCGCAGGCACGGCGCGCTGCCGCCGGACCTGGAGGAGATCTTCGGCCGGGGCACCGCCGAGGACTGGCTGGAGACGGTGCGGGACACGCAGTACGACGGCGTGGTCCTCGTCTCGGCGCGCCGCCCGGCGGCCTGAGCACGTGAGGCGGCTCGCTTGGCGGCCTGAGCACTGAGGCGCGCCGCCCGGCGGCCTGAGCGCCTGAAAGGAGGGCCTTCCCCCCGGCGGGGAAGGCCCTCCTTGTCGTCGTCTCACGCCTCCTTGCGCCAGTAGACGCCGCACCAGTCGATGTCGATGATCGGCTCGGTGATGGAGTGCTCGTTGCGGTAGTCGTGCACGGCCTTCGCGCACGCCTCCAGCGCGTGGTAGTCATCGACGATGAGGAAGCCGCCCGGCGACAGCTTGGGGTACAGGTTCACCAGCGCGTCCATGGTCGACTCGTACAGGTCGCCGTCCAGGCGCAGCACCGACAGCCGCTCGACGGGCGCCTCCGGCAGCGTCTGGGCGAAGCGGCCCTTGAGGAACTCGACCTGGTCGTCCAGCAGGCCGTAGCGGCGGAAGTTCTCCTGGACCTGCTCCAGCGACACCGCGAGGGGCGGGAACAGGTGGATGCCCCACAGCGGCTCGTCCTCCGGATAGCGGGCGTCCGGCTCGGGGATGCCCTCGAAGGAGTCGGCCACCCACACCCGCCGGTCCGTGACGCCGTGGGCGGCCAGCACCGCCCGCATGAAGACGCACGCGCCGCCCCGCCACACGCCGGTCTCCATGAAGTCGCCGGGGACGCCGTCGGCCAGGGCCGTCTCCGCGCAGTGGTGGAGATTGTCCAGCCGCTTCATCCCGATCATGGTGTGCGCGTCGCGCGGCCAGTTGCGGCCCACGTCCCGGCCCTCGGGGCTGAACTCGACGAGCTTGTGGCCCGTCATCTCGAAGTCGGTCTTCTTCCCGTCGGTCACCTCGACGATGTCCACCTCCTCGACGTCGATGTCGGGATCCTGGTACACGGTATTGCAGACGACTCTTTTGACGAGGTCCAGATAAAGCTCGGCCGCGGTCGTCGACATGTGATTCCTCCGTTTTCCGGGAATGGCTAAATGCATTCATCAGGACCGGTGCGCGATGGGTCAAGTGCGCCCGCTGAATTCATCCTGTCCCGCCAGCGGGACGTCTTATGGACTGGTGGCTCGCGCGCTTTTCTCGCGATAATCGGCGGGTGCCGCGTAATGAGACCGGAAAGGGCGACGGGTGATGAGGCAGAAGTACGGCCAGAGCCCCCAGTGGGTGCACATCAACGAGAACCAGCTCGCGCTCGACGTCATCGCGGACCTGAGCCGTTTCAAATCCAGCGCCGTCAACTACAAACTCTCGCTCTGGAACCCGGACGTGAACGGGCTCAGATACCTGAAGACGCTCATCCACAACCTGGCATCCCAGCTCTCGCCGGAGAACTGGGAGCGCCTGCGCCGGATCCGCAACCGGGAGGTCGGCGCGCCCATCACGGTCACCGTCGGCGGGGAGCCGATCTGCCTCGACTACCTGCAGGCCGTGCACGAGCTCGACTTCATGGCGGCCTCGGTCCCCCTGGACGGCGCCCGCGTCCTGGAGATCGGCGCCGGTTACGGTCGTTCCTGCCATACGATCCTGTCCAATCACGACGTGGCGGAATACTGCATCGTGGACCTGGAGAACTGCCTGCGGTTGTCGCGGAGCTACCTGTCGGAGGTGCTCGGCGAGCGGCGGTTCGCCAAGCTGCGCTTCCTGGGCATCGACGAGGTGGACGGCCTGGCCGGCGAGCGGTTCGACCTGTGCCTCAACATCGACTCCTTCGCGGAGATGAGCACCGAGACGGTCCGCGACTACCTCGGCCTCATCGACGGCGTGGCCGCGCACTTCTACACGAAGAACCCGGTCGGCAAATACCTGGACTGGAGCCTCGACAAGCACTCCGAGGGTGCGGACGTGGTGCGGCTGGCGCTCGACTCCGGGCTGCTGCGCGACATCATCGACGTGCACGACAGCGACGCCGTCCAGCGGCAGTCCCGGCGCTTCGTCGAGGCCTACCGGCCCGGCCCGGCGTGGCGGCCCGTCGCCGACGGCTGGGGCATGCCCTGGACGTTCTACTGGCAGGCCGTGTACGCCAAGACGCGCTAGCGGAACTTGGCGACCAGCTCCTCGACCTGGGCCACGAGCTCGTTCGGGGACGGCAGGGCGAGCATCTCGTCACGCAGCCGGGCCGCGCCCGCGCGGAAGGCGGGCTCGCCCAGCAGCCGCAGCACGCACTCCCGGACGGCGGGGCCGCTGACCTCGTCCGGGCGCAGGCTCAGCGCCCCGCCCTGGGCGGCGAGCTTGCGCGCCATGATCGGCTCGTTGAAGTGGTGCCCGATGGCGAGCTGGGGGACCGCCTGGAGCGCGGTGGTGAGCACGGTCCCGTCCCCGCCGTGGTCGATGACGGCCGAGCAGGTGGCGGCCAGGGCGTCCAGCGGCGCGTACGGGACCAGCCGCGCGTTGCCCGGCACCCGGCGCAGCTTGTCCCGCTCGTCGTCGGCCACCGTGGCGACCACCTCGATGTCCAGGTCGGCCAGCGCGTCCAGCACGTCCTGCACGCCGACGGTGTAGCCGCTGAAGAGCCCGTCGCCGCCGAAGCCGAGGGTGAGCGCCACCCTGGGCCGCTCGGGCGGCCGCTGCAGCCACTTCGGGACGCTGGCCGCTCCCCCGTAGGGGACGTAGCGCATGCGCAGGTAGTGCAGGGCGTCGGCCTGGTCGCTGAGCGAGGCGGGAAGCTGGTGGATCGTGAACTGGCCGGTCGCCATGTCTTCGCTGTAGGAGGAGCCGTATTTACCCGCGTACGTGCCCAGCCAGTCGGCCAGCGGGTCGGCGCGCTCGGCGGGCGGCTGCCGGTCCTTCAGCCGGAGGAAGTGCTCGCGGGCGATGCCGAACACGTCCAGGCACCACAGCAGGCGGGCGTGCGCGGCGCCGCACGCCTTGGCCGCGATCGGTCCCGCGTAGGTGAACGGCTCCCAGACGACCAGGTCGGGCCGCCAGTGCCGGGCGAACGCGACCAGGCCCGCGATCATCGGCAGGTTCTCGGTGTGGTAACCGTCGGTGACCTCGGTGTAGCCGTCCAGCAGGTGCCGCCAGGTCGCCCTGGCCGGGTCGCCGGCGACGTCGTACGGCGCGGGCAGTCCCACCCGCGCCGCCTCAAGCTGCTCCTCGGTCACGCCGTAGATCTTGAACAGGCGGAGGAGGTCGACGTCGCGGCCGACCGGCACGGCGGTCAGGCCGGTGCCGGTGATCGCCTCGGCGAACTGCGGCTGGCTGGCCACCCTGACCTCGTGGCCCGCGGTGCGCAGCGCCCAGGCCAGGGGGACCAGGGGAAGGAACGTGCTCGTTCCCGGGGTGACGGCGAACAGGACCCGCATCGGTGGTGATCTCCTTCGAGTGGTCGTTCAGCGGTGCGCGGCGGCGAGTTCCTCAAGCCGGCCGGCGATCTCGTTGGGCGCGGGGAGCGCGTGGATCTCCGCGCGCAGGGCGGCCGCGCGCTCGCCGAAGGCGGGCTCGCCCAGCAGCCGCAGCACGCCCTGACGCACGGCGTCGCCGCTCGCCAGGTCCGCCCGGATCGCCAGCGTCCCGCCCTGCGCCGCGGCCTGCCGGGCGAAGGCCGGGCCGTCGAAGTCCCAGGGCAGGGCGAGTTGCGGCACCCCGTGCAGGGCCGTCGTCATGAACGTGCCGAAGCCCGCGTGGTTGATGACGGCCGAGCAGGTGGGGGCCAGGGCGTCCAGGGGCGCGAACGGCACCAGCCGGGCGTTGGCGGGGACGTGCCCGAGCCTGTCCCGTTCGTCGTCGGGGACCGTGGCGACGAGCTCGACGTCCAGGTCGGCCAGCGCGTCGAGGACGTCCTGGACGCTGACCGCGTACCCCGCCTTGTGGTCGGTCAGGCTGAGGCCCATCGTCAGGGCCACGCGCGGCCGGTCGGGCGGCGCCCGCAGCCACTTCGGCACCGCGGCCCGGCCGCCGTAGGGGACGAAACGCATGGGCACGTACGCCAGCCCGGGGGCCCGCAGGCTCATCGAGGCCGGGATCTGGTCGATGGTGAAGTGGCCGGTGGGCATGTCCTCGCTGTAGCGGAAACCAAACTTGCGCCCGTAGGACGCCAGCCAGTCACCCAGCGCGTCGGCCCAGTCACCCAGCGCGTCGGCCCGGTCGCCCAGCGCGTCGGTCCGGTCGTCGGGTGCGTCGTCGGGTGTCTCGCCCAGCGTCTCGGGACGGTCGCCCGCCGGGCGGTCGTCCCGCAGGCGCACGAAGCGCTCGCGGGCGATGCCGAAGACGTCCAGGCTCCACGGCAGCCGGGCGTGCGCGGCGCCGCACGCCTTGGCCGCGATCGGCCCCGCGAAGGCGAGCGGCTCCCAGACGACCAGGTCGGGCCGCCAGTGCCGGGCGAACTCCACCAGGCCCGCGATCATCGGCAGCGAGCCGGGCCGGTGCCAGGTACGCAGCGCCTCGGCGAACCCGCCGGACAGATGCGGCCAGGTGCCCCGGGCCGGGTCGTCCACGACGTCGTACGGCACGGGCAGCCCGTAGGCGGGCTCCCACGTCCAGTCGGGTAACCGGTGGTCGCGGGCCAGCAGTTGCCACAGGTCGGCGTCGCGGCCGACCGGCACGGCGGTCAGCCCGGCCTGCGTGATCAGCTCGGCGAAGGCCGGCTGCCCCGCGACCCGGACCTCGTGGCCGGCCGTGCGCAGCGCCCAGGCCAGCGGAACCATGGCCAGCAGGTGCGCCTTCTCCGGATTGGCGACGAACAGCACACGCATCGCCCGATCACCTCCTGCCGGCCGCGGCCAGCTCCTCAAGGACCGCGACCGCCTCGTTCGGCGCGGGCATGGCCAGCATCTCGTCGCGCAGCAGCTCCGCCCGCTCGCGGAACCGCGGCTCGGTCAGCAGCCGGACGAGCCGGTCCCGGATGGTCACGCCGCTGGCCTGCATGGTGTGCAGGGCCAGCCCGGCGCCCTGGGCGGCGATGCGGCGCCCCAGCGCCGGCCCGTCGCCGTCCCACGGGATGAGCAGGTGCGGGACGCCGTGCAGGGCGGTGGTGGCCAGGGTGCCGAACCCGGCGTGGTGGATCACCGCCGAGCAGGTGGGGGCGAGGGCGTCCAGCGGCACGAACGGCACCAGCCGCGCGTTGCCCGGAACGGCGCCGAGCCTGCTCCGGGCGGTGTCGGAGACCGTGGCCACGAGCTCGACGTCCAGGTCGGCCAGCGCCTCCAGGACGTCCGGCAGGTCGACCACGTACCCGGCGCCGTGGTCGGCGGTGCTGATCCCCATCGTCAGCGCCACCCGGGGGCGCTCCGGGCCGCTCCGCAACCAGGCGGGGACGGTCGCGGCGCCGCTGTAGGGGACGTAGCGCAGCGGCACGTACCGCAGGTCCGCCTGCAGCCGCAGGGACGGCGGCACGAGGGTGATCGTGAACTGCCCGGTGATCAGGTCCTCGGTGTACGGGAAGCCGTACTTGCGGGCGTACGGCGCCAGCCACTCGGCCATCGGATCGGTGCGCTCACCGGGCGGCTGCGCGGCCAGCAGCCGCAGGAAGTGGGCCCGGGTCACGGCCAGGCTGTCCACGCTGAACAGCAGCCGCGCGTGGGCGGCGCCGCACGCCTCGGCCGCGATGGCCGCCGCGTAACTCGTGGGCTCCCAGATCACCAGGTCGGGCCGCCACTGCCGGGCGAACTCCACCAGCTCGGCGGTGATCGGCACGTTGCTCATCTTGTGCCACCGGTTCACCTGAAGCTCGTAGCCGTCCTTCAGGTAGGACCAGGTGACCTCCTCCGGACGCCACTCGGCCGTGTCGTAGGGGACCGGCAGCCCGCCGATCCCCGCGGCGATCCAGTGCAGGTGCCGGCTCATGAGCTGCCACAGGTGCCGCGTGCCGCCGACCGGCACCGCCGTCAGCCCGGCCTGGGTGATCACGTCCGCGAAGCCGGGCTGGCCGGCGAAGACCACCTCGTGCCCGGCCGTGCGCAGCGCCCAGGCCAGCGGCGCCATGGCCAGGAAGTGCGTTTTTTCCGGATAGGTGGCGAACAGAACCCGCATCGGCCTCACCCGGCGCCGTGCCGCTGAAGGTCACTCTGCCGCCCGTCACTCTGCCGCTCATCGCTCTGCCGCCCGTCACTCTGTCGCCGGTCGCTCTGTCGCCGGCCGTCCTGCCGTCGGTCGCGGTGCTCGGCGATGAGCTCCTCCAGCACGGGGACGAGCTCGTTCGGCGCCGGCATCGCCATGAACTCCGCGCGCAGCCGGTCCGCTCCCGCGCCGAAGGCGGGCTCGGTCAGCAGCCGGACCAGGCTGTCCCGGACGCGCTCGCCGGTCGCCTGCGTGGCGTGGATCCAGAGCCCCGCGCCCTGGGCGGTCAGGCGCTCGGCCAGCGCCGGCTGGTCGACGTCCCACGGCAGGCAGAGCTGGGGGAGCCCCTGCAGGGCCGTGGTGGCGAGCGTGCCGACCCCGGCGTGGTGGACGACCGCCGCGCAGGACGGCAGCAGCGCCTGCAACGGCACGTACGGGACCGGGCGCACGTTGGCCGGGATCCGGGCGAGCTTGGCCTGTTCCCCGGCCACGATGGTGGCCACCACCTCCACGTCCAGCTCCCCCAGGGCGTCGAAGAGGTCCTGGACGTCGACCGGGTAGCCGACGTCGCGATCGGTGACGGTGAGCCCCATGGTCAGCGCGACGCGGGTGCGCTCCGGCGGCTGCGACAACCACGCGGGGACCACCGCCGGGCCGCCGTAGGGGGTGTAGCGCAGCGGCACGTACCGCAGGTTCGCCCGCATCCGCAACGACGCCGGCAACGTGTCGATGGTGAACTGGCCGGTCAGCAGGTCCTCGCCGAACGCGAAGCCGTACTCGCGGCCGTAGGCGCTCAGCCAGCCGGCCATCGGGTCGGGGCGTGCCCCGTCCGGGTTGAGCCGCCTGAAGTGGTCGCGGGTGATGCCGTACACGTCGGCGCCGATCAGCAGGCGGGCGTGGGCGGCGCCGCACGCCCTGGCCGCGATGGCGCCGGCGAACGTGGTGGGCTCCCAGATCACCAGGTCGGGCCGCCACGACCGGGCGAACTCGACCAGCTCCTTGACCATGGGGACGTTGCTCTGCTTGTGCCACTGGCCGATCTGCAACGTGTAGCCGTCGTGCAGGTAGTCGTAGGTGACGTCCTCGGGCCGCCACTCCGCCGCCGCGTACGGCGCCGGCCAGCCCACCTCCTTGCTGCCGGTCCGCTCGCCCGTCTGCTTCCGGTCGCCGATCTCCTTGAGCCTTCCGAGGTACTGCCACAGGTCGCGGTCGCGGCCGATCGGCACCGCGGTCAGGCCCGCCTGGGTGACGACGTCGGCGAATTTGGGCTGGACCGCGACCCGGACCTCGTGCCCGGCGGTACGCAGGGCCCAGGCCAGCGGCGCGAGCAGTAAGAAGTGCGTCCGTTCCGGATAGGTGGTGAACAGGATGCGCATGGTGGTGGGTCTCCTGCGTCAGCGGTGTTCGGTGGTGAGGTGCTGGAGGTGGGGGATGAGTTGGTTGGG
>NZ_JBSFVA010000072.1:0-17609 GCF_053592075.1 Nonomuraea sp. NPDC002799
CGCCCAAGCCCACAACCACGGCGTCACAGTCGACTGGACCACCATCCACACCGGACACACCGTCCAACTCCCCACCTACCCCTTCCAACGCCAGAGCTACTGGCATGGTCCGGATCGGCAGCGCAAGCAGCAGGACGGCTCCGGACAGGCCGTGTTCTGGGATGCCGTGGCACAAGGCGATGTCGACTCGCTCGCCTCCACCCTCCGGGCGGCCCCGCATGAGATCGACTCGCTGAGCACCGTCCTGCCGAGTCTGGCCGCGTGGCATCAGCGGCACCGTGACCAGTCCCTGACGGACGGCTGGCGGTACAAGGTCGCGTGGCGTCCGCTCACCGAAGGCTCGGGACATCCGGCCGGACGCCGGCTGCTCGTCGTTCCGGCGGGTCAGGCCGAGCACGCCTGGGTGGTCGCGATGACCGGCCTTCTGACGGAGGCGGACGTGATCACGGTGGGCACGGGTGACGATCGTGGGACGCTGGCCGGACGGCTGGCCGACGCCGGCTCCGTGGACGGCATCGTGTCGTTGCTGGCACTCGATGAGAACCAGGGCTTGGCCGCCACACTCGCGCTGGTGCAGGCGCTGGGTGACCGGCGCATCGACGCTCCCTTGTGGCTGCTCACCACGGGCGCGGTCAGCGTGGGCCGTTTCGATGCGCTCGACAATCCCGTACAGGCGCAGATCTGGGGTCTGGGGCGGACCGTCGGCCTGGAGCATCCCGAGCGTTGGGGCGGGCTCGTGGATCTGCCCGAGTCGCCGGACCGCTCCGCTCTGACCCGGCTCGCCGCCGTACTCGGCGGGTCGTCCGGTGAGGACCAGATGGCGGTCCGCGCCTCCGGCGTCTTCGTGCCCAGGCTGACGCGCGCCCCGCTGAGCCGCAGGTCCGCGGGCGACGGGTGGCGGGCCCGTGGCACCGCCCTGATCACGGGCGGAACCGGGGCCTTGGGTGTGCACGCGGCCAAGTGGCTCGCCGAGGCCGGCGCCGAGAATCTGGTGCTGACGAGCAGGCGCGGGCTGCGCGCACCGGGTGCCCAGGAGCTTGTCACGGAGTTGACCGAACTCGGTGCGACGGTGACCGTCGCCGAGTGCGACGTCGCCGACCGGGCGGCTCTGGCCGGGCTGATCGATCAGGTCGAGGCCACGCTCGGTCCCATCAGGACGGTGGTGCACGCGGCCGGGGTGAGCCAGCGTTCGGCGATCGCCGGCACGACCGCGGCCGAGCTGGCCGACGTCACCGCCAAGGCCGTCGCCGCGGCGCATCTGCACGACCTGTTCGCCGGCCGGGAGCTCGACGCGTTCGTGTTGTTCTCCTCGATCGCGGGGGTGTGGGGCAGCGCCGGGCAGGGCGTCTACGGCGCGGCGAACGCCTTCGCCGACGCGCTGGCCGTGCACCGGCGTGGCCGTGGTCTCCCCGCGCTGGCCGTGTCGTGGGGACTGTGGGCCGGCGCGGGCATGGGCGACGAGGACGGCGTCGGCGAGCACCTGAGCAAGTTCGGCGTGGCCAAGATGCGGCCGGAGTCGGCGCTCACCGCGCTGCGCGACGCGCTGGACCACGACGAGACGTCGCTGACGGTGGCCGACGTGGACTGGGCCCGGTTCGCACCGGCCTTCACCGCCGCCCGGCCGAGGCCGCTGCTGGACGAGATTCCCGAGGCCGAGCAGGTCCGGCGCCAGGACGAGGACACCACGTCCACGTTGTCGCGGCGTCTCGAAGCGTTGCCTGTCACTGAGCGGCGCGCCTATCTGCGGAGGCTGGTCGGCTCGCAGACCACGGCCGTGCTCGGGCGTCAGCCGGCCGACGGCGTGAACCTCGATCAGCCCTTCCGCGCGCACGGGTTCGACTCGCTGATGGCCGTGGAGATCCGTAACCGGCTGATCGGCGTGACCGGGCTGGACCTGCCCACCACGTTGACCTTCGACCACCCGACGCCGTTCGCGGTCGCCGACTTCCTGTACGGCGAGCTGAGCGGCGAGATCGACCGGAATGACCCGCTCGCGGTGATCGGGGCACCGGCCGATGACCCGATCGCGGTCGTCGGGATGGCCTGCCGGTACCCGGGCGGCGTCGCTTCACCCGACGACCTCTGGCGGCTGGTGAGCGACGGAACCGACGCGATCTCCGGCTTCCCTGCCGACCGGGGCTGGGACACCGACGCGCTGTATCACCCCGACCCGGACCATCCCGGCACCACGTACGCCAGGACCGGCGGTTTCCTGTATGACGCGGCCGACTTCGATCCGGCGTTCTTCGGCATCAGCCCGCGCGAGGCGCTGGCGATGGACCCGCAACAGCGCGTCCTGCTGGAAGTGGCGTGGGAGGCGGTCGAGGCGGCCGGCATCACCCCCGCCTCCCTGCGCGAGAGCCTGACCGGGGTGTTCGTCGGGGCGTGGCCCCAGGAGTACGGCGGCGGTCTCGCGCAGCCGAGGGACGAGACGGGCGGCTACCTCGCGACGGGCAACGCCGCCAGCGTGACGTCCGGCCGGATCGCCTACACCTTCGGTTTCCAGGGCCCGGCGGTCACGGTCGACACCGCGTGCTCATCCTCGCTGGTCGCCGTGCACCTGGCCGCGCAGGCCCTGCGCTCGAGTGAGTGCACGCTGGCTCTGGCGGGCGGGGTGACGGTGATGGCCAACCCCGGGGCGTTCCTGGAGTTCAGCCGTCAACGCGGTCTGGCGCCCGACGGGCGGTGCAAGCCGTTCGCCGCGGAAGCCGACGGCACGGGCTGGGGCGAGGGCGCCGGGCTGCTGGTTCTGGAGCGGCTGTCGGAGGCGCGACGCAACGGCCACGAGGTGCTCGCGGTCGTCCGCGGCTCCGCCGTGAACCAGGACGGCGCCAGCAACGGCCTCACCGCGCCGAACGGCCCCGCACAGGACCGGGTGATCAGGCAGTCACTGGCGAACGCCGGACTGCGCACCTCGGACGTGGACGCGGTCGAGGCGCACGGCACGGGCACCACGCTGGGCGATCCCATCGAGGCGCAGGCGCTGCTCGCCACCTACGGCCAGAACCGCGACCATCCGCTGTGGCTGGGCTCCGTCAAGTCCAACATCGGGCACACCCAGGCCGCCGCCGGTGTCGCGGGCGTCATCAAGATGGTGCTCGCCCTGCGCAACGGCCGGTTGCCCAAGACGTTGCACGTCGGCTCGCCGACGCCGCACGTGAACTGGTCGGCGGGCAAGGTCGAGCTGCTCACCGACGAGATCGCCTGGCCCGATCGCGGCAGGCCCCGGCGCGCGGCGGTGTCGGCGTTCGGCATCAGCGGCACGAACGCCCACGTCATCCTGGAGCAGGCCGCCGAGCCGGAACCTTCACTGGAGCAGACGGCCGAGCCGGAACCTTCAAAGGAGCAGACGGCCGAGCCGGATCTTCCGGTGCCGGCCGGGCCGCCGGGCGGCGGTGAGGTGCAGTGGCCGCTGTCGGCGCGGACCGAGGCCGCGCTGCGCGCCCAGGCCCGCAGGCTCGCCTCGTGGATCAGGGAACGCCCCGGTGTGCCGCCCGCCGACGTCGGCCAGGCCCTCGCGACGACGCGGCACGCTTTCGAGCACCGGGCGGTCGTCACCGGGCGGGACGAGACCGGCCTGCTCGACGGGCTCGACCGTCTCGGCCGTGGGGAGCCCTGCCCGCAGGCGCACCTGGGCACCGGCCGGATCTCCGGGCGGACCGCGTTCCTGTTCACCGGCCAGGGCAGCCAGCGCGCCGCCATGGGAGGCGAGCTGTATGCGGCGAATGCGGTGTTCGCCGCGGCTCTCGACTCGGTGAGCGCGCACCTCGATCCGCACCTGGACCGGCCGATCCAGCAGGTCCTGTTCACCGAGGTGGGCGCGGCCGAGCAGAACCCGCTGAACGAGACGGCCTACGCCCAACCGGCGCTGTTCGCGTTGCAGGTCGCGCTCTACCGGCTGCTGGAGCGGCACGGGGTACGTGCCGACTACCTGATCGGGCACTCCGTCGGCGAGATCGCCGCGGCGCACCTGTCGGGGGTGCTGAGCCTGAGCGACGCCGCGGCGCTGGTCGCGGCGCGTGGCCGGCTGATGCAGGCCCTGCCTCCCGGTGGCGCGATGATCGCTTTGCAGGCCACGGAGGACGAGGTTCGCGCGAGCCTGGCCGGCGTCGAAGGCGTGTCGATCGCCGCCGTCAACGCGGCGGACTCGGTCGTCATCTCCGGTGCGGCGGTCGCGGCGCAGCGCGTGGCGGCCCATTGGGACGGCGAAGGGCGCAAGACCAAGCGGCTCACGGTGAGCCACGCGTTCCATTCGCCGCTCATCGATCCCATGATGGCGGACTTCGGCCGGGTGGTGGCCGGCCTCGCATTCGGGCGGCCGGTGGTCCCGCTCGTCGCCAACCTCACCGGCCGGCTGGCCGACGGGGAGGAGATGAGCTCGCCGGACTACTGGGTCCGGCACGCCCGGCAGGCGGTGCGCTTCCACGACGGTGTACGGACCCTGCACGACCTCGGGGTCACCACGTTCGTGGAGCTCGGCCCGGACCCGGTCCTCAGCGCGCTGGTGCAGCAGAACCTGCCGGAGGACGCGCCGGACACGATCACGTTGTTGCGCAAGGGCGTCCCCGAGCCCACGACCGTCACGGCCGCGCTGGCCAAGGCGTACACCTCGGGTCATGCCGTGAACTGGCGGCCGGGGCATCGGCCGGTGCGGCTCAGCCTGCCGACCTACCCGTTCGAACGCCGCAGGTTCTGGCTGGAGCCGGCGACGCCGGAAGTCACGCCGGCGGGTGCTGCCGGGCATGCGCTGCTGACCTCGCGGATAGATCTCGACAACGGTGGTGTGCTGTTCACGGGGCGGATCTCCCGGCTCTCCCAGCCGTGGATCTCCGACCATCTGGTGCTCGGCAACGTGGTCGTGCCCGGGACGACGTGGGTGGAGCTCGCCGCCTGGGCGGGTCACCAGGTCGAGGCGGAGCTGATCACGGAGCTGACGCACGAGTCGCCGCTCGTGCTCGCCGACAACCGGGCCTTCGAGCTCCAGTTGCTCCTCGGCGCCCCGGGCCGGGACGGCGACCGCACGATGAACCTGCGGTGCCGGGCCGCCGGTTCCGACCAGCTCTGGGTGGTGCTCGCCCACGGCGGCCTCGCGCCGTCCTCGCAGGCGCGGCCCGCGCCGGACGCGCTGGTGTCGTGGCCGCCGCAGGACGCGGAGGCGCTGGACGTGGCCGGCTTCTACGACCGGTACAACGCTCGTGGCCACTACACGTGGGGTCCGGCCTTCCGCTCGTTGCGGGCGGCCTGGCGGCGGGGCGACGACCTGTTCGCCGAGCTCCGGCTGGCCGAGTCGACCCCGTCCGGCGGGTTCGCGGTGCATCCGGCGCTGCTGGACGCGACGATGCACGCGCTCGGTGCCGACGGGATCCCCGCGGGGCTGACCGCGCTGGTGGCCGATCCGGAGGAGGACGGCGAGCGGCCGCGCATCCCGTTCTCGTGGCGGGACGTGCGGATGGACACCGGCGGCGAGCGCGTGTTGCGGGTGTGGCTGACCACCTCGGAGGACGGCCGGATCGCGGTGTCGATCGCGGACGAGTCGGGCCGGTCGGTCGGGTCGGTCGCGTCGGTGCTGATCCTGCCGGTCTCCGGTGAGCAGTTGCGCCGGGCGCTGACGGCGCCCCGGCACGAGTCCCTCTACGAGGTGGAGTGGACGCGGTTCGAGGCCGACGCGACGGCGCCGACCGACGACTGGGCGGCGGTGGGTCACCACGCCGGCGTCCCAGCGGTCCGTACGACCTATCCGGACGTGACCGCGATCAGGGGGAACGGCTCGTCCCCGGAGATCGTCCTCGTGTCGCCCGGCCCCGGTGACGCCGGCGACCCGGTTCAGGCCGCCCACTCCGCCACGCGGGACATCCTGGGCTTCCTTCAGACCTGGCTCCCGGCGAAGCCGAACTCCGCGCACGTGGTCGTGCTGACCCGATCGGCCGTCGCGGCCCTGCCCGCCGACCCGGTCGACGGCCTCGCGCAGGCGGCCTGCTGGGGCTTGCTGCGTTCGGCGCAGGCTGAGCACCCGGGCCGCTTCACCCTGGTCGACGTGGACGACGAGAGCTCCTCCGAGCGCGCGCTGGCCGGGATCATCGCGACCGCCGTACGGGACCGGCGCGCGCAGGTCGCCGTCCGCCAGGGCAAGGCGTACGCGCCCGGCCTGGCCCGCGTGCCGTCGATCACCGGTCAGGAGCACGGCCTGGCGTTGCGACCGGCGGGAACGGTGCTGGTCACCGGCGGCACCGGGACCCTCGGAGCGCTGGTCGCCCGCCATCTGGTCACCGCCCACGGCAGCCGGAACCTGCTGCTCGTCAGCCGGCGCGGACCCGGCGCGGACGGTGCCGCGGAGCTTGAGCGGGAGCTCACCGGGCTCGGTTCCGCCGTCACCATCGCCGCCTGCGACACGGCGGATCCGGGGCAGGTCGCCACGCTGCTGGCCGGCGTTCCCGCCGGACATCCGCTGACCGCGGTGATCCACACCGCGGGAGCCGTCGACGACGCCCTGGTCGGCGACCTCACCGGGGATCAGGTCGGCGACGTGCTGCGGCCGAAGGTGGACGCGGCGTGGCACCTGCACGAGCAGACCCGGCATCTCGACCTGACGGCGTTCGTGTTGTTCTCCTCGGCGTCGGGGGTCCTGGGCGCCGCCGGGCAGGCCAACTACGCGGCGGCCAACACGTTCCTGGACGCGCTGGCCCAGCACCGCCGGGCCCGCGGGCTGCCGGCCACCGCGCTGGCATGGGGACTGTGGGAGCAGAGCAGCGGCCTGACCGGGCGGCTGCGCCAGGCCGACCTGCACCGCCTGCGCCGCACCGGGGTCGTGCCTCTTTCCACCAAGGACGCGCTGGCCCTGTTCGACGCGGCTACCGGGACCGGCCAGGCCCATCTCGTACCGGTCCGGCTGGATTTGCCCGGCCTCGCCGGGCAGCAGGCCGTACCCATGATGCTGAGCCGCCTGCTGCGCGGCCGGCCGGCCGGCACCCCGGCGGCCCGGCCCACGCTGCCGGCGCTGGACGGTCTGCCGGTGCCGGAGCAGCGGGAGCACCTGCTGCGGCTGGTCACCACGCAGATCGCCACCATCGCCGACCACCACGGCTCGCTGATCGACCCGGCGCGGCCCTTCCGCGAGCTGGGTTTCGACTCGCTGATGACCGTGGAACTGCGTAACCGGCTGACCACCACGACCGGTCTGACGCTGCCGGCCACCCTCGTGTTCGACCATCCGACCCCGGCGGCGCTCGCGGAGCACCTGCACAGCCGGCTGGCGACAGGGTTGCGTGCGGACTCCGGCGCCACCGACTCCGCCCTCCGCCGGGCGCTGACCACGATCCCGCTGGAGCGGCTGCGCCGGGCGGGACTGGCGGACACCTTGCTGCGGCTCGCCGCCACGGCGGACGAGACGGCGGGCGAGGCGGCGGGCGGGGCGGGGGGCGGGGCGGCGAGCAAGGACGCCGGCGACATCGACGAGATGGCGACCGACGAGCTGATCCGCCTGGCACTGCAGGACGAGCTCACCGACACCGATTCATGACCGCGATGGAAATGGGACACTCCATGCCGGATTCCGAGGACAACAAGCTCGTCCGGGCACTGCGGGCCTCGCTCAAGGAGAACGAGCGCCTGCGCCAGGCGAACCTGGAACTCACCACCACCCACTCCGAGCCGATCGCGATCATCGGGATCGGCTGCCGCTTCCCCGGCGGTGTCAGCTCGCCGGAAGAGTTGTGGCGGCTGGTAGCGGACGGATCCGACGCGATCTCCCCGATGCCCACCGACCGCGGCTGGGATCCGGACCTGTACGACCCCGACCCGGAGCGAAGCGGGAAGTCCTACGTCAGCAGCGGCGGTTTCCTGCACGACGCCGCCGCGTTCGACCCGGACTTCTTCGGGATCAGCCCACGCGAGGCGCTCGGCATCGACCCCCAGCAGCGGTTGCTGCTGGAGATCGCCTGGGAGGCGATCGAGCGGGCGGGGATCGCGCCGGGGTCGTTGCGGGGCAGCGACACCGGCGTCTTCAGCGGGATCATGTACGACGACTACGGCTCCCGGCTGACGCCCGCGCCGGAGGGGTTCGAAGGTCATCTCGGCATCGGGAGCGCGGGCAGCGTCGCGTCCGGGCGGGTCGCGTACACGCTGGGCCTGGAGGGCCCCGCGGTCAGCATCGACACGGCGTGCTCGTCCTCACTGGTGGCCCTGCACCTCGCGGCGCACGCGCTGCGGCGGCGCGAATGTTCGCTGGCCCTGGCCGGCGGCGTGACCGTGATGGCCACCCCCAGCGTGTTCCTGCAGTTCAGCCGTCAGCGCGGGCTCGCGCCGGATGGGCGCTGCAAACCCTTCTCCGCCGCGGCCGACGGCCTCGGCTGGGCCGAGGGCGCCGGACTGGTGCTGCTGGAGCGTCTTTCCGACGCCCGGCGCAACCACCATCCGGTGCTGGCGGTGCTGCGGGGGAGCGCGGCGAACCAGGACGGCGCCAGTCACGGGCTGACCGCGCCCAACGGGCCGTCCCAGGAGCGGGTGATCCGGCAGGCGCTGGCCGACGCCGAGCTGGAGCCGGCCGAGGTGGACGCGGTGGAGGCGCACGGCACCGGCACCCCGCTCGGTGACCCCATCGAGGCGAACGCCCTCATCGCCACCTACGGCCAGGACCGCGACCGGCCGCTGTGGCTGGGCTCCGTCAAGTCGAACATCGGCCACACGCAGGCCGCGGCGGGTGTCGCCGGCGTGATCAAAATGATCATGGCGATGCGGCACGGCGTTCTCCCCCGGACCCTGCACGCCGGCCAGAGCAGCCCGCACGTCGACTGGAGCGGCGGCGCCGTCTCCCTGCTGACCGAACCGCGGCCCTGGCGGCCGGACGGGCACCCGCTCCGGGCCGGGATCTCCTCCTTCGGCATCAGCGGCACCAACGCCCACCTCATCCTGGAACAAGCACCCGAGAAGGAGTCCGCGCCCGCGGCGCTCGACGGCCCGGTCGTGTGGCCGCTGTCCGGCCGCTCCGAGCAGGCCCTGCGCGACCAGGCCGGACGGCTCGGCGACCTGCTCGACGGCACCGAGCGGCCCGACCTCGCCGCCACCGGGGCCGCGCTGGCCGTCACGCGTACCCACTTCGGGCACCGTGCGGGCATCGTCGGCAGCACGGCGGAGGAGCTCCGCCAGGCGCTCCGGGCGCTGGCCGACGGCGTCTCGGCGCCGAACCTGGTGCAGGCGGACACGACCGGACCGGCCAGGACCGTCTTCGTGTTCCCCGGCCAGGGCTCGCAGTGGATCGGCATGGCCGGCCGGTTGCTGGAGACCTCGCCGGTGTTCCGCGAGCACATCACCGCGTGCGCGGAGGCGCTGCGTCCCCACATCGACTGGTCGCTGCTGGACGTGCTGACCGGCGACCCGGCCGCCGCCTCGTTCGACCGCGTCGACGTGGTCCAGCCCGCGCTGTTCGCCATGATGGTGTCGCTGGCGGGCCTGTGGCGCCACCATGGTGTCCGGCCGGACGCGGTGATCGGCCATTCGCAGGGCGAGATCGCCGCCGCGCACGTCGCCGGGGCGCTCAGCCTGGAGGACGCCGCGCGGATCGTCGCACTGCGCAGCCAGGCGATCTCCGCGATCGCCGGAACCGGCGGCATGGTGTCGGTCCCGCTGCCCGCCGACGTGGTGGAGCGGCGTCTGACCCGCTATCAGGACATCCATGTCGCGGCCGTGAACGGGCCCGCCAGCACCGTCGTCGCCGGCGCCGCCGACGAGCTGGCGGCCATGCTCGCCGCGTACCAGGACGACGGCGTCCAGGCTCGCCGCATCGACGTCGACTACGCCTCCCACACCCCGCATGTGGACGTCCTGCGCGACCGGCTCGCGACCGCGCTGGCGCCGGTCCGGGCCGGGCAGGCCCGGGTGGCCATGTACTCCACGATCACCGGGCAGGCGCTGACGTCCACGGAGGACCTGACCGCGGGCTACTGGTTCCGCAACCTCCGGCACACCGTCCGGTTCGAGGCCGCCGTCGGCGCCGCCCTCGCGGACGGGCACACGCTGTTCATCGAGGTGAGCCCGCATCCGGTGCTCACCACCCCGGTAGGCGAGACGATCGAGGCGAGCCGGCGTCCGGCCGCGACGCAGGGCACCCTCCGCCGCGACCGGGCCGACCAGGCGCAACTGCTCACCGCGCTGGTCCAGGCGCACGGGCACGGCGCGGCCGTCGACTGGTCCACCGTCTATCCCGGCCCCCATCGGCGGGTCGAGCTGCCGACGTACGCCTTCCAGCGGCAGCGCTACTGGCTCGATCCGGTGGGCACCGCGGACGTCGCGTCGGCCGGTCTCGAAGCGGCGGCCCACCCGCTGCTCGGCGCGCTGCTGCAGCTCGCGGACGACCACGGCCGGGTGTTCAGCGGGAGGTTGTCACCGCAGGCACAACCCTGGCTGGCCGATCACGCCGTCGCGGGAACGGTTCTCGTGCCGGGCACCGCCTTCGTGGATCTCGCGTTGTGGGCGGGCGACCACTCCGGCCGCCCGCACCTGGACGAGCTGACCCTGGAGGCGCCGCTCGTGCTGCCGGCAGCGGGCGGGGTCATCATCCAGTGCATCGTCAGCGGGACCGAGGACGACCCGGCCCATCGGGTGGCGATCTACTCCCGGCCCGAGCAGGAGCCGGACGGTCCCTGGACACGTCACGCGACCAGTGTGCTCGTCGCCGCCGAGCGACCCGCCGGCGGCGCCGCCGCGGTCGCCTGGCCGCCGTCCGGTCAAGCCGTCGATCTGACGGACGCCTACGAGCGGCTGGCCGGACGCGGGTACGAGTACGGTCCGGTGTTCCAGGGGCTCCGGTCGGTGTGGCGCGACGGCGCGGACGTGTACGCCGAGGTGCGCCTGCCGGAAGGGACGGCGGTCAGCGGCTTCGGCGTGCACCCCGCCCTGCTGGACGCGGCGTTGCACGCCATGGTGCTGGCGAACGACGGCGAAGGCGGTGTCAGCCTGCCGTTCTCGTGGAGTGGCGTGCGGTTGCACGCCGTCGACGCGACGGCACTGCGGGTCCGGATCAGCCCGGCCGGCTCCGACGCCTATCGGCTCGCGATCGACGACCTGTCCGGCGCGCCCGTGGTCACGGTGGAGACGCTCACCACCCGGCCGATCACGCACGCGCAGCTCACCACGGCGGGTGCCCACCGGCCACGCTCGCTGTTCCAGCTCAGATGGAGAGCGGTCACCGCCACCGGCGACGCCGGCTCCGGCTCCGGGCACGCCATCGTCCACACCGGACCCGGCGCCACTGACGTGCCCGGCGCCGCCCACGCGGCGGCCGCGCGGATACTCGGCGAGCTGCGGAGCCGGCTCGCCGCCGAGCAGGCCGACACGAGCAGGCTCGTCGTCGTCACGCACGGGGCCGTGGCCGTGAACGCCGGCGAGGACGTGGACCCGGCGCAGGCGACCGTATGGGGCCTGGTCCGCTCGGCCCAGAACGAACACCCCGGCCGATTCGTCCTCATCGACACCGACGACCCCGGGGATTCCCGTGACCTTGAAGGCTCCGGCGGGCTTTCCGCGGCGCTGGCGACCGGTGAACCGCAGGTGGCGATCCGCGCCGGCCGGTGTCTCGCTCCCCGGCTGGCGCCCGCGAGTGAGACGCCGTCGCGACCGCATCGGCTCGACCCTGACGGCACCGTACTGATCACCGGCGGGACCGGCGCTCTCGGCGCGGTCATCGCCCGTCACCTCGTCACCGAGTACGGCGTGCGGCATCTGCTGCTCACCAGCCGCCGCGGACCGGAGGCGGCCGGCGCGGCCGAGCTGCACCGCGAACTCACCGAACGCGGCGCCGTGGTGTCCATCCGCTCGTGCGACACCGCGGACCGCGGCCAGGTCACCGAGCTCATCGCGGGCGTTCCCGAGCGGCAGCCGCTGACCGCGGTCATCCACGCGGCCGGCGTGCTCGATGACGCCACCCTGGAGAGCCTGACCCCCGAACGTCTCGACGCCGTGCTGCTTCCCAAGGTCGACGCGGCCTGGCATCTCCATGAGCTGACCCGGGACCTGGACCTGACGGCGTTCGTGTTGTTCTCCTCGGCGGCGGGCACCCTGGGCGCACCGGGACAGGCCAACTACGCCGCCGCGAACACCTTCCTCGACGCTCTGGCGCACCATCGGCAGGCGCAGGGGCTGGTGGCGACCTCCGTGGCCTGGGGCCTGTGGGAGCAGGCCGGCGGCATGACCGGCGCGCTCGGCGAGAGCGACCTCAGCCGCATCCGCCGTACCGGCATCCTGGCCCTGCCGACGTCGGAGGCGATCGAGCTGTTCGACACGGCGCTCGGCCTCGGGCACCCGCACCTCTTCGCGGCACGCGTGAACCGCAACGCCGCCACGGTGTCGTCGCCGGTGTTGCGGGACCTCGTCCAGGTCCGCCGCGCGGCCTCGAACACCGAGCAGGCCGGGAACTGGGCCCAGCGGCTGATGGCGATGCCCGAGGACAAACGCCGGGACGCCGCGTTCGAACTGGTCCGCGTGCACGTGGCCACCGTGCTCGGTCATGCCGGCCCCACCACCATCGACCCCAACCGGGCGCTGAAGGATCTGGGTTTCGACTCACTCACCGCGGTCGAGTTCCGCAACCGGCTCGCCGCCACCACCGGGCTGCGGCTGGCCGCCACCCTCGTGTTCGACCATCCCTCGATCGTCTCCGTGGCCGAGCACCTGCTGCGGAAGGCCGCCGGAGCGGGCGCCGCGCCCGCCGGGCCGATCCCGGCGGCCGTCACCGAGGACGAGCCGATCGCGATCATCGGCATGGGCTGCCGTTTCCCGGGTGGGGTGCGCAGCCCCGAGGACCTGTGGCGGTTGGTCGCCGGCGCGACCGACGCGATCTCCGCCTTCCCGGCCGACCGCGGCTGGGAGGCGGACGCCGCCAAGGGGTTCGCCGACGCGGGCGGCTTCCTGTACGACGCGGCCGAGTTCGATCCGGCCTTCTTCGGGATCAGCCCGCGCGAGGCACAGGCGATGGATCCCCAGCAGCGCGTGATGCTCGAAGTGTCCTGGGAGGCCATGGAGCGGGCCGGGATCGTGCCGGAGACCCTGCGCGGCAGTTCGACCGGCGTCTTCACCGGACTGATGTACCACGACTACGGCGGCGGCAGCGCGGGCAGCATCGCCTCGGGCCGGATCGCCTACACGTTCGGCCTGGAAGGGCCGGCCATCACGGTCGACACCGCGTGCTCGTCGTCGCTGGTCGCCCTCCACCTGGCCGCGCAGGCGCTGCGCCTGGGCGAGTGCTCGCTGGCCTTGGCCGGTGGCGTGTCCGTCATGGCGACGCCGGCCGTGTTCCTGGAGATCGGCGAACAGGGCGGCGTGGCGCCGGACGGCCGCTGCAAGTCCTTCGCGTCCGCCGCCGACGGCACCGGCTTCTCCGACGGCGCCGGCGTCGTCCTGCTGGAGCGGCTGTCGGACGCGCGACGCGCGGGACGCACCATCCTCGGGGTGCTCCGCGGCAGCGCGGTCAACCAGGACGGCGCCAGCAACGGCCTGACCGCGCCGAACGGACCGGCCCAGGAACGCGTCATCCGGCAGGCGATCGCCGGGGCGCGGCTCAGCCCGGCCGACATCGACGCGATCGAGGCCCACGGCACCGGCACCAGGCTGGGCGATCCGATCGAGGCGCAAGCCTTGCTGGCCACGTACGGCCAGGACCGGGACCGGCCGCTGTGGCTGGGCTCCATCAAGTCCAACATCGGCCACACCCAGGCCGCCGCCGGCATCGCCGGCGTCATCAAGATGCTCATGGCCATGCGGCACGAGACGTTGCCGCAGACCCTGCACGTGGACGAACCCAGCCCGCACATCGACTGGACGAGCGGCGCCGTCGCCCTGCTGACCGAGCCCCGGCCGTGGCCGGCCGACGGCCGCCCGCGCCGCGCGGGGATCTCCTCCTTCGGCATCAGCGGCACCAACGCCCACGTCATCCTCGAACAACCGTCCGCCCCCGCCGAGGCTCCGGAGCCTGAGCCGGCACCGCGGCGCCCGGTCGCGCTGATCGTCTCCGCCCGGTCGCCCGAGGCGCTGCGCGCCCAGGCCGCCCAGTTGCTGGCCTTCGTCGAAACCGGCCCCGACAGGGACATCGCCGACATCGCCTACGCATTGGCGACCGCTCGTACCCACTTCGAACACCGTGCCGTCGCCGTCGTCGCGGACCGTGCCGAGGCGATCGAGGCGCTCCGCGCTCTCGCCGGCGGCGAGCCGGCGCCGAACGTGCTGCAGGGCCAGGCGGCCTCCGTGCGCAAACCGGTGTTCGTGTTCCCGGGCCAGGGCTCGCAGTGGGCCGGGATGGCCAGGGAACTGCTCGACGTCTCGCCGGTCTTCCGTGACAGCGTGCGGGCCTGCGCCGAGGCGCTCGAACCGCATCTGGACTGGTCCGTGCTCGACGTGCTGACCGAGCGGCCGGGCGCGCCGGCGATGTCCAGGGTGGACGTCGTCCAGCCGATCCTGTTCACGATGATGGTCTCGCTGGCCGCCGTGTGGCGGTCGATGGGAGTCGAGCCCGCCGCGGTGATCGGGCACTCCCAGGGCGAGATCGCCGCCGGCTACGTCGCGGGCGCCCTGTCCTTGGAGGACGCCGCGCGGGTGTCCGCCCTGCGCAGCCTCGCCTGGCTCCGGCTCGCCGGGCAGGGCGGGATGATGTCGGTGTCCCTGGGCGCCGACGACGTGGCACCGCGTCTGGAGCGGTGGGACGGCCGCCTCGCCATCGCCGCGGTCAACAGTCCGGGCTCCGTGGCCGTGTCCGGCGTCCCTGAGGCACTCGACGTGCTGGCCGCCGAGCTCACCGCGGAAGGCGTACGCGCGCGCCGGATCCCCGGCGTGGACACGGCGGGACACTCGGCGCAGGTCGAGGTCCTCAAGGAGCAGGTGCTGGCCGAGCTGGCCGCCGTCGACCCCGGGAGGTCGGCGGTTCCGTTCGTCTCCACCGTGACCGGCGCTGAGCTGGACACCCAGCGGATGAACACGCACTACTGGTATCGCAACCTGCGCGAGCCGGTCCTGTTCGAGCAGGGCACGCGGGCGCTCGCCGCCACGCGCCACGACGCCTTCATCGAGGTGAGCCCGCATCCGATGCTGGCCTTCAGCCTGCAGGAGACCCTGGAGTCGGCCGGTGTGGAGAGCGCGGCGATCATCGGCACGCTGCGCCGCGAGGAGGACGGCTGGACGCGGCTGCTGAAGTCGGCCGCGCAGGCGTTCGCCCTGGGCGTTCCGGTCGACTGGTCGCGCCTGTTCGACGGCCCCCGTCCGCGCGTCGATCTGCCCACGTACGCCTTCCAGCGTCAGCACTACTGGTCCCTGGCGGGCAACGGGACGGCCGACCTGTCCCGGGCCGGCCTGCAGTCGCCGGACCACCCGTTCCTGCTGGCCGCGCTCGACCTGGCCGAACCGGACGGGCTGCTGCTGACCGGCCGGATCTCGCTGAGCGCGCACCCGTGGCTGGCCGGGCACTCCCTGCATGACACCGTCCTGCTGCCCGGGACCGCCTTCCTGGACATGGCGATCCAGGCGGGCGACCGGCTGGGCTGCGAGCTGGTCGAGGAGCTCACCCTGGAGACGCCGCTGATCATCCACGACGCCGGCCCGATCCAGCTCCAGCTCACCGTGGAGGCACCGGACGAAGCCGGGCGGCGGGTCCTGCGGATCCATTCGCGACCGGCCGAGGACGCGGGCTGGGTCCGGCACGCCACCGCCGTGCTCGGCTCCGCCACCGGCCAGGAACCGGAAGGGCTGTTCTCCTGGCCGCCGCGGCGGGCGCAGCGCGTCGACCTCACCGAGGCGTATCCACGGCTCGCCGCTGCCGGATACGGCTACGGTCCGGCATTCCAGGGGCTGCAAGCGGCGTGGCGCGACGGTGCTGGCATCTACGCGGAGGTCCGGCTTCCCGAGGAGGTCTCCACCGACGGGTTCGCCATCCATCCGGCGCTCTTGGACGCCGCCTTGCACGCGCTCGTGCTCGAAGAGATCGACGCGGCCGAACCCGGTGCGCTGGGGCTGCCGTTCTTGTGGACCGGGGTGCGCCTGCACGCCGTACAGGCCACGGCGTTGCGGGTGCACATAGCGCCGATCGGCGACGGCGCCTACCGGCTCGTGGTCGCCGACGCCGCCGGCGCGTCGGTCGCTTCCGTCGCGTCCCTGGTGACCAGGCCCGTTTCGCTCGACCGGCTCGGCCCGGTCCACCCGGTCGACGACGCCCTGTTCCGGTTGCGGTGGACGCCGGCGCCGGCGCCGGCCGTGCCGCTTCCTGACGGGGCCTGGGCGGTCCTCGGCTCCGGCGACGCGGGCCTCACCGGCCTGCCCGTCTTCGACGGCCTCGGCTCGCTCGCCGGCGCGGATCAGACGCCGGCGCACGTCGTGGCGCACTTCGCCGCCGGGAGCGGCGAGGTCGTGGCCGCTGCCAGGGCCGTTCTCGAAGACCTGCTCGCCCTGGCCCAGGGGTGGCTGTCCGAGGAGGTGTTCGGCGGCAGCAAGCTGGTGGTGATGACCCGCGGGGCCGTCGCGGTGACCGACGGGCAACCGCTGGCGCTCGACCTGGCGCCGATCGCGGGCATGTTGCGGAGCGTTCAGCGCGAACATCCGGACAGGTTCGTGCACCTGGACGTGGACGAGTCCGCGGACCTGCCCCTCGTCGCCGCGGCCGTGGCGACCGGCAACCCGCAGCTGGCCATCCGTGACGGACAGGTGTGGACACCGAGCCTGGTGGCCGCGGCGACGGATCTGCTGTTGCCCCCGGCGACGGGCCCCTGGCACCTGGAGGTAGGGACGCGCGGCACCATGGACGGCCTCGCCCTGCGCCCACATCCCGGCGCGGCGCGAGCGCTGGACGAAGGCGAGGTGCGCGTCGGCGTCCGGGCGGCCGGGCTCAACTTCCGGGACGTACTGATCACACTAGGGATGTATCCGGACCCGGACGCGACCATCGGCTCGGATGCCGCGGGTGTCGTGACCGAGGTCGGACCGGGCGTGACCGGCCTGTCGGTCGGTGACCGGGTCTTCGGCTTCGTCCCCGATGCCATAGGCACGGCCGGTATCACCGATCATCGGCTGCTCGCCCCGATCCCCGACAACTGGTCCTTCACCGACGCCGCAGCCATCCCCGTCGCCTACCTCACCGCCTACTACGCCCTCACCCACCTCGCCAACCTCCAACCCGGCGAAAAAATCCTCATCCACGCCGCCACCGGCGGCGTCGGCACCGCCGCCACCCAAATCGCCCAACACCTCGGCGCCGACATCTACACCACCGCCCACCCCAACAAATGGCCCACCCTCCACGCCAACAACATCCCCCCCACCCACATCGCCAGCACCCGCAACCTCGACTTCACCCACCAATTCCCCCACGTCGACGTCATCCTCAACGCCCTCGCCGGCCCCTACACCGACGCCTCACTCCACCACCTCAACCCCGGCGGCCGCTTCATCGAAATGGGCAAAACCGACCTCCGCAACCCCCACACCCTCAAACAACAACACCCCCACATCACCTACCACCCCTTCCAACTCCCCCACACCCACCCCAACCACATCCACCACATGCTCACCACCATCACCACCCTCTTCCACCACAACCACCTCCACCACCCCCCCAACACCACCCACCCCATCCACCAAGCACC
>NZ_JBSFVA010000073.1:0-17072 GCF_053592075.1 Nonomuraea sp. NPDC002799
GAGTGCGACCATCTGCTCGCCGACCTGGAGGGCGCCCGCGAGACGCTGGCCGCCGAGCTGCGGCGCCGGCCCGACAGGAAGCCGTACGCCGCCGCCGTCCAGGCCCTCGACGGCGCCGTGAAGAAGGTCGCGCTGCTCGAAGACCAGGTGCGGGCCTACGAACAGCGGCTGCACGAGCGCGAGAAGGACGTCGGCAGGTCGCTGCGCCGGCTCACCGAGCTGGCGGCCGGACACGCCCTGCCCACGGCGCCGCCCGCGCTCGACAACCTGGAGCAGGCCCTGCGCACCGCCGAGACGACCGGCACGGTCTGGCACGACCGGCGCGCCGACGCCCGCGCCGCCAGGGAACGCGCCCAGCTCGCCGCCGACACCACCGGCGAATACCAGGAGCTCGCGGTCAACGCCGTCGAACGGGCCGAGGACGCCGCGTCCGCCGCCATGGTGCTGGCCGAGAAACTGGCCGCCATCGAGTCCACGGTCGGCGCCGAACACCTGCGCGTCCTCGAACGCCTGCAGGACGCCCAGACCGCCTACCAGACCTGCCGCCGCCTCATCAAGTCCGTCAACGACGCCCTCGGCGGGCTCAATGCCCGGCTCGGCCAGCTCAGGGGAGAGCTCGGCACGGCCGAGGAGAAGCACACCGAGGCCGGCCAGGTGCGCGACACGGTCTCCGAACGGCTCCGGCGGCTGGCGGGCGGGCACCTGCCGGCCGACGCGCGGGTGACGGTCGACCTGGCGGCCGACGCCGGGGTCCGGGCGGTGCTGGAGTCGGCCAGGGCGGTGGCCGAGCAACTGGCGGCGGTGCCGTACGAGCAGAAGAACGTCAGGGAGGCCGAGGCGCGGCTGCAGGACGCCTTCCACCACGCCAGGGAGATCCTCGCCGACCGGGCGGATCTGGAGCTCGCGCCCGACGACGACGTTCAGATGCTGACGGCCACCGTCAGCGGCGTCCGGGCGGGGGCCGCGGCGCTCAGCAAGGCGCTGCGCAAGGAGCGCGACGATCGGCGTTCGGACATCACGGAGGTGGAACGCGACCTGTTCGACCGGACGCTGGCCGGTGACACGCGCCGGCACCTCGCCGACCGGATCAGGCAGGCGACCGCGCTCGTGGAAGGCATGAACCAGCGCCTCGAACGGGTCCGCACCGCCTCCCGTGTGGCCGTGCGGCTGGTGTGGCAGGTCGATCCGGCGCAGTCCGCGGGCACCCGCGCCGCCCGTGACCTGCTGCTGCGCGACCCGGCCGGGCTGAACGAGGCCGACAGGGAGGCCCTCTACGTCTTCTTCCGCGACCGGGTGGAGACGGCGCGGGCCGACAACTCCTCGGCGAGCTGGGAGGACCAGCTCATGAAGGTGCTCGACTACACGGCCTGGCACCGGTTCGTGGTCAAGCTGGACCGAGGCGACGGGCACGGGTGGCAGGACCTCACCAGGAAGCTGCACGGGGCGCTGTCCGGCGGGGAGAAGGCGATCGCGCTGCACCTGCCGCTGTTCGCCGCCGTGGCCGCGCATTATCAGACCGATCCGGGGTGCCCGCGGTTCATCCTGCTGGACGAGGTGTTCGTGGGGGTGGACAAGACCAACCGGGGGCAGGTGTTCGATCTGCTGGTGGACCTGCGGCTGGACCTGGTGCTCACGTCCGACCACGAGTGGTGCGAATACCGCGAGCTGGACGGGATCGCCATCCACCAGCTCATCACCGGGGACGGTGACGACGCGGTGACCACGGCCCGCTTCGTCTGGAACGGCTACCGTACGGTGCCGGCCGAATGACTCGGCGACCCGATGCGCCAGGGCACCAGGCGCGGCAGCCCGTTCCCGAGCGGCTGCGGGCCGCCGGGCTGCGGCCGGTGTGGCGGGCCCTGCACGAGCGTCTGTCCTCGGGGCAGCAGGTCAGCCGGGTCAAGGTGAGCGGGCTGGAGCCCGGTGAGCAGGCCGCCATCGCCGACCTGCTCGGCCTCGACCGCTATCCGGGCCCGTCGATCACGCTCGACGTCGCCCGGCTCGAAGGCGTGCTGGGCGGGCTCGACGTGCGTACCGTCACCGAGCAGATCATCGGGCCGCTCGACGACCGCAGGCGCAGGCGGGCCGAGCTGCGGCTCGAACGCGAGGCGCTGCTCGACTGGTTCACCGCGCATCCGGTGGTCGCGGCGCAGCCCGCGCTGCTGGTGCTGTCCGCCGTCCGCGCCGGTCGCGACCTGCTCGAACGGGCTCTCGCCGTGCTCGCCGCGCTGCCCGCGTCCGGCCGGCCGCTGGCGGCGGTGGCGGCCGACGTCACCGGCGACCCGCACGCCCTCGACGATGGCACCCGGCTGTCCGCGCTGGTCATGAAGGCGTTGTCGGCGCTCTACGACGTGCCCGCACCGGAGGGCGCCCAGGCGCGGCGAGCTCTGTGGGAACGTGCCGGCGTGGCGTGCGACGCCCTGTCCACGACGGTGCTGGTCGCCGGTTTACGGCCCGCGGGCGACGGCGATCTGGCCAGGGTCCTGCGGATCTGGGACGGCCAGGCGAGCGTGATCACGCTCGCACACCTCCGCGACACCCTGACCGTGCGCGAACGCGATGTCTGGGTGGTGGAGAACCCGACCGTGCTGGCTCTTGCCCAGCGGCGCTTCGGCACCGCGTGCCCGCCCATGGTCTGCACCTCGGGCTGGCCGAACAGCGCCGTCATCCGGCTCCTGCGCTCGCTGCCCGGGACCCGGCTGCACTACCACGGCGACTTCGACGGGGAGGGGCTACGGATCGCGGCGTACACGATGGCCAAGACCGGGGCCGAGCCGTGGCGCATGTCCACCGCCGATTACCTACGCGCCCTGGAGATCCGGGCCCCGGAGTCCGGCGGGGCGTCCAGCGGGGAGACGGGTGGGGCGTCCAGTGGGGAGACCGGCGGGGCGTTCGGTGGGGCGGCCCATGGCACGTCGCCTGGCCCGTCCTCCAGGTTGCCGCCCGGCCGGGTGACCGACGCGCCATGGGACGCCGAGCTGGCCCCGGCCATGCGCTCGCACGGTGTCGCGATCCCGGAGGAGTTGGTCGCGGAGCGTCTGCTCGACGACCTGTGACGCCCGCGCTCTTACTGTGCAGAACAGTCGCTGACGATCCGGTGAAGGCGGCGGGCCTCCTGCAGCAGGCGGCTCGACCCCTTTCGCCCCGCCACCTCGGCCAGCACCTCTCCCGGTGCGCCCACTCGACCAGTCCGGCCAGGACACGCTCGAACTGCTCCGGCGTGATCGGCCAGCCGAAGGAGGCGATCTCGGAGGCGACCTCGGCGGGCGAGGCGATGGGCGGCACGAGGGCGGGGGCCGCGATGACGGCCAGCACCGGCGATGGCGGCGGCTCCGCCTCCACGACGATCTCCCCGTAGGCGGTGGAGATCAGCTCGCGCAACTCGGCGGGCAGCCCAGGGGCCGCCTCCCTGATCGCCGTGTGCCCGGCCGCGCCGGCGTGCCCGGCCAGCTTGACCGCCTGGCGTACGGCATCGGCCTGAACCGGCAGCGCGTCCTGCGCGAAGATCATGGACAGGGCGAGCAGACCGGCGTCCGCCCGGTCGGGCGCTTGGCGCACGGCCTCGCCCACCCACGAGACCGCCGCGCGCAGCAGCTTCTTCTCCGGCCGGAACGCCAGCGCCTGCACCGCCTCGGCGAACAGATCACCGCTCAGCAGCCCGGCGGCGTGCAGCTCACGGAGCCCGGCCAGCACCGGCTCGGCCGCCGCCATGGGCACGACGGGCAGGAGCCGCACATAGTCCTGAGCGCACCGGCTCAGCTCGTCGTGATCGAGCCGGAGCCGATCGAGCAGTCGCGCCAGCCCGGGCATGGCCGACGGGCCGTCACGCAGGAGCCGCCCGACGGCGCCGTCGATGACGGCCGCCCGGCTGAGCGCCCCGAGGTCGATCAGCGAGACGATCGTCTCGGTCAGCCGGTGAACGGTGAAGTCCTCGAGGCTGTCGGCCGTGAAGATGCGCGGGGCCAGATGGGGGAAGAGAGAGTCGCCCACCAGGTCCTCGACCCGCTTCGCCGCTGTTTCGGCTATCCAACCGGCTATGAACGGCTCGTCGTCCGGGGGCGCCATCCCGCTCTCCCGCACCAGCGTCGCGACGATCCCCCAGTGCCGGCGGTCGGGCAGCCGCATCCGCGCGGCCATCCGGCGGGCCACCTCTGCCCGCCACACCTCGGGACGGGGGCGAAGCACGGCGAGAACGTGCTCGGGCTTGAACGACGCCCACCCGAACTCCCGCCGGTAGAGCCAGCTCGCCACGGCGGCCGGGCCGGTGATGCACGCCGCCCCGGCGATGAGCAGCGGGGCGTTCTCGTGGCGCCACGCCCACGCGCCGTCGGTCTCCCTCCGGCGCCGGGCCACGTAGCCGGGCAGCTCGGCGGCGACCGCCCGGCGATCTGCGGCGCCGAGGCCGGTGACGAGCGCGAGGGTGCCGAAGGCGTCACCGGCCCTGACGCGTCTGGCGACGCGCTCCCAGACGGCCGAGCCGCCTGCGGACGGCGCTGGGCGGCCGGTGAACCCGGGCGTGACATCGAGAGTGACTGCGTCGTCGGACATGATCGGCAAGGTACGCGACCACGCCGACAATTCCGCCCGCACACCAGTCCGACAATTCGCCCGTCTACCGGCCCGAAGACCGCCCGCCTACCAGCCCGGCTCCGTGGGCGCGCCGAGCTGGTCCCCCCAGGGCGGATCGGCGCCCGGGACCGAGCACGTCAGGGCCGACACCCGCACCGCGAACTCCGCCGCCGCCACCGCCGCCCCCAGCTCCAGGGCGTCGAGCCGCCCGCCCAGGAACCCGTGCGAGCCGAGGTGATGCAGCAGCCCGGCGGTGAACGAGTCACCCGCGCCGACGGTGTCCACGACCTCGACCCGCGGCGCCCGTACCGGAGCCCGCTCGCCGTCGAGTGAGACCAGCGCGCCCGCCGCGCCCCTGGTGACGACGATGAGCCGGGCGCCGGCGGCGTGCCAGACGTCGCAGGCGCGCTCCAGGGACGTGCCGGGCATGAGGAACCCGAGGTCGTCGTCGCTGAGTTTGAGGATGTCGGCCGACTCGCACCAGCGCGCCACCGGGTAGTCCTCCCGGGAGGCGAGGCTGGGGCGCACGTTCGGGTCGATCGAGATCGTGGCGCGTCCGGCGGCGGCCCGTACGAACTCCTCGACCGCCGTCCTGCCGGGGCTCCTGACCAGCGCGAGCGAGCCGGTGTGCAGGCAGGAGGCCGGGCCGAGGCGCGCGAGGTCCAGCTCGTACGGGCGCCACTGCCAGTCGGCGGTGCCGTCGGCGTAGAAGGTGTACTCGGCCTGTCCGCGCGCGTCGAGGGCGGCGACGGCCAGCGTGCTGGGCTCGCCGGCCTCGACGGCTTCCGACAGGTCCACACCCGACGAGGTCAGGTGCGCGCGGAACAGCTCCCCGAACACGTCGCGCGAGATACGGCCGAGAAAGCGGGCGTGGGTGCCGAGCCGCGCCAGCGCCACCGCCGTGTTCGCCGGCCCGCCACCCGGCAACACCCGCAACGCCAGCCCGGCCGCCGGCCGCCGGCCCACCTGCCCGGTCGCCGGTCCGTGCCCCATCTGCCCGGCCGCCGACCCCTGCCCCACCTGCCCCATCAGCCCGGCCGCCGGCCGCCGCGACGTCTGCCCGGCCGTCTGTCCGCCGTCCCGCACGTCGTCTTCGGGCGGCGGGCCGGCGAAGCCGTCGGCGACGCACTCGCCCAGAACAGCGATCATCGGGTCTGCCTTTCCGGCATGTTGCCGATTCGTTACGGCACGGGGGCATTGACGTTCGTCGGATCGGAGTTCATCATCGCAGCACGGCCGATGTCAACGTTGACATATGTCAACGTTGACATCGAATCACCCCCGATAGGAACCGCCCATGAACGGAAAGTTTCCGGCCGGACTCCTCGTCACCGCCCTTCTCGTCGCCGGCTGCGGTGGCGCGGGCGGCGGTCAGACCGCCGCCGCCACCCCTAAGGTCGGCCTGATCACCAAGACCGACACGAACCCGTTCTTCGTCAAGATGAAGGACGGCGCCCAGAAGGCCGCCCAGGCCAACGGCATGGAGCTGATGAGCGCCGCGGGCAAGTTCGACGGCGACAACGCCTCCCAGATCACCGCCATCGAGAACATGGTCGCCGGAGGCGTGAAGGGCATCCTCATCACCCCGAGCGACACCAAGGCCATCGTCCCGGCCATCAAGAAGGCGCGCGACGCAGGCGTGCTCGTCATCGCCCTCGACACCCCGACGGAACCGCAGGACGCCACGGACGCGCTGTTCGCCACCGACAACTTCAAGGCGGGCGAGCTGATCGGCCAGTACGCCAAGGCCGCCATGGCCGGCAAGCCCGCCAAGATCGCCACCCTGGACCTGGCACCCGGCATCACCGTCGGCGAGCTCAGGCACGACGGTTTCCTCAAGGGGTTCGGCATCGCGGCGGGCGACCCCTCCGTCGTCTGCTCCCAGGACACCCGGGGCGACCAGGCCAAGGGCCAGACCGCCATGGAGAACTGCCTGCAGAAGGCCCCCGGCATCAACCTCGTCTACACCATCAACGAGCCCGCCGCGCTCGGCGCGTACACGGCACTGAAGGCCAAGGGCCGCGACAAGGAGGTGCTGATCGTCTCCGTGGACGGCGGCTGCACCGGCACCAAGGCCGTGCAGGCGGGTCAGATCGCCGCCACCAGCCAGCAGTACCCGCTCAAGATGGCCGAGGACGGCGTCAAGGCGGTGGCCACGTTCGCCAAGAGCGGCCAGAAGGCCGCCGGCTACACCGACACGGGCGTCACCCTGATCACCGACAAGGCCGTGACCGGCGTCGAAGGCAAGGACACCGCCTTCGGCCTGGCGAACTGCTGGGGCTGAGGATGGCCGTCCTGGAAGCATCGCCGGCACGCCGCCTGATCAGCACCCCCGTCGCGGGCCCGCTGGCGGCGCTCCTGCTGGCCTGCCTGTTCTTCGGGTTCAACTCCGCCCAGTTCTTCACCGGCCCGAACTTCTCCCTGATCATCCAGCAGGTCATGGTGGTCGGCACCCTCGCCATCGGGCAGACCCTGATCATCCTGACGGCGGGCATCGACCTGTCGAACGGCGCGATCATGGCGTTCGGCGGCATCGTGATGACCAAACTGGCCGTGGACAGCGGCCTGCCGCCGCTGGCGGCCGTCGCCGCCGGGCTCGCCGTCTGCTCGGCGTTCGGGCTGCTCAACGGGTTGCTGGTGACGCGGATCTCGCTGCCGCCGTTCATCGTCACGCTGGGCATGCTGAACGTGGTCTTCGCGCTCACCCACATCTACTCCAACGAGCAGACGGTCACGGAGTTGCCGGCGCTGCTCACGGTTCTGGGCGAGACGTTCCAGGTCGGGCAGACGAACGTCACCTACGGCTCGCTGCTGACGATCGTGCTCTTCGTGCTGTTCGCGTACCTGCTGGGATCGACGGCGTGGGGCCGGCACGTGTACGCGCTCGGCAACAACCCCGAGGTCGCCCGCCTGACCGGCATCAGGACCAGCCGCCTGACCATCGGCGTCTACACCCTCGCCGGCTTCGTGTACGGCATCGCCGCCCTGCTCCTGGTCTCCCGCACCGGAGTCGGCGACCCGCAGGCCGGCCAGACCGACAACCTCGACAGCATCACCGCGGTCGTCCTCGGCGGCACGAGCCTGTTCGGCGGCCGTGGCCTGGTGATCGGCACGCTCGTCGGCGCGCTCATCGTCGGGGTGTTCCGCAACGGCCTGCAGCTCATGGGCGTACCGCCGATCTACCAGACCCTCATCACCGGCATCCTGGTGATCCTCGCCGTCGCCGTCGACCAGCTCTCCCGCAGGAGGAACCGATGACCACCCCGGTGCTCCAGGCCCGCGGCCTGGTCAAGCGGTACGGCCACGTGACCGCCCTCGACGGCGCCGACTTCGACCTGATGCCCGGCGAGGTGCTCGCGGTCATCGGCGACAACGGCGCGGGCAAGACCAGCCTGATCAAGGCGCTGACCGGAGCCCTGCAGCCCGACTCGGGCGAGATGTGGCTCGACGGCGAGCCGGTGCGCTTCCGCGACCCCCTCGACGCGCGCCGGCACGGCATCGAGACCGTCTACCAGGACCTCGCGATCGCGGCCTCGCTCGACATCGCGACGAACATGTTCCTCGGCCGCGAGGTGCGTAAGCCCGGCGTGCTCGGCCGGGTCTTCCGGATGCTGGACAAGAAGCACATGCGTGAGGAGTCGGCCAGGCACATGGCCGAGCTCAAGATCGGGCTGCGCTCGCTCACCCAGCCGGTCGAGTCGCTGTCCGGCGGGCAGCGGCAGGGCGTCGCCGTGGCCAGGGCGGTCGCCTGGGCCACCCACGTGGTGGTCATGGACGAGCCCACGGCGGCGCTCGGTGTCAAGGAGTCCGGCCAGGTGCTCGACATGATCAGGCGGGTCCGCGACGGTGGCACGCCCGTGGTCCTGATCAGCCACAACATGCCGCACGTATTCGAGATCGCCGACCGCGTCCACGTCCAGCGCCTGGGCCGCAGGGTCGCCGAGATCGTGCCAGGCGACCACAGCATGGCCGAGGTGGTGGCCATCATGACCGGCGCGCTCCAGGTGTCGGACGGCAAGGCCGTGGTGGCCGACAAGGACGCGGCCAAGGCCATCGGCCTGTCCTGATGAGCCACTAGCATGGGCCGGATGCGGCGTCCGACGATGACAGATGTGGCTCGTGAGGTGGGAGTCACGGCCAAGACCGTCTCGCGGGTGCTCAACGACGAGGGCCCCGTCGCCGTGGAGACCCGCGAACGCGTCATGGCGGCCGTGCGCAGGCTGGGCTACCAGCCCAACCTGATGGCCCGCAACATGCGCGTCGGCGCGCGGGACGCCGCGATCGGGCTCGTCATCCCCGAAATGGGCAACCCGTTCTTCGGTACGGTCGCGGGCGGCGTCGAAAGCGCCATTCGCGACCGCGGCCTCACCCTCATCATCGGCTCCTCCAGCGAGAACGCCGGCCTGGAGCAGTCGCTGATCGCCACGTTCCTGGCCCGGCGGGTGAGCGCGCTCATCGTCGTGCCCGCGGCCACCAGCGACCACCGCCACCTGCGTACCGAGCGCGTGGCCGGCCTGCCGATCGTCTTCCTCGACCGCCCGGCCGTCGGGCTCACGGCCGACACCGTGGTCAGCGCCAACCGGCAGGGCGCCCAGACCGGCGTCGCCCACCTGATCGCCCACGGCCACCGCCGGGTCGGCTTCGTCGGCGACCTGCCCGCCACCCTCTACACCCGCCGCGAGCGCTTCCAGGGCTACCGCGACGCCCTGGCCCTGGCGGGCCTGCCGTTCGAGCGCGCGCTGGTCGACACCGGCCACGACCAGGAGGCCGCGGCCGCTGCCACACTGCGTCTGTTAGCGCTGCCGGATCCGCCCACGGCCCTGTTCGCGGCCAACAACCTCGCCTCCATGGGCGCGGTGGTGGCGCTGTCGCGGACCCGCCGCCCGGACGTGGCGCTCGTCGGCTTCGACGACCTGGCTCTGGCCGAGGTTCTCGACCCGCCGCTGACGGTCGTGGCCCAGGACCCGGCGGGCATGGGAGCGATGGCGGCGGAGCTGGCACTGTCACGGCTCGACGGCGACCGGTCGAAGGCCCGCCGGTCGCTGGTGCCCACCCGTCTGATCGCCCGGGGCTCCGGGGAACTGCCCGCGCCTCCGGGCTGACTTGGGACGGTGCTCGGCCGGCCCGGAATTGTCGGTGCGGGCGTGTTGAATATGCCGCATGGAGACGGACACCAACAGACGCGGGATGTTCTGGGAGATGCTCGCCGGCCGGGTTCCGCCACCGCCCGCGGCCGCGCTTCTGGGGTGGGAGCTCGTCGAGGTGGACCCGGAGCAGGGCAGCATCGAGGTGGCGTTCCAGGCGAGCGATCAGTTCGTCAATCCCGTCGGGGTGATCCAGGGCGGCTTCCTGGCCGCGATGCTCGACGACACCCTGGGCCCGGCGCTGGTCGCGACGTTGCCGGAGCACCAGTTCGCGCCGACCATGGACCTTCACGTGCAGTTCTTACGCCCGGCCCGGCCCGGCCGGATCGTCGGGCGGGGCCGGGTCATCCAGCGGGGTAAGGAGGTGGCCTTCCTCGCCGGCGAGCTGATCGGCCCCGACGGCAAGATGGTCGCCACCGCGACCGCGACCACCCGGATTCAGACCATGCGTCAGTGACCGTGGGCATCGGCGAGCGTCCTGCGGCCTCGCAAACCTAGCCACGCGCCGCAACCTGAGCCGTGTCGCAGGTCGTGCGGCGGCTTCGCAGGTTGAGCCGATTTCGCGACCTGAGCCGTGTCCGCAGGCCGAGCCATGCCCACACGTCATGCCACGCCCCGCAGAGTGAGCTGCGTCCACGGCCGGCAGCGGACCTGCGCGGTGCGTCCCCCTAGGCGGACGAGCTCCTGAGTTTGTCATAACCGACGAAGCGGAACATCTGCTCGCACGACCCCAAAGTCTGCGGCTCACCGGTGAAACGATGGACGCCGACGCCGAAGCCCGCGGCCGGATCCGACAGCCACTGCCGTTCGAGGCCGACCTCTTCGAACCACGCGCAGACCAGCGGCACCCGGTCGGGCGCGCCGCGATGGCGCGTCCAGATCACCGTGGCGCCGGCGGCGCACAGCCGCGGGCAGAAGCCGACGGTGCGCTTGATGTCATCATCGCTGACGTTGCCGAAGATCCCGCAGGCCAGCACGAGGTCCGCCGGCGTCATGCCCTGATAATGATCGATCAGCGCGGCATCGCCCGTCACCACGTCGACCTGCTCCAGCCGGGCCGCCTCGGCCAGGGTCCGAGCGGCGGCGGTGTTACGCGGGTCCAGCTCCACCAGACGCGCCCGCACGTCGTCACGGCGCGGATGCTCCGCCAGCACGGGGAGGAGGTCACGGCCCTGGCCCGCGCACAGACTGATCACCCGCACCGGGCCCGGAGCGGCGGCGTCCAGTGCCAGCCGGATGCGCTCCTGAACGACGCCCAGGCGCCGGGCCAGGTAGGAGTCGGGGCGATCGTACTCCTCATGCCAGCTCTGCCAGTCCATGGCAAGATCTTAAAAGCCTGCCTCCAACCTGGCCATCGACTTCCGCTAGGGCCGGCAGCTGACCCCGTACCCGAGCGGGCGCGATCGGCAGTCCGCTGCATCGGAGTACGGATCAACCGGGCCCTGGAGCCGAGCGGGCGTGATCAGCAGTGCGCCACGCCGGGGTAGGGGTCGGTCGAGGTCCACACGTTCACCGCCGCCACGTATCCCCGACGACCGGTCGAGTCGCCGTAGGTGTAGTACCAGATGGTGTTGCCGCCGCCGTGCTGCTGGCCGGTCGTGTAGCAGTCGAAGTAGCTGAACGTCGGGAGCAGGTGATCGACGACCGTCTCCGGATTGCCGTTGGGCCGCTCGTACCGTGGCGCGGCGTAGATCGGGGCGTTGTAGGCGTTGCCGCAATACAGATCCCCCGCACAGCCGTGGTCGCCGCTCCGATGGAGACCGTTCACCGTTTCGCCGGGGGACGCTCTGGCGAGTGACGCGCATCTGGCCGATCATCGACACAGATGATCCTGACGAAAGGTCAAAAGACATGTTCGGCGAAGCTCGTCACCAGGTGTCGCGTGGCATCACGGCCGCGATCGTCGTGGCCGCCGGTCTGCTCGTGGGCAGTGGGCCGGCTTGGGGCACCGCCGCGCCCGCCCGCATGGTTGCGGGTGCCTGCGCTCCCGAGGCACCTGTCTGCCATGAGATCCGCGGGGTTCCCGGCGACTACTACCCCTGGTTCAGGGTCCAGTCCGTCCCTGCGACGGTGATCTTCTCCTTCACTGTCAATGGAACTCCAACCCCGGGTTCCCTGTCGACGATCACCACAGGGACCACGGTCGAAGGGGAATTCTGGCCGGTTTCGGTCCTGGTCGCAGGTGACCGGGTGTGCATGCGGTACACCGGCCGTGACGAGAACCACTGCGCGATCACGCCGGGATGATCAGGGGGGAGCGATGATCGTGCGCCTCAGAGCCGCCGGGGCGAGTCGGGTTGTGCGGGGGCCGTCCGGGCTGTCAGCCGAGGTCGGTGCCGGGTGTGGGGGTGCCGAAATCCTCGGTGATCCCGGCGCGGATGGCGGCCAGTGCCTGCCGCCGCGCCCGCGACTTGCTTTCCGCGTGCGCCGGCAGGTCGAGGGAGGTCAGTGACTCCGCGACGCCCCGGGCGGTGTCCCAGACCCGGGCCGGCTCCACCGTCCGGTCCAGGAAGCCGGCCGCGACGCCGTCCTCGGGGGAGAAGATCTCGGCGAGCGTCAACGCTCTGATGAAGCAGGCGGGGGTGAGCCGCTGCCGGAGGATCTCGACCGCGGCGTACGGCATCGGGATCCCGAGCGCCACCTCGTTGGCGGTCAGCCGGTACGGCCCGGCCGCCCCCACCCGGTAGTCGCCCGACAGCAGCAGGAACACCCCCATCGCCACCGCGTGCCCGGTGCAGGCGACCACCACCGGCGTGGGGAACGACAACAGCCGCGCCGCCAGCTCGAAGCCGCCGCGCACCATGGCACCGGCATCCGGGCCACCCGCTTGCAGCGTGCCCAGGTCGAACCCGGCCGAGAAGATCCCCTCCCGGCCGCCGAGCAGCACGACCGCCGAGTCGGCCGCGGCACGGTCGAGGGCGGCGCCGAGCTCGGTGATCATCGGGAGCGAGATGGCGTTGACCTTGCCGTCGTCCATGGTGATCGTGGCGACGGAGTCTTTGAGCTGGTAGGTGACGAGCGTGCCCATGGCGGCCTCTTCCGGTCGGGGTGCTCCCAGAATAATATTCCGGAGGCTAGGCGTCACGGAGGCCGGCGAACAGGTCCTCCTCCTGGTCGGGAGCGCCGACCTTGTTGAGCTTCCGCTCGAACGCCTCGTGCGAGAACGCCTCCTGCTGGGCCTGCTCGGGCATGCGCAGCAGGAAGATGTTGTCGCCCTGGCTCTCGTGGGCCCGGAGGGACTTGAGCTTACGCTCGACCTGGGCGGAGACGTCGACGACGGCGGTGACCCGGTCGTCGGGGGTGCCGAAGTCGTCGGAAGGCTGGAAGTCGCCGAGATCGATCCCGCTGTCGCGCATCATCTCGAACATGCGCTTGATCGCCGCCCGGGGGATGGCCGTGTAGTAGAGCTTGTCGGGAATGCCGCTCGATTCGGTGGCCGCCACCGTGACGCGGTGGGTCTGGACGTGGTCTGGATGGCCGTAACCGCCGCCGCCGGTCTCGTCGTAGGTGACCACGACCTGTGGCCGGTAACGCTCCATCAGCTCGGCCAGCCGGGTGGCGGCGGTCTCGACGGGCACGTTGGCGAACGCGTCCGGGTGGTCGTTGGCCGGCCAGCCGACCATGCCGGAGTCACGGTAGCCGAGCAGCTCCAGGTGGTCGATGCCGAGATGGGCGACCGACGCGCGCAGCTCGGTGAGCCGCAGCTCGGCGACGGCCGCGTCGTCGTGGCCGGCGTCGCCCGGCTTGACGCCGGCCTCGGCGTCGCCCTGCTCGCCGTTGGTGCAGGTGACCAGCACCGTGCGGATGCCCTCCTCGGTGTAGCGGGCCAGGATGCCGCCGGTGCTCAGGCATTCGTCGTCGGGGTGGGCGTGCACGACCATGAGGGTGAGTTGCCGATCCATGGGTCGAAACCTTACTCGGCGGCCCCGACAGTTCCGGGCCCGGAGTCGCGGGCGAGCCGGTCCGCCCGTGACCGGGCGGTGGCCGCGGCGGCGCGCTCGCCGAGGACGTCCGCCAGCGCCGCCTGCTTGAGCCAGTTGTACGGACTGCACGGCCGCACGTTGATCCGCTCGCTGACCAGCACCCGGGCCACGTCCCGCAGCCCGGCCCGCAGCGCCGCCTCCAGCAGCGTCTTCTGCACGGCGTCGCGCTGCGCGTGGCTCCCGCCGAACTCGTTGACCCGATGCCTGATCGGATACAGCAGATCCACCACCGACGTATAGTCCTGCCGCCCGAACGCCACGATCGCCCGGCACACCGGCAGCCCCACCCGCGCCGTCATGTCGCGGTTGGTCACCCCGGCCCGCGCCTCCAGCGTGTACGCCTCCCGGGAGGCGATCAGCTTCTCCGCGTCGCCGACGCGCCCCGCACCCACGTACGACATGACCGCGTGCATGTCGTTGAAGGCGTAGAACGGCTCGGCCACCCGCATCGGCCACGCGTTGGCCAGGGCCTGCCAGCGCTCGTGCTCCTCGAAGCCCTCCAGGCGGAGCCGCCAGAGCAGGGCGGCGGCGTCGAGGAGCTCCATGGAGGACTGCCCGTCGGCCAGCACCGCGTCGTAGACGGCCAGCGCCCGCGGCACGTCGCCGGCCTCCAGCGCGTACAGGCAGTAGTGCCACCAGCTGTGGACGTTGAAGAACGTGCCCGTCGACCAGTCCCGCGTCCGCGCGTCCAGGTAGCGGATGCCGTCGCCGAACCTGCCCTGCATCTCGTAGGTGTGCACCACCGCGTGGATGCCCCACACGTCGCGCGGGTTCAGCTCGACCGCCCGCAGCCCGGCCTCCTCCGACCGGTCGTAGTGCCCGGCCTCCTCCAGGCCGAAGGCGTACATGCCGAGCACGTGCCCGAAATGCGGGTCGTCCTCCCGCCACGCGCTCAGCGCGCCCCCGATCCGGTCGCGCAGCGAGCGGGCGTCGCCGGTGAAGAAGTCGATCTGGTGCCCGGCCGTCAGTGCCAGCGCGTCGCGCGGATGGGTCACGGTGATCTCGCCCAGCAGCGACCCGCACGTCAGCCAGTCGCCGTCGAGCAGGGCTTGGACGGCGGTGACGTGCGCGCGTTCGCGGGGGAGCAGCGCGCTCTCGTCGATCCTGCGGCGGAACGCCGCGAACCGCACCCGCGCCGTCCTCGCGTCCTCCACCTCGGTGGTCAGCAGCCCCAGGTACGCCGACAGGACGTTGCCCATCGGAAAATCGGGTGACTCGGCCAGCGCCGCGTTCGCCTCGGCGTCCACCTCGACCCGGAAGTGCAGCAACTCGTTGATCGCCCGGTCGTAGTGCCGGACCGCAGCGGCTCCGGCTCCGGTCACCGCGAGGCCGTGTTGATCGTTGGTCACGGTACCAATATACCCACCTCTCTGATCGGGAATAGGTGCCCGATCCCGGGGCACAGCAGGGTTCTCCGGCAACTCTTGGAGGAGCGGTGAACACTGCGGAACGGGCGGGACAGGCGGGACGCGAGGCGAAGGGCGCGGCACGGCGGGCGGTCCGCAGCCCGGCGATGAACGTGGCGGCGCGCGTGGGCCTGGCCTGCCGCGGGGTGTTGTACGCGCTGATCGGCGTGGTGGCCGTGCAGATCGGCCTCGGCGAGCGGACGAAGGAGGCCGACAAGGCGGGGGCCATCTCCACGCTGTCGGAGCTGCCCTTCGGCGCCGGGCTGTTGTGGATCATGACGGTGGGGTTCGCCGCGCTGGCGCTGTGGCAGGCGTCGGAGGCGATCCTGGGCGGCGGGAAGGCGATCGACCGGGTCGAGTCTGCCGCGCGGACAGGGGTGTACATCCTGATCTTCGCCACGCTGCTCAGCGTGTTGCTGAAGGGCAGCGCCCCCTCGGACGACCAGAAGTCGCAGGACCTGACGGCCAAGTTGCTGGACCTGCCGGGCGGGCAGATCATCGTGGGCGCGATCGGGCTCGGGCTCGTCGTGCTGGGCGTGCGCTGGGTGCACCAGGGCTTCACGAAGGGGTTCAGGAAGGAGCTCGACCGCGGCCGTATGTCCGCGCGGGCCCGTACCGTGATGGACCATCTCGGTTCCGGCGGGTACGTCGCCAGGGGCGCGATCGCCGCGCTGGCCGGGGTCTTCGTCGTCCAGGCGGCGATCACGTTCGACCCTGACAAGGCGGGCGGCATCGACGCGACGCTCAGGCAGTTCGCCGGCACGCCCGTGGGGCCGTGGCTGCTCGTCGTGGTGGCGCTGGGGCTGCTGCTCTTCGCCGCCTACTGCTTCGGCGAGTCCCGCTGGCGCCACACCTGAGCCACGCGCGGCACCGCAAGAGCAGCACGACCGCAAGAGCAGCGCGGCACCGCAAGAGCAGCGCGGCACCGCAAAAGCAGCACGGCACCGCAAGAGCCGCGCGCGACCCGCAAGAGCCGCGCGCGGCCGTTGAGGCTTACGCGGACTGTTTGGCGACGACGGCCCGGCCCATGGCCGGGTCGTCGCAGAACGCGCCGTCGACGCCCAGCTCGATGAGCCTGGCCAGCCAGCCCATCACGTTCCCGGTCGCCCGCGGGTAGACCGGACTGGCCGGGCTCCCGAGCCGGTAATCGGCCGGAAGCTGGGAGTTCTCATTGCGTATCGTCCAGACGTGCACGTCCAGCTTCCTGCGGTGCGCGTCGGCGATCAGCGTCGTCGGCTCCAAGGTCTGGCCGGCCGCGTTCACCGGCACCACCCGCCGCGTGTCCACGCCGACGCCCGCGGCGTACCGCGCCACCTCGCGCAGCCCGTCGGGCGTCACCATGTCGTCGTAGGTGCGGGTGTTCCCGGCGGCGACCCAGTCGTAGGGCGCGCCGCCGAAGGTGATGAGCTGGATCAGCGGCAGCCGGGTCCTGCCGCGCAGCTCGCGCAGGTTCGAGGTCTCGAAGGACTGGATGTACGCCTTGCGCACCTGATGCCGGTTCAGCACGTCGAGCAGCGGCTCCTCCAGCGACAACCCGATGGAGTCGAAGTACGTCGGATGCTTGGTCTCGGGATAGACGCCGACCCCGTGCTCCAGCGCGAGCCGCACGACCTCCTCGAACGTGGGGATCTCCGCCACCCCGTCGAACGCCGTGTTGTCGGGCCGCAGGTCGGGCACGCGCTCCTTGGCCCGCAGCGTCTTCAGCTCGGCCAGGGTGAAGTCCTCGGTGAACCAGCCGGTGACCGGCCGGCCGTCCACGGTCTTGGTGGCGCGCCGGTCCGCGAACTCGGGGTGCGCGGCGACGTCGGTCGTCCCGGAGATCTCGTTCTCGTGCCTGGCGACCAGCACGTGGTCCTTGGTGGAGACGAGGTCGGGCTCGATGTAGTCGGCCCCCATCGCGATGGCGGCCTCGTATGACAGGAGGGTGTGCTCGGGCCGGTGGGCGCTGGCGCCGCGGTGGCCGATCACGA
>NZ_JBSFVA010000074.1:0-17009 GCF_053592075.1 Nonomuraea sp. NPDC002799
CTCCGCATAGCAGAGCGACTCATCCCCGCACACCACAGCCACCGACTCCGGCACCCGAGCGGCCTGCTCCTCAAACAACTCATGCACGAACACGAAATCTCCAGAATTCCTGCTGCCATGACGCCTAATCTGTGCGTCCATGGTTCTTCTGTATCGGCTTCAGGCCGTAGGCACACCTGTGAGGTGGCGGCCGATAGTGGCACATGATGCAATGATCGCGGCACTGGCTCATTTTCAGCGAACCGCTCAGTCGCTGAGGAGTGTCGAACGAGTCCTTCTAGCAAGCGACTGTCGCTGGGATAACAGATCCATGAATTAACGCAGACTCGCAGGCCTCATGTCGGTCCAGTTTTCCTCAATATACACAGTCGCTTGCTCGTACGAATCCGGTCCACAAATGACCTGCCACCCTGCAGGGACAGCAGCAAAGTCTGGCCACAGGGAATACTGCCCTTCGGCATTGCAGAGAACGAAGAAGCTACCCTTGGTGTCATCAAAAGGATTACCCATACTCACCCATCTCTCGGGAAGGGACTGCTGACACAACGTCAACAACAGGTCTAGACAGAAAAAAAATCGAGCGCAATCGGATAGAAGAGCGCACCGCTCCATCGTCTCGTATCAGAAGCCAGCCTTGACGATGGCTGTATGACGCTCTCCTGCTCTGGCCAACGCTCTAGGGTCAGTCATCCGTAATCTGCCCCGCGATACCTGTATCTCGTCTGACTGTAAGTAAACGAGTCCCGAACTACACTGCCCGTCAAGTAATACCTGCCATCGGCCGCTAGATCAAGGGGGTCGTCTGCCTTAGCCGGGGTGATGCCTTCGCATGGCACCACCTGCGCTTCGTCCGACTCTAACGTGCGACTGCTTGGTCCTTGCGGGCAGGGACTACACCACCTGCCTCAGGGCGGGGCGCAAGCCTGAGGGTCCATGAACCCGTACAACTTAAGGCTCCATCAGTCTTGACTGGAAGCCCTGTTGCGCTTTGACTGATCGAGGCAGTCAGGTCGCCAGTCACACCCACTCCCGCACCCTTAAGCTGCGCGGACAACGAGCTCGCTACCGGACAACGAGCATCTGCCTGGCTCATTCATGATGTCCGCGTCCGCACGGGAAGACAAGTTCCCTGCTCAAGTAAGCGAGGCTGTGGTCGAACTTGTCCCTGAACAATCCACTCTGCAGTCAAGGACGCGCTCCTCTTAGAGTCCTGAGCGCCTTCGGTTCCATCGGCCCAAGGTCACGTACAGTCATGATCTGCTATGCGTATGTGTTCGGTATTGACCCAACAGGAACTCCCAGTTATCGTCCCTCAGGGGTAAATCCGCTAGAAGGTACAGAATCCTTTTGCGGACAGGGCCGGCGCGCTTGCAGTCACTTCATACGCGTCCGAGCTGTACGTCAGATCTCCGCACGAGAGGGCGCGAGTGAGCTCTGAAGAGTCATCTCAGGATGAGGCAAACGAACGTAGATGGATCGACGGGCAATGCCATTGCGGCGGTATAAGATTCTCAGTATCCCTGACTCGTAATGTAACAATCCTTCAGTGCAACTGTGGAATCTGCTACATGTCCGGCCATGAGGAAATCATGGTTCCCGAGGAGCGGTTCGAACTCCACGAAGGGCAAGAGTACCTGAAGCCATACCGTTTTGGTGTCGGCATCGCGGATCACACTTTCTGCGCGGTCTGCGGAATCATGCCCTTTTATCGGCCGCGTTCTCATCCGACAGGGTTTCTCAGTGTAAACGCACGCTGCCTGCTCAGGGGAAGAGCAATTAAGCATCGAAAACCCGACGAGCTGGACTTGGGCTTCAAGGAAAAGATCGATTACGTCGAGTTCGACGGACAGAATTGGGAAGAAAGCATGGCCGCTGGGAAACACGTGACCACGGAATAGAAACAGCAGGATGGCTCTATGTGAGAAGACTTCGCAATTGCGTCCGCACTCAACTTGGCCGGCTTCCCTCTCGCTGTGCTACGCCAGGAGGCCACAGAGAGAGCATACGGAACGCTTTTCCAAAGATGGGAACCATCCCCAGATGCCACTATGAGCCTTAGTGCTGCCCAGCTGCGCGGCGAGGCAGAAACATGAGCAACTTTACATCATCTGCCTGGCCGCAGACTAATCTGAATGCCATCACGGTGGAGTCACTGCGTAAGGCAGGACATCTCAAATGGGCCGGATTAGGGATGGACCTACTTGGTGCCGACGCTGCAGAGATGGACTATGGAACTGCACCGCAAATTTCCGAAGCGTTGAATCAAGCTATTGCCTCCAGCACCCTTGGATATCTGCCGCCAGCGCTAGAGACGGATATGCGCACTGCGTGCGCTACTTGGCAGCATGAAAGCTATGGGTGGGGGGTCGAGCCGACTCACATCCGTCTGCTTCCTGACGTCATCCGAGCCCTTCACGTGTCGATCGAAACCTTCTCGCGACCCGGCTCGCCAGTTATCGTGCCCGTGCCAGCATATATGCCGTTCCTCATCGTTCCGAAGCTGCTAAATCGACGGATCATCCCAGTTGAGTTGGTTCGATCCGAAGGGCAATATGTATATGATCTCGAAGCACTAGACCGTGCTTTTTCCTCAGGCGGGCATGCGCTACTGCTATGCAACCCGCACAATCCAGTGGGGCGAGTGCTGAAGCTGGATGAGCTTGTGGCTATTAGCGAGGTGGTCGACCGTCATGGGGGGCGAGTGTTCTCCGATGAGATCCACGCTCCCCTAGTCTACGCCGGGCATCGCCATGTACCATACGCCTCCATTTCGGAGGTAACAGCAAAGCACACTGTCACGGCCACGTCGGCCTCGAAGGCATGGAATCTGGCTGGCCTGAAATGTGCCCAAATGATTCTAAGCAACGATGCTGATCTAGATCGATGGGACCGGCTTGGGCGGCTAGCGACTGACGGAACATCAATTCTCGGAGTGGTGGGCGGCATAGCGGCGTTCAGACAGGGTCGGCCTTGGCTCGAGCAAGTGCTCAACTATCTCGACGTCAACCGCTATCTGTTAGCCGATCTACTCGGTGAACATTTGCCGTTGGTGGGCTACACACCGCCCGAAGGCACGTATTTGGGATGGCTTGATTGTCGTGAGCTAGGAATACCAGAGCTTGATATAGCACAGTTCTTTATTGAAAGGGCTGGGGTATCGACGGTAGACGGTGCGAGCTGCGGTTCGCCTGGGCGAGGATTTGTGCGTATCAACTTCGCCACCTCACGGGAGATTCTCACTTCAATAGTCTCGCAATTGGCCAATGCCGTACACCCATAGGGCGGTGCCACACCATTCGCGCGGATAGCTTAGTCAGCTTGGAGCCTAGTCAATACGACTAAAGGCATCTGACATCCGGCGGCAGTCGCTGTTTCGTGGAAGGAACGATCTGAATGACAGACCTCGACTTCTCTTCTCCCACTGCGCCCGCAACTGGGCAGTTGACGCTGCATCAACCGATCAAATCGTGGTTGCAACTGACCGCGAGCTGTAACATGAAATGCAAGCAATGCTACGGCGACTGCGGCACCGCACCCCCTGCCAGTGAGATGAACGTCGAGGAATTCAAACGACTCGCCGACGAGATGACCGAAGCTGGAGTACTCGAGCTTTTGGTCGAGGGCGGTGAACCCATGCACCGGCCGGACTTTCTGGAGATCCTCAAGTACTGCGCTCGCACCATGCTCGTGCGCTTGCGCACCAACGCGACACTGCTTGACACAGATAGCGCGATAGCGCTGCGTGAGGCCGGGGTGGGCGGCCTCGTCGTGGACTTCATGGGTGCCACAGCCACAACGCACGACTGGCATCTTGGAGTTGCGGGCGCGTTCGAGCGCACAATGCGAGGGCTGCATACCGCGCTAGAGGCAGAGTTCGAAACTGTTGCCACCCTCATCATGACCCGCCGAAATGTGGGCGAGCTCCAAGCATTTATAGACCTTGTCGCCGAAGCCGGCGTACCCCGTGTGGGCATCCTCCGACTTTACCCACTGGGCCGAGCCAAGGACTACTGGTCGGAACTCGCCCTACCCCTGCGAGAACAGATGGCGGCATTGGACCAACTCGTCGTGCCAGAGCAGGTCTACCTCATGCGCTCCTGGCACCCCCGGGACGGCAACTGCTGCTGGCAGGCATCCGGCGTTGACTCTACTGGCCGATCGGTCGGCTGCTCGTATTTGCGAGATTTCGTCGATTTCGGCAATGTCCGGGACACCCCGTTCCTCACGACATGGCAGCACCCACTGTTCCGACAGCTACGCGCTCGGGACGTCGAAGGTCACTGCACCGAATGTGAATCAACTCAAGGATCGCGAGGTGGCTGCCGTTCAACGGCGTACGCCTTCACCGGCGATTGGAATGCAGCCGACCCATTCTGTACAACGACGAATCGAGGCGTTGATGTCGAAATACTCCCTGCAAGATTGCTTCCGAAAAAGGAATGATATTCGCGCGCGCGAGGTGCCGGAATGGGGCTGTCTTTTAATATATACTCCGCGCCGACCAAAAGTTCACTATCTAGACCCGCGATCCTGGCTGATATTCGAGCTTTGCGATGGCCGCACTTATAAAGAGCTCGTGGCCGAGTTCGGGGAAGCAGTCCCCGACGGAACCTCGCGGGAACAGATTCATGGAGCGGTCGAAAAAGGGCTGAATGCGTTAGTTCTCGGTGACATTATTGAGCTGATACCCGTACCCAGCTTGGTCACCACCAAAGCGGGTGTGGACTGATCCAACAGTTCACACCGATTCCACGAAAGAAGGGAGGTGAAATGATGGAGAATTCCAACATGATTGCCCTGCTGAAGCAGAAGCTTCATGCGGCGCCGTTCGATGAGCCGGCGGTTGAGGCTGTTCAGCCTGAGATTCGTACAGCAGCGCAGTACATGCTGCCGTCGATGCGGTCCGGTTTCCGACTCGACGAAGAGTGAGTCGAGGGGGTCGGGTGCGAGGCATTTATGCGCACCCGACCCCGCACTCGAATTGCCCAGGGTACAGTCATTGAATTTTTCGCAGGAGCGATTCGACTTCATTCAATACACGGTCCGGCTTTTTATATTTTAGATATGCATTGACTGCGAGATGCAAGTATGGACAAAGTAAAACTGAGCGAATCCATCTATCTTACATGGCAGGAAAGTATCTTACCCAGTCTTGCAAGGCTGATCGAAATTCCGGCTTTGTCGCCCGCGTTCGATGTGGACTGGGAGAAGACTGGTCATTTGCGCGCCGCCGTCGTGCACGTCCAGGACTGGATCCTCTCGCGCGCACTTCCTGGCGCCAGGTGCCAAGTCATCGAATTTCCAGGACTATCACCGCTATTGCTGGTCGAAGTTCCGGCAACTTCCAAGGTCGCGCGGCAACCCGCTGTCTTGCTGTACGGGCATCTGGACCGGCAACCTCCGGCCGGCGAATGGTCCGACGGGCTAGATCCATGGCAGGCAGTCTTTCGAAACGGCAAATTATTCGGCCGCGGCGTTGTGGACGACAGCTATTCAGGTTATGTCGCGATCGCTGCACTTGAGGCAATTCGTGCGGAAGGTGGCGAACATGCGCGTACTGTCATACTCTTGGAAACTGGTGAAGAGTCTGGGAGCTCTGACCTACCTCTATATATGACCCACTTAGGCGACGTGATCGGGGATATCTCGCTCGTAGTTTGCCTGGATTCTGGCGGCGGGGATTATGAGCGGCTGTGGGTCACTAACAGCCTACGCGGGCTCATACGCGCAACTGTGACTGTACGCGTCCTAGACCAACCACAGCATTCTGGAATGGCTGGCGGCATTGTCCCAAGTTCTTTTCAGGTGATGCGACAGCTATTGGATCGAGTGGAGGACCCGAACACTGGGGTAGTGAAGCTGAGAGAAATGAGCGTCGAAATTTCCGAGCAGCGGCGTGCTGAAGCTGCCGAAGTTGCGGAACTGCTGCCTGGACGGGTAAAGACGCTCTATCCTACGGTCGAGGGTATGAGACTTGCCGCACAGAATGAAGCCGAACTGATATTGAACAACACTTGGCGGCCGACACTTTCAGTAGTTGGTGCAGCGGGGATGCCAGATCCGGCAATGGCAGGAAACGTTTTGCGGGCGTCGACAACGCTTGTCTTGAGTTTCCGCACGCCGCCGACCGTGGACGCTCGAGCGGCCCTAAAAGCCTTGACATTGTTGCTGAACACCAATGTGCCATATGGAGCTCATGTTGAGATCACTGATGCAAGCGCGCAGAGCGGCTGGATTGCTCCCGCCATGGCTCCATGGCTAACGCAAGCGCTGTCAAAGGTGCAGGATCGTGTGTTCAGGAAGCGGCATCAGAGCGTTGGACTTGGAGCTTCAGTACCATCCATGAAAATACTTGGACGCGCATACCCTCAAGCGCAATTCTTGGTTACCGGCGCCTTAGGCTCTGATTCGAATGCGCACGCCCCGGATGAGTGGCTGAATGTTTTATATGCCCAGAAGATTACTGCCTCTGTCGCGTACGTCTTGGATGCGCACGCGCGACACCGAGGATCGGTCGGTTGCGGCACGCAGGGTATCCATCCCTAGTACGCCAGTCGCCATTCGTTACATCAGCTGAATATATATGCGGTGGACAAGGTAGAGCAATGCTTGAGATCTGTAGATGTAAGCATCGGTGGTTTGTTGTGATCAGCGACCCCCGAGTTTCGCAGTTCGCGGGCATGTGAAGTCTGATCGCGTAGCGGCGGTGCTGCTCGATCGGGTTGTGGATAATTTTCGGGCGCAAAAGTGTGGGCACACGACTATTTCTGATTTCGCTGCGATTGCTGGGACTTGTACGGCATGATGCGGGCATGTACCTGCGCAAGACGCAACGGCGACGGCAGCGTGGTCCGATATCTCCAGCTGGCCAACAACCGCCGCCTCAACGGCACCACCCAGGCCGAGGTGCTGGTCAACCTGGGCCGCGAGGACAAACTCGACGTCACGGCGCTACGCCGCCTGGTCGCCTCGATCAACCGCTACCTCGGCGACGACGTCACCCGCCCGCTCGGCGCCGAGGCCAGACCGCTGAGCGTGGAAGCGGCCCGCCCGTTCGGCGTCATCTGGCTGCTCGACCAGCTGTGGCACACGCTGGAAGTCGATCAGGCGCTGGCCTCGGTGCTGGGGCCGCGACGCTTCCGCACCGACATCGAACGCGTCCTGTTCGCGCTGGTCGCCAACCGCGCCGTCGCGCCCGCCTCGAAGCTGGCCGCGACCGAGTGGATCACTCACACCGTCGCCATCCCCGGCCTGGAGCACGCCGACAAGGACCAGGCGATGCGGGTGATGGACCTACTGGCCGGCGCGGATGCCCAGGGGGCGGTGCAGCAGGCGGTGTTCTTCGCCGCGGCCAACCTGCTCAACCTGGAGGTGGATCTGATCCTGTTCGACTCCACCTCGACCTACTTCGAGCGTGACGGCGAACCCGGCCCCGACGCCAGCGGTGACGGTGACGGCGATGAGGCGGGGCTGCGCCGGTTCGGGCATTCCAAAGACCACCGAAAAGATCTGCCGCAGATCGTCATCGGGCTGGCCGTCACCCGGGAGGGCATCCCGGTGCGCTGCTGGGTCTGGCCCGGCAACACCTCGGACATGACCGTGATCGAGCAGGTCAAGGACGACCTGCGGGACTGGCGGCTGGGCCGGGTGGTCACCGTGGTCGACTCCGGCTTCTCCTCTCGCGAGAACATGGTCTACCTGCAACGCGCCGGCAGGCCCGCGAGGCGATGTCCCGCCAGGGCCGCTACCTGCAGGTCCGCGAAACCCTGCGGGTCAAAGAGGTCCGGCTCGCCGCCGACCCGGGACGCCGGTGGATCATCTGTCACAACCCTGTCGAGGCCGAACGCGACCAGGCCCGCCGACAAGCACAGCTGGAGGCGGTCACCACCGAGCTGGACCAGATCGCCGCCGCCCGCGCCGCCGACGCCGCCCACGCGAAGGCCAAGGCCGCCCAGCAGGCCAGAAAGAAGACACCCCGGCCCTCGGACGCGCCACACCGCAAGGCCGAATGCGCCTTACGCGACCACCCGTCGCTAGGCCGATGGCTCAAGCAGCACCCGACCACCGGCCGCCTGTCCATCGACTCGGCCAAGGTTAAGGCCGAGGCCAACCACGACGGCAAGTACCTGATCGCCACCTCCGACCCGGACCTGAGCGCCGAGGACATCGCGCTCGGCTACAAGAACCTCCTCCAGGCCGAGGCGGCCTTGTATTCATTCAGGCTTGGGTGTAGCTCTTCCATAGTGACTGATTCGATCAAGCGCTGAGGGTGTATTCGTCCTGGTGGCGGTGGTGGTGGACGCGCTGGTTCTCACGGTCGACGTGGAAGATCCAGTACTCGTCGAGGTCGTTGTTGGCGATCAGGGCGCGGAGCTTCAAGATGGCCTCGGCTCCGGCCAGTCCCCAGCGGGCGCCGGTGATGTCCAGGCGGTCGCCGATCAGGTAGCGGGCGCTTCCCTCCACGACGCCGGTGGCGATCGGCCAGCCCTGCTCCAGCGCCTGGTCATAGCGCAGGAACGCGCGGTGGCTGGTCAGGTAGCGGGCAGCGACGGCGAGACCATCACCTCGGCTGGTCGTCCGGGCCTTCAGGTCGGTGATCACCTCCTCGAGGCGGCCGGCCAGTAGAGCCAGTGCCCAGCCGGCGACGCGTTGCTCGGCGGCCGGGTCGTCGGCGGTGTGCAGGCAGCGAGCGGCGCGCCAGAGGTATTCCAGCACGTGGATCAGATCGCAGACGATATGGATGCGCGCGCGGCGGCGTTCGGCCTCGGCCTGCAGCAGCTGAAGCTGGTGGTGATCGCCGTCGGCCAGCACCACCCAGGTGCGGGCATGCAGGCTGTCGCGGGCCTCGGCCTGGTCGAACATGAAGGCGATCACCTGCTCGGCGGAGTCGATGACCGAGGCGTAGATCCACTTGCCGGACGCGCGTGGCCCGGCCCGCACCCGGCCCGCACCCGGCGGGCGCCGCTGCGCTCGCCGAGGCTGATCACGTCGTGCGGGCGGCGGGGTGCGGGCACCGCGTCGTAAACCACCGCCAGGGTGGCCATGCGTTTGCGATGCGGCTTCTCGCCCGAGGCCAGCCGAGTGCGGAACCTGCCGCGGTGCCGGGCGGCGGCCGCTCGGGTGGCCGGCCGCAGTGCCTCGGGCCGCATCACCACCCCCTTGCCGTCGGTGCTGAGCACCAGCAGCTCGGTAGCGGCGCGTGGCACCGGGACACGGGCGGCATAGAAGGCCCCGACATCGGCCGCGGCAGCGACCGCCAGGTTCTCGATCTGCCGTTTGCCGATCACATCACCGCACCGGCCGGTGATCGCGGCATGCGCCGCGTCGAACGAGCCGCGCACCGCCTCGGCCACCGCCAGCCGCGCCAGCCCATGGCTGTGCCGGCCCACGGGCAGCGCCAGCGCCTCGTCGGCCGGATATTGGTTGCGCCGGCCCGGCGCTCGCAGCGCGCAGCGGCGCACCGTCACCGTGCCCACCACGGTGGCCAGCAGCCGGTGATGCCCCTTCTCCAGCCGCCCAGGCGGATGCGCGGCCGTCAGGCGGGCCTCCTCCCGGTCCGCGCGCAGGTCCAGATGATCCTGCAGCAGCTGCCGCACCAGCCGGCGGCCCCACTGCTCACACCAAACCTCCAGCTCGGCGTGGGGCAGCCCGCCGGTGACCGGATCGGCCAGTTCGGCGAGCAGAAGATCGAACAACTTCCTCGAGGTTGCAAAGCAGTCAGCTCTGAGCGCGGTGTCGTACGGTGTCGTCATCGGCTCTTCCTTGCCGGTCGGTTCGACTTGGGTCGCACCTTCGAACCTCCGGCAAGTAAGAGCCCTCGCCAACCACCACCACCGGCACATCACGGTGACGTGCCGCCCCCGCCCCGGTGCTCGCTACCGGGCGATCTGCCGAGCAATCGACTCGGTCAGGGCGAACAGCCCGGGCTCGTCCTGAGCCAGCCAGCCACGTTCCACCAGCCGTCGCAGCTTGCCCCGCAGCCCTTCCACCGCCGCGGCCGACTCCCCCCGCCCCAACGCGGCCGAGATTTTCCCCGCCCGCATCGCCCGCCCGGCATCGGCCAGCACCTCCAGCACATCCCGATACGCCCGCGGCAACACCGACGGCTCCAGATCCTCACGCCACGGCGGCACCGTCACCACGCCCCGCCGCACCGCCTCGGTCTCGCTGCCCAAACCGTTCTGCCCAGCATCGGCGGGGCCGGCATCCTCGCTTCCCACAACGGGATCGCTGGCAAGAGGACCCTGCCCGCTCAAGATCTCCTCCACCACCTCGGAGGCGATCAGCAGCCGAGACAGCCCCTCTTCCTCGGCCTCCAGCCGCGCCTGCACCTCGGCAAGCTGCCGGCCAAGCTCCTCGATCCGCTGGCGGGCTTCGGCTTGCCGCCGTGCCAGTTCCTCCAGTAACGACCCCATCGCCACCACCGCCTGCACCCACAGTAGAAGGCGGTTTCACCATCAAACAGCCAGGACAGCGAACGCCCAGCTCAGCCAGTCACTGCAAAGGAGCTACACCCTTCAGGCTTGTCGTTGATCGCTTCGGGTTCGGGATCAGCGTGGGCGGCTGTGCGTTGAGCCATGGACGTTGTGCGGTGGGGCTCGTAGGTTGAGTTCGTGTCCGCTGCCAAAGAGCTCAGCCGTGAGGAACTGCTGGCTGTTTTGGGCGAACTCCAGGTCGCGCTCGCGGAGCGGGATGCGGTGATCGCGGCGTTGCTGGCCGAGGTCGAGCAGTTGAGGCGGCGGGCGGGGATGGATTCGTCCAACTCCTCGATGCCGCCGGGATCGGATGGCCCGGCAGCGCGGGCCAAACGCGTCAAGAAGCCGAAGAAGCGCTCGCCCCCGCCGCGCGGTGGGCAGGCCGGGCATGCGCTGGCCTGGCGCAGTACCCCGGATCGATCACCGTCATCGCCCCTGAGGACTGCGCCGGCTGTGGTCAGGCGCTGGCCGGCCTGGAGGGGACGGTCGGCGCGCGGGTGCAGGTGTTCGACACCCCGCCGGTGAAACTTCAGGTCACCGAGTACCGGATGCTGCAGGTCGGTTGCCCGGTCTGCAGCCGGACGAGCCGGGCGGCCACCCCGCCGGAGCTGGCCGGGCCGTGCTGTTACGGACCTAACGTGCGTGTGGCGACCGCGCTGCTGGCGTGTGCCGGGCACATGAGCGTCGAGCGGGCTGCGGACCTGATGGGCGTGCTGCTGGACGCGCCGGTCTCGACCGGGTTCACCGGCGGCCTCATCAAGCGGGTCGCCGACCGGCTGACCGGCTTCGAGACCGTGCTCAAGGAGCGGCTGCGGGCGGCGCCGGTGCTGCACCACGACGAGACCCCGGCCCGCGTCGCCACCGACGACGGGGATCGGCTGTTGTATGTCTACACCGCCCGCGCCGGCCGGCTGGTGTGGTTCGGCGCCGCGGCCGGTCGTGGCCATGCCGAGCTGGACGGCTTCAAGATTCTGCCCGGCTACCGCGGCACCCTGGTCCGTGATGACTACACCGCCTACGCCAAGTACGACAAGGACCTGGCCGGCGTGCAGTTGTGCTGCGCGCATCTGCTCCGATCGCTGCGCGGCATCGGCGAGCTGGACGGCGAGGGCAGCCGGGTGCAGCGTTGCTGGACCGAGCCGGTGATGAGTGCGCTGACCGAGGCCAAGGCCGCGGTCGCCCAAGCCCGCGCCGAGGGCGCCACCACCATGGATCCGGAAGTTTCAGACGGGCTGCGCGCCCGCTATGACCAGGCGGTGGCCTGGGGCATCGCCACCAACACCCACCGCGACTGGCCCTCAGGGCGACATCCCGGCTACACCCTGGCACGGCGGCTACAAGCCCGGGCCCCGCAGGTGTGGCGCTTCACCGCCGACTTCGCCGTGCCCTTCACCAACAACCCCGCCGAGCAGCCACAGCGCATGGTCAAACTGCAGACGAAGATCGGCGGCTGCTGGCGCAGCGTACGCACCGCCGCCCGCTACTGCCTCATCCGCTCCTACCTCGGCACCGCCCGCAACCACGGCATCCACCCACTCGACGCCCTCCGCGACGCCCTGGCCGGGAACCCCTGGATGCCACCGCAAAACGCCTGATCAATCACAGGCCTGAATGGATACGCGGCCTTCCGCACCATGAAGACGACCTTGGAGCTGCGGCCCGTCTACCACCGCCTCGACCAGCGCATCGTCGCCCACGTACTGCTGTGCTGGCTGGCACTGCTGCTCATCCGCGTCGCCGAACGCCGCACCGGACACACCTGGAACGCCATCAACCGCGAGCTGGGGCGCGTGCACCTGGTCACCCTGTCCGGTCCCGCCGGACGACTCCTGCACACCACCAGGCTGACCCCGGCCCAGACTCAGCTCTACAAAGACTGCGGTGTCGCAATGCCGCCAAAGATGATCGGTCTGCATGCCGGTGAATAGCCTCTGAACAGGCCGAACGATGCGCGAAGGCGTGGACACACGCCTCCGGAGCGGCTTCACGTCCGTTTCCCCAGGTCAACTACCCATTTAGCGGCCTTCGTCTGCCCACCAACTGCGAAACTCGGGCGACCCTGCTGGTTAACTCGTCTCAGGCCGCGAGGGCGAGTTCTGCCAGTTCGAGGCGGGCGAGGTGGCTGGTGCGGGTCCGGTCGAGCGGGTGTCCGTTCCACCAGGCGTCCAGGCGGATGAGGTTGAGCGCCACGGCGGAGAAGAGGTGTTCGAGGTGGACTTTCGCCAGGCCTCGGTAGCGGGCCCGGCGGACACCGGTGACCGCGACGGCCTGGCGCATGGTGCCCTCGACTCCGGCGCGGAGCTTGTACTTGTCCCCGCCAGGCCTTGCTGGTCTGATCGACACGGGCCTGGTCAAGAGCCTCTTGAAGGAGGCGGGCGCGGATGGTGAGCTGGCGTCCACCTTTCTTCGCCGAGGTGCACAAGGACCGAACCGGACACGGCCGGCAGACCTCGCCGCTGAACTTGACCACGATCGCCTCGGAGTCGCGCTGGGTGCAAGGACTCCACGAGGAACTCGCCCGCCCTTGCGGGCATATGACCTGCTCGGCGTCCCAGTCGATGGCGAACGCCGAACGGTCGTACCCGGCCGCGGCGCGGGCTTGCGATGAGTGATCAAGCAGAACCGGCGTGACCAGCACGATCCCGAACCTCTTGCGGGCGCCGACGAGGAGTTCCGCGGACGGGTAGCCGGAATCGAGGTAGTGCTCGCCGGGCAGCAGCCCACGCGCCGCAAGCATCTGATGGATTCTCTCGGTCATCTGGTTGTCGGGCACGGTCGCGCCTAACCTGATCACGAACGTGGCCACCACAGACGCCGGTCAGCGTGGTCATCATGGTGGCGAAGGCGGTGACGTGGCCGGCGAGCGCGTCCAGGTGCGGGCTGCGAGCTCGGAGAGCGGCGAGTTTGGCCTGTTCATTGGCGTCGAGCCGGTCTGGGTGGCGGGTGATCCAGGTGGTGACCGCGCGAACGGTCGGCCCTGCCGGTGGTGGGGGGGCGAGGGTGGTGGCTCGGAACGGATGCAGGTGGCGGCGGACGATCTGGGGGCTGCCGCGATATCCCTGGACCCGGATTTCCTTGGTCAGCAGGGCGGCGTCGGTGCAGCCGTCATTGAACCGCTGGGTCAGATAGGGCAGGTAGGGGGTCAGGAGGTCGGATCGGCCGGTGGCCTTGGTCAGCACTTCCTCGACGCTGGTGGCGTGGGCGAACTTGCGGACGGTGCGGCGGTCCAAGCGCAGGTGCCGGGCGATCGCCGAAATGGTCCAGCCTTTGGCGGCCAATTCCTGCACCGCGGCGTACCGTTAACGGTGCCGTACGATCAGCTGGCACTCCTGCGCCGGAGCGCCCGTATGGTCCTGGAGGTCGGCGACGGTGTCGGCCATGTCTTGGCCCTCTTCCGATGGTGGTTTGGCGACCGAGTCGTCTTCGCGCAGGTCAGCGCGGTGAGCAACAACGGTCTTCTCGACCGCGTCACACAGGTTCTGATAGAGATGAAACCGGTCTGCCACCTGGGTCGCTTCCGGCGCGCCGGTGCGGGCGCCCTCGGCATAGGCCCCTGCTCTGTCTCGGCAGATCACCTGAATTCCGGGATGCTCCGCGCAACCACTGGGCCAGGGAGTCAACCGTACGGTCGTCCAGGACATCGACGGGCCGATGCGTCTCCATGTTGATCAGCAAAGTCGCGTATAAATGTCCACGTTTCTTCGCGAAATCATCGACTCCCAAGACCGTGACCTGGCCGATCTCGGGATCAGGCAGCGCACGGAGCAGTCCGATCAGCGTGTCCCGGCAGACCCCTATCCCCATCAGGGCGGCCAGCCGGGATCCGGCACGGCCCGCGAGCGCCAACGCCAGCACCTCCAGCAGGCGGCGCAGCAGCGACGTGCGCCGCGCGTGTCTCCCCGTTAACAACGGCATCGGTTCGGCGAACATCCGCGCCTGGAACCCCGGGTTCCCGCAGATCAGTCGGCGTACCGTGACCGCGATCAGCATCGGCCGGCCGCCGGTCGGTAGGTCACGAAGCACTCGCCGGTCACGGCCATGCACCCGGGAGGAGGACACGCCGCACTCCCGGCAGCCCACCGGCCCGCCCTGGGTATGCGCCGTGACCAGCACGTAGTCACCGCGATCAGCGATCTCCTCGATAACCAGCCCGTCCAGGTGAGGAAAGAACACTTGAAGACAGTCGGCATCGCCCGCCACGACATGCTGCACGATGAACTCCACGGCCGCTCGGTGATGATCAGTTCTGGGATGAACCAGATCTTCACGGAGCGGCCGCCCTGATGTACGCAACGTTGCTCAAGCGCGATCGGTCCGGACGAAGCCCCCGACCACCGTCTGTCTCGGCACCACACAAAGATCGCCAGAGCCAGTTTCAGCGAGCGCCATCACCAACCTGCCCCAACGCACCCGCACCACCAGCCTGCCAGCAGCCAGACTGCCGGAGATCGTCGCCTTGTACGGGCTGCTCGGCTGGATCGAGCAGGACTGCAAACAGGTCAAACACGAACTGGGCTGGGCCGACTTCCCGAACAGCCCGCCAGACTCCAAACGCACTTGTTCACGCTTTGGCCCGCGCCGCCCGGGTCAGACCACCACCATCCGGATGACGCAACATACTCCCAGACTGCGCGGTGATACCGCAGTCTTTCAACCTCTGTAGCTCGGCGGCAGTCATGAATAGATACATTGGCCGGACCATCCGGACGATCGGTGGTGACCGATCAAGCCAGGATCTATTACGAAAATTAGACCTCACAACCCACGTGCTAGAAGATCAGCCAAAATTAGTCGCCCAAAAGCGAGATTGCCATGGAACGGGCTTCTGACATCACATAGCTCAGGTCGTTGGAGGCCAGTCTCATCAACGGCACTGGCGCGCAGGTCAACGACGTCGACGCCGAGTTCGCTCACCGTCCGACAGACGGTGTTCTGCGCTGCCATAAAGACAGATTTATCACATCTTCCTGGTATTCGCTGTGGCGCCATCACCGCCAGCACTCGCAGACCCAGTCCGCGTGTGCAGCGGTAAAAGTTCAAGGCATCGGGAGCCATAGCAATGATGATTTCATCGAAGAGCCGGCTCGAGAGGAAATCCTGTGAGAGGCTGCCATCGCGATCGCGATAGATCCGCCAGTAATCGCTGTGAGCAAATAGATGAACACTGAAGCCGAAGGTTGACACGAGTGGGACAGATACTCGGCTGACGCTAGTTACCCCAAGCTCGGCCAGGAAGCTGCGGTAGAGCATTTCCGCCTCGGGCTTGCGAAACGAGATGTCGCTCTCGCGCCCGTCAAAGAAGTCGACAGTGAATTCACTGGCGGTGCCAATCGGGCCGCCGCAGAAGGGAATAGAGGCGGCCTTCGCTGCCTGACCGATCGGACCGGCATGGCAGTCTCCCAATAGCAAGAATCTGGCGGGGGTTGCAACCTCGGAAGACAGTACCATCGCAAACGACCCATCCTCGTCTTGGGCTTGATTTCAAAGCCGAGTACGGCCTGACCGGCATAAGTCAAATCCGCCAATGACAGTGATGCCGATCCAAAGTGTCACACCGTCAGGGGATATACCTGCATTAATATCACCTTCAGGAAGTCGACTACCTACTCCACAGATCCGCTATTATGAAGAAATGCCGCCATCATCGGCATCGACTTCTAGAATTGCTGAAATGCGGCGGACTGAAAGTCCGATGCCGTTGCAGATGCACGGCTACCTACCGATGCTCTCACTTCGATCCACCGCTTACGCCTGTCACAGCGTGATTGCTTCGGCTCCAAAGAGTTGTTTAACATCAGCCGCGAATGCCGGATCTGCGCTGACGGAGAATTCAGGGACCGCGAGAAGCACGATCTTGCCAGTATATCGTCTCAGGTTTATCCTCAGCGGCACGTTGCCCTGGTGCAGCTTTAGCACGTTGCGCAACTCCTCTACTGACTTCGGTGTGATGCGATCTTCTCGCAAATGGATGGTCACCGGGTGCCCGGACTCGCTGGTGATGCCGGACACGTCGAGCGGGGTGAGGTCCTGCGCGAAGACCGAGATCGCGCCGTCGCGGTTGTTGACCTGGCCGCCGACCGACACCACGACGTCGCTGCGGAGCTCGGGCGCGTACAGCTCGTAGCTCTTGGGGAAGAACAGGCATTCGACGGCCGCGTCCATGTCCTCGACCGTGACGATCGCCCACACGTTCCCGGCCTTGTTGACCCGCCTCTCGACCTTGGTGACCAGGCCGCACACGCGTACGTCGCCGCGGTCGTCACGACCGGACTCCAGCAACTCGACGATCGTGGTGTCACGGTTGCGGGCGAGCAGCCGTTCCGTGCCCGCCAGGGGGTGGTCGGACACGTACAGGCCGAGCATCTCGCGCTCGAAGTCAAGCCGGGTCTTCTTGTCCCACTCCATGTCGGGGATCGTGACGGAGAACGCCGCGCCGTCATCGTCGTCGTCCGCCCCGCCGAACAGCGAGTCCTGGCCGTGCGCCTCGTTCTTCTTGATGTCGATGACCGAGTCGACGGCCTGCTCGTGCACCAT
>NZ_JBSFVA010000075.1:0-16180 GCF_053592075.1 Nonomuraea sp. NPDC002799
GCGGCGAGGTGGATGGCGACGAGGGAGGAGGAGCAGGCGGTGTCGATGGTGATGGCGGGGCCTTCGAACCCGAAGACGTACGAGATCCGCCCGGACGCCACACTGGCCGTGTTGCCGGTCAGCAGATAACCGTCGTATCCATCGAGCCCCTCGGTGAACCGTGGCCCGTAATCCTGGGACATCGCGCCGACGAACACGCCCACCCGGTCGCCTCGCAAGGCCACCGGGTCGAGGCCGGCCCGTTCGAGCGCCTCCCACGAGGTTTCCAGCAGCAGACGCTGCTGCGGGTCCATCGCCGTGGCCTCGCGGGGCGTGATGCCGAAGAACGCCGTGTCGAACTCGGTGGCGTCGTGCAGGAATCCGCCGTGCCGCGTATACGTCTTGCCCGACAGGCCGGGGTCCGGGTCGTAGACCTCCGGATCCCAGCCGCGGTTGCCGGGGAACTCGGTGATGGCGTCGACGCCGTCGGCCACCAGCTGCCAGAGCGCCTCGGGGCTGGCCACTCCGCCGGGATATCGGCAGGCCATGGCCGTGATGGCGATCGGCTCATCCAGCTTGGCGGCCATGGTCGTGACCGGCTGCGTGGTCCGGACGCCGGCCAGCGCGTCACGCAGATGGCCGATGAGCGCCAGCGGGGTCGGATAGTCGAACAACGCGCTGGTGGGCAGGGTGACGTCGGTGGCGGCGTTCAGCCGGTTGCGCAGCTCGACCGCCAGTGCGGAGTCGAAGCCGAGATCCTTGAACGTCAGAGCCGGATCCACGGCGTCCGGGCCAGGATGTCCCAGCACCGCCGCAGCGTGCGCGCGGACCAGGCCGAACAGGTCGGTGGACGGGGCCGACGGGCTCGTCTCGGCCGCTTCACTCTCGCCGAACCAGTGCCGTCGCCGTTGGAACGGGTAGGTCGGGAGGTCGGCGAGCTCGCGGCCGGCGTAAAGGGTGTCCCAGTCCAGTTCGGCGCCACAGGTGTGGGCCTGCGCGAACGCGTTGAGCAGTTGGGTGGCGCTCGCGTGGCCGCGGCGGAGCGTTCCGTGCGTGGCGGCGCTGTGCCCCGACGCCTCGATGCTCTCCTGGATCGGTGTCGTCAGCACCGGATGCGGGCTGACCTCGATGAACAGCGTGTGCCCGTCGTCGAGCATGGCGGTGATCGTCTCGTGGAAGCGGACGCCGGTGCGGAGGTTGGCGAACCAGTAGTGCTCGTCGAGAGCCGGGGTGTCGATGACGTCCCGCGTGACGGTGGAGTAGAAGGGGATGCGGGCGGCTCGTGGCGTGATGCCCGCCAGCTCCGTGCGCAGGGTGTCACGCAGCGCGTCGACGTGCGGGGTGTGCGAGGCGTAGTCGACGTCGATGCGCCGGGCCCGTACGCCGTCGTCGTTGCAGGTGGAGACCAGCCTCACGAGGGCGTCGGCGTCTCCGGCGACCACGGTCGTGCCCGGGCTGTTGACGGCGGCGATGTGCACGCCGTCGTACCCGCGTAACAACTGCGCCGCATCCTCGGCGGGCAGCGGGACGGACACCATGCCGCCGGTGCCGGCGATCGCCCGGATCGCCTTGCTGCGCAGAGCGACGATCTTGGCGGCGTCCGCCAGCGACAGAGCGCCGGCGACGTACGCCGCGGCGATCTCCCCTTGGGAGTGGCCGACGACCGCGTCCGGATGCACGCCGTGCGCGCGCCAGGTCTCGGCGAGCGCGACCATCATCGCGAACAACGCGGGCTGCACGACGTCCACCCGCTCCAGCGAGGGCGCACCAGGACGGTCCAGGAGCACGTCAAGCAGCGACCACCCGGTGTACGGGAGCAGCGCCTCGGCGCACCGGCCGACCGCGTCCCGGAAGACGGCGGACGTATCGAGCAGTTCGCCCGCCATCCCGATCCACTGGGATCCCTGCCCGGGAAAGACGAACGCGGTCTTGGCGGGCCGCGCCGCCTTCCCTTGGACGGACGCGGACGAGGCCGAGCCCTGCGCCAGCGCCTCCAGCGCGGGCAGCAGCTCCTCCTGGCCGGTGGCGGTGATCGCGGCGCGGTACGGGAAGTGCGTCCGGCCGGTCGCCAGGGTCCGGCCGGCCGCGTCCAGATCCGTGGCCGGCTCGCGGACGAGGTGCGCGCGCAGGTTCGCGGCCTGGTCGCGGAGCGCCTGCCGGGACTTCCCTGACAACACCCACAATCGCTCGCGTCCGGCGGGCTCGCCCGTTTCCGCCGGGGGCCACGGCTGGGGCGCCTCGGCGATGACCACGTGGCAGTTCGTGCCGCCCATGCCGAACGACGACACGCCGGCCACCGCAGGACCTTCGCCATCGGGCCATGGCCGCACGGCACGCTGGACTTCGAGGCCCAGCTCGGCCAGGGAGATGGCGGGATTCGGCCGCTCGAAGTTGAGACTGGCCGGGATCCGCCGGTGGAAGACGCTCAACGCGGTCTTGAGGAATCCCGTGACACCCGCGGCGGCTTCCAGATGCCCGACGTTGGTCTTGACCGACCCGACCAGCAGCGGGCTGCCGGGCGCTCGTTCCGAGCCCAGGACCGTGCCGAGCGCCGTCGCCTCGATCGGATCGCCGACCCTGGTTCCGGTGCCGTGCAGCTCGATGTAGTCCACGACGGACGGCGACACGCGCGCCCTGCGGTAGGCCGTCCGCAGGACCTCCTGCTGGGCGAGCCGGCTCGGCACGGTCAGGCCGTCGGTGCCGCCGTCGTTGTTGACCGCGCTGCCCAGCACCACACAGTAGATCCGGTCACGGTCCAGGACCGCCTGGGACAGCGGTTTCAGCACCACGATCCCGCCGCCTTCGCCCTGCACGAAGCCGTTGGCTCGCGCGTCGAACGTGAAACAGCGCCCATCAGGGGACAGACCGCCGAACTCGTGCGCGCTGACCGTTCGCTGCGGGGCGAGGTTCAGGTTGACGCCACCGGCGATGGCCATGCTGGACTCACCGCGCCGCAGGCTTTCACACGCCAGATGGATCGCCACCAGGGAAGAGGACTGCCCGGCGTCGACGGTGAAGCTCGGGCCGTGCAGACCCAGCGTGTACGACACCCGGTTGGCGATGATGCCGCGGTGCAGGCCGGTCATGGTGTGCGCGGTGATCGCGCTCGTCCCGTGCTGGTGCAGCAGGGTCGCGTAGTCGTCCCACATGGCGCCGACGAACACGCCGGTATGGCTGTCGTGCAGCGCGCCCGGCACCGTCCGCGCGTTCTCCAGTGCCTCCCAGCTCAGCTCCAGCGCGAGTCGCTGCTGCGGGTCCATCATCGCGGCTTCGCGCGGGGAGATGCCGAAGAAGGCCGCGTCGAACCGGTCGACCTGGTCGAGGAAGCCGCCGAACCGGACGGGCGGCCCCGGATCGTCCCACCGGCCCGCCGGCGGCGCGGTGATGGCGTGGCGTCCGCCGGTCAGCAGCCGCCAGAACGACTCGGGGCCGGGCGCCGCGGGCAGGCGACAGCTCATGCCGATGACCGCGATGGGTTCGCCGGGATCGCCGGCCGCGGGGATGGTCGTGACCGCGCTCATCGCCATGCTTCACCTTGTCCTTTGTCCGCGCTGTCCTGGGTCCAGGCCTGGTTCGTACGTCAGACGGCGTCGGCCCATCTTGGGCCGCGCGGCTTAGGAGGGCCTTCACGATGTCTAAAGGGCGGACAAGGGCGCCTCGTCGCCGCCATCGGTGACCTCCGGTGGGGCGAGCTCCCGCGCCAGATGCGCGGCCAGCGCCGCCGGTGTCGGCAGGTCGAAGACGGTCGTCATCGGCAGGACGAGCCCGGTCGCCTTGCTCACCTCGTCACGCAGCTCCATGGCGCTCAACGACGACAGGCCCGCCTCGAAGAGCTCCTCGTCGGCGCCGATGGTGGCGGGCGGTTCGAGGCCGAGTACGAGCGCGGCCTTCGCCCTGACCAGCTCCAGCACGATGGCCTGCCGTCGCGGCTCGGGCTCCCGCGCCAGACGATCGAGCAGGGACCGCGCTTCGCCGGACGTCGCGCCGCCGTCCGATCCGTGCGCGTGATCGGGCGGATCAGGCAGCTCGGCGACCAGGAAGTCACCACCCGCCTTGATCGCCGCAGGCAGCCCGCCGAGGGCGAACTTCGGCGCCACCGCACCCCAGCGCACCGAGGTCACGGGGGGTCCTCCCGCCCGGCGGGTCGCGGCCGGGGCGAATCCGTCGCCGGAGGCGAACACCACGAACGCCGGCGCCTCAGCCGCGGCGGCCAGCTCGTCCAGATGCCTGGCGACGTCCGTGGCTTGCGGCTCGCTCTCCTCGCGCAGGGGTGCAGTGTGGAACACCGCGCTCAGCGGATGCCCGGCGGGAACGGCGGCGAGCAACCCGGCGGCACCGGCCGGGTCGGTCAGATCGACGTCCACGACCGTGACCGCCCCGCCCAGCTCGCGCAGGCCGGCCACGAGCTCCTGGACCTCGGTGTCCTCGGCGGCCACCACGAGGAGATGGCTCGCGCCGTTCTTCACCAGCCAGCGCGCGGTCTCGGCGCTGACTTCGTGCGCGACGTCGGTCAGGAGCACCGTGCCGCTCGGACGCCAGCCCGCGCTCTTGACGTCGGACGGCATCGGCACCAGATGACGGGCCAGAACACCGCCGGGCCGCACCCTCAGGTGGTCCGCCGAGCCGGAGAGCGCCGCCACGAAGGCCGCGGCGGTCACGTCGTCGATGGTCGCCGGCAGTTCGGCGAACCCCGTCCGGTGCGGCCGCTCACCGGCGAGAATCCGTGACGCCGTCCGGTCCCCTTCCCCTGAGGCGATCCAGAGCACCGCTTCGGTGGCGCGCAGGGCTTCCGCCGCCGCCCGGGTCAGGCCCGTGCCGGGCATCACGATGATCCCGGCGGGCTTGGCTCGCTTCAGCCGATCGGCCAGATCGTCGGCGCCGGCAGTCGCGCCGGTGGTCGCGCCGGGGGCCGTGCCAGTGGTCGTGCCGGTGGTTACGCCGGGGGCCGCGACGGTGGTCACGCTGGAGGCCGCGTCGGTGATCATGACAGTGGTCACGGCGGTGGCGCCGTGTGCCTCGAGCGCCTGCTCGACGGCGACCGTGGACCGCGCGTCACAACCGCCGCCGGTCAGCAACCACCAAGGTCCCCCGAGCGGGGTCGCGGGCGGCTTGTCCCAAGTGATCCGGTGCCACCACTTCCTGGCCCGCCGCCACGCGGACAACGAGGGCAGGACGGCGTCGAGAAGTTCCTGCCCGGCTCCGTCGAGCTGCAGGACCCCGGCCAGCGCGGCCACGTCCGCACGTTCGACCGCCGACCAGAAGGCGGCATCCGCCGTCGTCTCGTCCCGGCGGGCCGGCCCGCCCGCCCAGAACCTCCTGCGCTGGAAGGAGTAGGTCGGCAGCTCGACCCTGGTGGCCCCCGGCGTCAGCTTCGTCCAGTCGGGACGGTGACCGGCTGCGTGCGCGCGGCCCAGCGCGGTGACGACGCCGGTGGGCTCCGCCTGTCGGAGATGGAGGGTGGGGATGACCAGCCCGTCGCCGCCGAGCGTCAGCTCCGCCGGTGGCGTGAGCGTGGGATGCGGGGCCAGTTCGAGGTACGTCGTGACGCCGTGATCGCGCAGCGCCCGTATCCCGTTCCGGAACCGGACGGTGCCCCGCAGATGATCCACCCAATAGTCGGGCGAGCACATCTGATCGGCGGTCGCGACCGTCCCCGTGACGTTGGAGACGACCGGGATGACCGGTGGTGCGAGCCGCAACCCGCCGACCACCTGCCGGAACTCGGCCAGGATCGCATCAGTGTGCGGCGAGTGGAAGGCATGGCTGACGTTGAGCTCGCGGGTGCGGTGCCCGAGCTCCGACAGCGCACCGGCGATGGACCGGATCGCCGGTCCGTCCCCGGACAGCACCACCGACCGGGGGTCGTTGACCGCCGCGATCGAGACGGTGTCCTCGTGGCCGCGCAGGAAGGGGAGGATCTCCTCCTCGGTGCGGTGCACCGAGACCATCGCGCCGCCGGCGGGCATCGCCTGCATCAGCCGGGCGCGGGTCGCGACGAGCGTGCACGCCGCGGCGAGATCGAACACGCCGGCCAGATGCGCCGCGGCGAGTTCGCCGATGGAGTGCCCGATCAGGTAGTCCGGGCGCAGCCCGTGCCACTCCAGCAGCCGGAACAGCGCGGCCTCGAACGCGAACAGCGCCGGCTGGGTGTAGCGGGTCTGGTTGAGCAGCTCCGCGCCGGCGCCGGACGGCGGAGCGAACATGACCTCCCGGAGTGGACGGTACAGATGCGGATCGAACGCCGCGCAGATCTCGTCGAGCGCCTCGGCGAACACCGGATACGCCTCATACAGCTCCCGCCCCATGCCGTGGCGCTGGCTGCCCTGCCCGGCGAAGAGGTAGGCCAGCTTGGGGTCCTGGCCCGGCACGGTTCCGGTGATCGTGCCCGGGGCGGGCTCACCCCGGCTGAGGGAGAGCAGGCCGTGCTCGAAGTCCGCACGGGCCCGGCCGACGATCACGGCCCGGTGGTCGAACAGGGTGCGCGTCGTAGCCAAGGAGTAGCCGACGTCCGCCAGGTCGAGGTCCGGACGCAGGCCGGTGAACTCGGCCAGGCGCGCCGCCTGAGCGCGTAAGGCCCGCTCGTCCCGTGCCGACAGGCACCACGCCAGGTCCGGTGACGGCCGGCCGTTCGGCGGCCCGCCAGGCGGATCGAAGTCTGGTGCCTGCTCCAGGACGAGATGGGCGTTGGTGCCGCTGATGCCGAAGGAGGAGATCCCGGCGCGCCGGGGATGGCCGTTGCGCTCCCACGGTTGCGCCTCGGTGAGCAGGCTGACGGCCCCGGAGGTCCAGTCGACGTGCGGGCTGGGCCGGTCGGCGTGCAGGGTCCTGGGGAGTGTTCCGTGGCGCATGGCCATGACCATCTTGATGACGCCGGCGACGCCCGCCGCGGCCTGCGTGTGGCCGATGTTCGACTTGATGGAGCCCAGCCGCAGCGGCCGGTCGCGGTCCTGGCCGTAGGTGGCCAGGATGGCCTGCGCCTCGATCGGGTCGCCGAGGCTGGTTCCGGTGCCGTGCGCCTCCACCGCGTCCACGTCGGACGGGGTCAGCCCGGCGTTGGCCAGCGCCTGCCGGATGACGTGCTGCTGGGCCGGTCCGTTCGGCGCGGTCAGGCCGTTGCTGGCGCCGTCCTGGTTGACCGCGCTGCCGCGGATGATCCCCAGGACCGGGTGGCCGTTGCGCCGGGCGTCCGAAAGCCGCTCCAGGACCACCATCCCGACGCCCTCGCCGAGGCCGGTCCCGTCAGCCTCCGCCGAGAACGCCTTGCAGCGGCCGTCCGCCGCGAGCCCGCGCTGCCTGCTGAACTCCACGAACACCGCGGGCGTGGCCGTCACCGTCACCCCGCCCGCCAGCGCCAGCGAGCACTCACCGCCGCGCAGGGCCTGCTCGGCCAGATGAATGGCGACCAGCGAGGACGAGCACGCGGTGTCGATCGTGACCGCCGGACCCTGCAGGCCGAGGTGATAGGCCAGCCGCCCGGACGCGACGCTGTTGCTGTTGCCCGTCATCAGGAACCCGTCGAGCCCTGGTGTGCGCTGCTGGATCAGGTGGATGCCGTAGTCACCGCCCATGAGCCCGACGTAGACGCCGGCCGGCGTGCCGCGCAGCGACGCGGGATCGATGCCCGCGTGCTCCACCGCCTCCCACGACGTCTCAAGGATCAGCCGCTGCTGCGGGTCCATCGCCAGCGCCTCCCTCGGGCCGATCCCGAAGAACCCCGCGTCGAACTCGGCCGCGTCGGTCAGGAACCCGCCGTTCAGCGTGGACATCGTTCCAGGCCGGTCGGGATCAGGGTCGTACAGGCCGGCCAGGTCCCAGTGCCGGTCGGTGGGAAGACCGGAGATGGCGTCCACGCCGTCGGCGAGCAACCGCCACAGATCGTGCGGCGAGCGGACCCCGCCCGGGTAGCGGCAGGCCATCCCGACGATCACGATCGGGTCGGCCCGCGTGCCGGTGGCGGCCCGCACCGCCGGCCGCCGGCTGCTCCGGCCGGTGAACCGGGCGTGGAGGTGCGTGGCGAGTGCGGTGGGGGTGGGATGGTCGAAGACGAGGGTGGCGGGCAGGGTGAGCCCGGTCGCGGCGGCGAGCTGGTTGCGGAGCTGGACGGCGGTGAGGGAGTCGAAGCCGAGGTCCTTGAACGGCTGGTTCGCGTGCACCTCGCCGGGCCCCGCGTACCCGAGCACACTGGCGGCGTACAGCCGGACGAGATCGAGCACCGCGCCCTGCCGCTCGTGCTCCGGCAGCGCCATGATGCGCGCCGCCCAGCCCTCGCCGGCCGCGTTGCGTGCCGTCCGCAGCGTGGTGCCCCGGACCAGGCCGCGCAGCAGGGGCGGGAGCGCGCTCGACTCGGCCATCGCCCGCAGGGCTCGGCGATCGATGCGCGCCGGGACGATGTGCGGATGCCCGGCGCTCAGCGCGACGTCGAAGGAGGTCAGCGCGTCCGCTGTCGGCAGCGGAACCACGCCGGTACGGCGGATGCGGTCCCGGCCGGCCTGGTCGAGCCGTCCGGTCATGGCGCTGGTCTCCTCCCACAGACCCCAGGCCATCGACGTGGCCGGCCGGACGTGCGCCAGCGCGTCGAGGAAGCTGTTGGCGGCCGCGTAGTTGCCCTGCCCCGGAGCGCCCAGCGTCGCCGCCGCCGAGGAGAACAGGACGAACGCCTGGAGGTCGAGGTGCTGGGTCTGCTCGTGGAGGTTCCAGGCCGCGTCGACCTTGGGACGCAGCACCGTGTCCAGGCGCTCGGGGGTGAGCTCGGTGATCAGGGCGTCATCGAGGACGCCGGCCGCGTGGACGACGGCGCTCAGCGGATGCGCCGCGGGAACGCCGGCCAGCAGCGCCGCCAGGTGCCGGGAGACCGAGACGTCGCAGGCCGCGATGGTGACGTTCGCACCCAGTGCGGTGAGCTCCTGTTCCAGCTCGGCCGCGCCCTCGGCGTCGCGGCCCCGCCTGCTGACGAGCAGCAGGTGCCGGGCGCCATGCGCGGTGACCAGGTGGCGGGCGATCAGGCCGCCGAGGGTGCCGGTCCCGCCGGTGATCAGCACGGTGCCCGCCGGATCGAGCGGGCGTCGTTCCGGCGGCGGGCCGGTGACCGGCACCAGCCTCGGCGCCAGGAACCGGCCTTCGCGGACGGCGAGCTGCGGTTCGCCGTCCGGCAGCGCCGCCGGGACCTCGCCGTCGCCGTCGAGGTCGAGGAGCACGAACCGGCCCGGATGCTCGTTCTGCGCCGACCGCACCAGACCCCAGACCGCGGCGTTCGCCAGGTCCGTGACGGTCTCGCGGGTCGTCGGGTTTGTGACGGTCTCGCGGTTCGCCAGGTCCGTGACGGTCTCGTGGTTCGCCAGGTCCGTGACGGTCTCGCGGTTCGTCGGGTTTGTGATGGTCTCTTGGACGGCCACGGCGCCGCGCGTCACGAGGACGAGCCGACCCTCCCGGTCCTCGGCGATCCACTCCCGCACCTGACGCAGGACCTCGTGCAGCGCGTGCCGCACGGATGCGGGGACGTCGCCACCGGCTGTCTCCGCCACGTGGCGGAGCTCGACCTCGCCGGACGGCTCCGCGGCCGATGCCGGAACCTCGGCCCAGTCCACCCGGAAGAGCGTGTCCCTCAGCGCCGGCCGGATACCGCCGAACTGCCCGGGGGTGACGGTCCTGACCGTGAGCGCCTCGGCCGTCGCGACCAGATCCCCGGCCAGGTCCACCGCGACCACACGGTAGTCGTCCGCGCCGGTGCGGGTGATGCGCGCCCGCAACGCCGTGGCGCCGCCCGCGTGCAGGTGAAAGCCGCTCCATGCGAACGGCAGCCGGATCCCCTCACCCTCCTGGCCGCCGGCGGACACGGGCAGGCTGTGCAGGACGGCGTCGAGAACGGCGGGATGCAGGCCGAACCCGGTGGCCGAGACCTCCTCCCGCAGATCGACCTCCGCGTACAGGTCGTCGCCGTGCTGCCAGAGCGCGCGCAGTCCCTGGAACGCCGGGCCGTACTCATAGCCTGCCTCGGCCAGCCGCGCATAACTGCCCGTGAGGTCCACCGCACGAGCGCCGGAAGGCGGCGGCCACGCGTCGTCCGCAGTCGCCTCCGGTCCGGTCCTGCTCAGGAACCCCGTCGCATGATGGATCCACGGCGCCTCGTCATCGCCGCGGGAGTGCACGGTGAACCGGCACCGGCCGACGTCGTCGGCGGCCTCGACGGCGAGCTGGATCCGGAGGTTCTCCTCGCCGGGCAGGAGCATGGGCGCTTCGAGTGTGAGGTCGCTGAGCACCGGGTGCCCGCACTGCTGCCCGGCCTGCAGCGCCAGCTCGACGAAGGCGGTGCCGGGCAGCAGGACCGTGCCGGAGACGGCGTGGTCGGCGAGCCAGGGGTGGGTGTGCGGGGCGATCCGGCCGGTGAGGACGAGCCCGTCGGCGTCCGCGAGCTGGACCGACGCGCTCAGCAGCGGATGCTCCACGGCGCTCAGCCCGGCCGCGCCGAGATCGGTGCTCTGGTGCGTCTCCGCCCAGTAACGCTGACGCTGGAACGCGTAACCGGGAAGCGGGACCAGCTCGGCGCCGTGCGTACCGAAGACACCGGCCCAGTCGATCACCGCGCCCTTGGTGTGGGCCTCCGCGACCGCCGTGACGAACTGGCGGAGGTCACCGCGGTCCCGCCGCAGCGTGGGAACCGCCACTCCGCCGGCGCCGTGCCGCTCGGCGGTCTGCTCGATCGCCACGGTGAGCACCGGGTGCGGGCTGGACTCGACGAACAAGGTGTAACCCTGGCCGGTCAGCGCCTTCGTCGCCTCCTCGAAGCGCACCTGGTGGCGGAGGTTGCGGTACCAGTAGTCCGCGTCCATCTCGGTGGTGTCCAGCCAGTCCCCGGTCACGGTGGAAAAAAAGGGCACACCAGCCTGTACGGGGCGGATGGGCGCCAGGTCCCGCAGGATCTGGTCGCGCAACCGTTCCACGTGCGGAGTGTGGGACGCGTAGTCCACCGGGATCAGCTTGGCCGGCACGTCCTCCGCCTGGCAGGCCCCGACGACCGTGTCCAGCGCGTCCGGCTCACCCGATATCACGGTGGACGACGGCCCGTTGACCGCCGCGATCCACGCCCGGTCGCGCACGGCGCCCAGCCGTCGTTCGACCTCCTCGGCGGGCAGGGGCACCGAGGCCATGCCGCCCTGCCCGGCGAGCTTCGTGATCGCGATGCTGCGCAGCGCGACGACTCGTACGGCGTCGGCGAGCCCGAGCGCCCCGGCCACGTAGGCCGCGGCGATCTCACCCTGGGAGTGACCGACGACGGCGGCGGGTTCGAGCCCGTACGAGCGCCAGAGCGCGGCCAGCGAGACCATGATCGAGAACAGGGTGGGCTGCACCACGTCGACACGGTCGAAACCGGGCGCTCCCTCCGTGCCGCGCAGCACGTCGACCAGCGACCAGCCGACGTGGGCGGACAACGCCTCCGCGCACCGGAGGAACTCCTCGCGGAACACCGGTGACGAATCCAGCAGCTCCACGGCCATGCCGGTCCACTGCGACCCTTGACCCGGAAAGACGAACACCGGCTTGCCCTTGGTCGCGGAGCCGGTCAGCAGACGGGGATCCGGCTCGCCGGCGCTCAGCGCCCGAAGACCGGCGCACAGGTCCGCGCGGTCCTCGGCCACGACGGCGGCGCGCAGGCTCAGCGCCGCCCGGCTCGTCGCGAGCGACAGACCCAGGTCCGCGGCGGGCAGCTCCGGACGCGCCTCGGCGAACGCGACGACCTGAGCGGCCTGGGCGCGCAGCGCCTGCTCGTTGTGGCCGGAGACCACCCAGGCCAGCGGCCCGCTCGCGGCGCCGGCCCGCGGCTTGCCCGGTGCTGCCGCCGGCGCCTGTTCGAGGATGACGTGCGCGTTGGTGCCGCTGATGCCGAACGAGGACACGGCCGCCCGCCTGGGCCGGCCGTGCCGCGGCCACTCCCGGGCGTCGCCGAGCAGCGCGACCTGCCCGGCCGACCAGTCCACATGCGGTGACGGCGTACCGGCGTGCAGGGTCTTGGGCAGGATCCCGTGCCGCATGGCCATGATCATCTTGATCACGCCGGCGACGCCCGCCGCGGCCTGGGTGTGGCCGATGTTGGACTTGACGGAGCCCAGCCACAGCGGGTGCTCCCGGCTCTGGCCGTAGGCGGCCAGCAGCGCCTGCGCCTCGATGGGGTCGCCCAGCGTCGTCCCGGTGCCGTGCCCTTCGACGACGTCCACGTCGGAGGGCTTCAGTCCCGCGCCGGCCAGCGCGTCCCTGATGACCCGTTCCTGCGACGGGCCGTGCGGCGCGGTGAGGCCGTTGCTGGCGCCGTCCTGGTTCACGGCGGAGCCGCGGATGACCGCGAGCACCCGATGACCGTGACGCTCGGCGTCCGACACCTTCTCCAGCAGCACCATGCCGACGCCCTCACCCCAGCCGGTGCCGTCGGCGTCGGCGCTGAACGCCTTGCACCGGCCGTTCTCCGCCAAGCCGCGCTGCCTGCTGAACTCGATGAAGACCGTGGGAGTGGACAGGATCGTGGCGCCCCCGGCGAGCGCCAGCCCGCATTCCCCCGAACGCAGCGCGCGCATGGCCAGATGCAGTGCCACCAGGGAGGACGAACACGCGGTGTCCACGGTCACGGCGGGGCCCCGCAGGCCCAGGGCGTACGCGGTCCGGCCGGAGGCCACACTCGTGCTGTTGCCGGTCATCAGGTAGCCCTCGAACTCGGCAGTGGGCTGGTTGAACAGCCGGGCGGCGTAGTCGCTGCCGATCAGCCCGGTGAACACCCCGGTGTCACTGCCGTGCAAGGCGGACGGATCGATCCTGGCGTGCTCGACGGTCTGCCACGCGGTCTCCAGAATCAGCCGCTGCTGCGGGTCCATCGCCTGCGCCTCGCGCGGACTGATCCCGAAGAAGGCCGCGTCGAACTCGTCGGCGTCGTGCAGGAAACCACCGGAACGGGTGTAGGTCTTGCCCGGCTGCCCGGGATCAGGGTCGTACAGGCCGGCCAGGTCCCAGCCGCGGTTCACCGGGAAACCCGAGATGGCGTCCCCCTCGCGGGCGACCAGGTCCCACAGGTCCTCGGGCGAGCGCACGCCACCCGGATACCGGCAGCCCATGCCGATGACGGCGATGGGTTCCTGATCGGCCGACTCCAGCTCGGCCAGCCGCTGCCGGGCCTGGTACAGGTCCGCGGTCACCCGCCTGAGATAGCCGAGCAGCTCGTCCTCGGTGGCCATCGGGAGCCCCCTGCCTTCCAAACCTCGGTCGTGCGTTCACAGTTCGTTGTTGATGAAGGAGAAGATCTCCTCGGTGGAGGCCGACGCGATCCTGTCCAGCACCGTGTCGTCACCGGCCCGTGGCCTGCCCAGCAGGGCGAAGACCTCCTCAAGACGCGCCACCACTTTCTGGCGCAGCTCCTCGTCCGCGCCGACGTCGCCGGCCCGCTCCTCCAGCTCGGCGAGGTGCCGCAGAATCGGGGGAACCTGGGCCGGGGCCAGCAGGTCGTACAGGTGCGCGGCCAGCGCGGCCGGATTGGGGTGGTCGAACACCAGCGTGGCCGGCAACGCCAGCCCCGTCGCCCTGCTCAGCTCGTTGCGGAGTTGCACGGCGGTGAGGGAGTCGAAGCCGACGTCCTTGAACGCCCGCATGGGGTCGACCCGGTCCGCCGCGCCATACCCGAGAACCTGCGCGGTGTGCGACCGGACCATCTGCAGCAGAAGCTGGTGCTGCTGGGCGGGCGTGTGGTTGACCAGCCGCCGTGCCCAGTCGCCCGCGGCCGCCTGGGCGTCCGCGGACCGCCGGACGCGTACCAGGCCCCGCAGCGGCGGCGGGATCGTCCCGCCCATGGCACGAGCCCGGATCGCCCGCCGATCGAGGCGCGCGGGCACGAGCGCCGGCTGTCCGGCGCTCAACGCGGCGTCGAACAGGGCGAGACCCTCCTGCGCTGTGAGCGGGACCATGCCGGACAGGCGGATGCGGGCCAGGTTCGCGTCGTCGAGATGGCCGGTGATCCCGCTGACCTGTTCCCACAGGCCCCACGCGAGTGCGGTGGCGGGTACGCGCCGTGCGACGCGGTGCTGGGCCAATGCGTCGAGGAAGGCGTTGGCCGCCGCGTAGTTGGCCTGCCCCGGCGCGCCGAGGATGCCGGCCGCCGAGGAGAACAACACGAAGGCCCGCAGGTCGAGGCCCGCGGTCTGCTGATGGAGGTTCCAGGCCGCGTCGACCTTGGGCCGCAGGACCGTGGCGAGGCGTTCGGGCGTGAGGTCGGTGACGAGCGCGTCGTCGAGGACACCCGCGGTGTGGATCACCGCGGTCAGCGGATGCTCGGCGGGGACGCCACCGAGCAGCGCCGCCAGTTGCCGGGCGTCCGCGACGTCGCAGGCGGCGATCGTGACGGTGGCGCCGAGCTCGGTGAGCGTACGGACGAGCTGGGCCGCACCCTCGGCCTCGGCTCCGTGCCGGCTGGTCAGCAGCAGATGCCGGATGCCGTGCGTGGTGACGAGATGCCGGGCGACGAGGCCGCCGAGCGTGCCCGTGCCACCGGTGATCAACACGGTGCCGCCGGGGTCGAGCGAGAGTGCGCCCGGGGTGTCGGGCGTCATGGCGAGGCGGGGGATCAGGACCTGGCCGTCGCGGATGGCGAGCTGCGTCTCGCCCGTCGCGAGCGCCACCGGGATCGGCACGGTGCCGTCGGTGTCGATGAGCACGAACCGGTCCGGATGCTCGTTCTGCGTGGAACGGATCAGGCCCCACACCGCGGCGCCGGGCAGGTCCGGCTCCTCGTGCTCCCCGATCACGACCGCTGAACGGGTCACCACCACGAGGCGGTCGCCGCCCGGCCTGTCCTCCGAGAGCCGGCTCCGTACCAGGGCGAGCATGTCCTGAGTCGCTCGGTGCGTCGCCCGCACCACGTCGTCGCCGGACGGCTCCACCGACTCGACGACGAACTCGCCGTCGGCCTCGGCGGCTGCCACCGGGACCGCCGTCCAGTCCAGCCGGAACAGCGAGTCGAGCAACGTCTGACGGCCGTCGGCGGCGAAATCCGGTGAACTGTCCCGCAGCATGACGGCTCCGGCCGTCAGCACCGGCAGGCCACTCGTGTCACTGGCGTGCAACTGGTACGACTCGTTCCCGGTCCGGCGCAGGTGGACCCGGAGCGTACGGGCCTCGGCGGCGTGCAGCCGCACGTTCTCCCAGCTCACCGGCAGGAGCACGGATTCGCCCCGCAGCCCGAGAGCCAGCAGTGCGGTCTCGACCAGAACGGGATGGACGCCGTGGCCCGCCGCGGAGATCTCCTCGGGCAGCGACACCTCGGCGTAGGTGTGATCGCCTTTCCGCCAGAGTCCGCGCAGCCCTTGGAAGACCGGCCCGAGCTCCCGCCCGGCCGCGGCCATCTCGTCATAGATCTCCGCCGGGTCGATCGCTTCGGCGCCGGTCGGCGGCCACGTCAGCGGTGCGGGCTCGGCTCGCAGCTCGTTGCGCAGCGTCGCGGTGGCGTGGTGGGTCCACGGCTGGTCGTACGCCGTGCGGGTGTGCATCGTCAGCGAGTGCCCGCCTTCTTCAGGCGTGCCGGCGAGCTGGAGGTGGAGCGGCTGATCGGGCGTCAGGATCGCGGGAGCGTGGATGGTGAGAGCGGTGACGACGTTGCGGTCGAGGTGATCGGCGGCGTGGACGGCCATGTCGAGGAACGCGCTCCCGGGCAGGAAGACGTGCCCGTTGATCGTCTGATCGGCCGGCCAGGGGCAGGTGGCCGGCGAGATCTTGCCCGTGAGGATCAACGCGTCCGTGCCGGCGGCCTGAACCGCCGCGGTGAGCAGGGGATGTCCCGTGACCGTCAGCCCTGCCGAGGTCAGGTCCGCTTGCGACGCTGACGGCTTGACCCAGTAGGTCTGGCGTTGGAAGGGGTAGGTGGGGAGTTGGACGGTGTGTCCGGTGTGGATGGTGGTCCAGTCGACTGTGACGCCGTGGTTGTGGGCTTGGGCGAGGGCGTTGATCAGGTGGGTGTGCTGGTCTTGGGTGGCGCGCTGGAGAGGAATGGCTGTGCCCTGGGTGATGTGCGGGGTGAGGGCGGGTTCGGGTCCGAGTTCGAGGTGGGTGGTGACGCCGTGGTGGTGGAGGGTGTGTGCGGCGTCGGCGAAGCGGACGGTGTCGCGGAGTTGGCGGACCCAGTGCTCGGCGGTGAAGGTCTGGATGGGTTGTCCGGTGCGGGTGGAGATGATCGGGA
>NZ_JBSFVA010000076.1:0-15779 GCF_053592075.1 Nonomuraea sp. NPDC002799
TCGTGTTGTTCCTCGCCACCCAGCGCCTGTTCGCCAGGGGCCTGTCACTAGGGAGTGTTCAATGACCAGCCGGTTGCTCCAGCGCAGCCTGGGGACTCCCCCCGGATGGCGATCATGGCGTCGGCGAACCGGTCGAGCTCGGCCAGGTCCTCGCTCTCGGTCGGCTCGATCATCAGGGTGCCGGCCACCGGGAACGACATCGTCGGCGCGTGGAAGCCGTAGTCGATGAGGCGCTTGGCCACGTCGTCCACGGTGACCCCGGTGTCCTTGGTGATCTGCCGCAGGTCCACGATGCACTCGTGGGCCACCAGCCCGCCGCGCCCGGTGTAGAGGACGGGATAGTGCGGGGCCAGCCGCTTGGCCAGGTAGTTGGCCGACAGGATGGCCTGCTCGGTGGCCGCCGTGAGCCCCTCGGAGCCCATCATCCTGATGTAGGCCCACGAGATCGGGAGGATCCCCGCCGAGCCGTACGGAGCCGCCGAGACGGGCCCCACCGGCGTGCCGTTGTGCAGCGGGTGACCGGGCAGGTAGGGCGCCAGGTGGCCGCGCACCGCCACGGGCCCGACGCCGGGACCGCCGCCGCCGTGCGGGATGCAGAACGTCTTGTGCAGGTTGAGGTGGGACACGTCGGCCCCGAACTCACCCGGCTTGGCCAGCCCGACCAGCGCGTTGAGATTGGCGCCGTCGACGTAGACCTGGCCGCCGGCCTCGTGCACCTTGGCGCACACCTCGGTGATGGTCTCCTCGTAGACGCCGTGCGTCGACGGGTACGTCACCATGATCGCGGCCAGCGTGTCGCGGTGCTTGCCGATCTTGGCGTCGAGGTCGGCCAGGTCCACGTTGCCGTCGGAGTCGCAGGCCACGACCACCACGCGCATGCCGGCCATGACGGCGCTGGCGGCGTTCGTGCCGTGGGCGGAGGACGGGATCAGGCACACGTCGCGCGCCTCGTCGCCGCCCGCGCGGTGGTAGGCCCGGATGGCCAGCAGCCCGGCGAACTCGCCCTGCGAGCCCGCGTTCGGCTGGATCGAGACGGCGTCGTAGCCGGTCACCTCGGCCAGCCAGCCCTCCAGCGTGCCGATCAGCTCCTGGTAGCCCCGGCTCTGGTCGTCGGGCGCGTAGGGGTGGATCGCGGCGAACTCGGGCCAGGTGATCGGCTCCATCTCGGTGGTCGCGTTCAGCTTCATGGTGCAGGAGCCGAGCGGGATCATCGAACGGTCGAGCGCGATGTCCTTGTCCTGCAGCTTGCGCAGGTAACGCAGCATCGCGGTCTCGGAGCGGTGGCCGTGGAAGACCGGATGGGTCAGGTAGTCGCTCTCGCGCGCCAGGGAGCCCGGCAGCGCGTCGGCGTCCAGGGCCACGTCGGGGCGGTCGACGCCGAACGCCGCCCACACCTTGACGACCTCGGCGGCACCGGTCTTCTCGTCGCAGGAGATCGAGACGTGGTCGGCGTCGACCTGCCAGAGGTTGACGCCCCGCTCGGCGGCGGCGGCCAGCACGGCGGCGGCCCGGCCGGGCACGCGGGCCAGGACGGTGTCGAAGAACTCCTCGTGCACGACCTCCACGCCCCCCTCGCGCAGCCCGGCGGCCAGGGCCACGGCGTGGCGGTGCGCCCGGTGGGCGATGCGGCGCAGGCCCTCGGGGCCGTGGTAGACGGCGTACATGCCGGCGATGACGGCGAGCAGCACCTGGGCGGTGCAGATGTTGCTGGTGGCCTTCTCGCGGCGGATGTGCTGCTCGCGGGTCTGCAGGGCCAGGCGGTAGGCGGGGTCGCCGTCGGCGTCCACCGACACGCCCACCAGGCGGCCGGGGAGCTGGCGCTGGAGCCCCTCGCGGACGGACATGTAGGCGGCGTGCGGCCCGCCGAACCCGAACGGCACCCCGAAGCGCTGCGAGGAGCCGATCGCGATGTCGGCGCCCAGCTCGCCGGGGGCGGTCACGAGCGTCAGGGCCAGCAGGTCGGCGGCGGCCACGACGAGCGTGCCCGCCTCGTGCGCGGCGGCGGCCACGGCGCGGAAGTCGCGCAGCCGCCCGGAGGCGCCGGGGTACTGGACGAGCACGCCGAAGCACTCGGGCAGCTCGCCGTCGAGCTCCCGCTCCACCAGCGTGATGCCGAGCGGCTCGGCCCTCGTGGCGAGCACGGCCTTGGTCTGGGGCAGCGCGTCGGCGTCGACCACGAACACGTCGCTCTTGGACTTGCCCGCGCGGCGGGCCAGCGTCATCGCCTCGGCGGCGGCCGTGGCCTCGTCCAGCAGGGAGGCGCCGGCGACCGGCAGGCCGGTCAGGTCGCAGACGACGGTCTGGAAGTTCAGCAGCGCCTCAAGGCGGCCCTGCGAGATCTCCGGCTGGTACGGGGTGTAGGCGGTGTACCAGCCCGGGTTCTCCAGCAGGCTGCGGCGGATGACGGCGGGCGTGACCGTGTCGTAGTAGCCCAGTCCGATCATCGAGGTGAGCACCCGGTTGCGGCCGGCCAGGGCGCGCAGCTCCGCGATGGTCTCGGCCTCGCCGATCGCGGCGGGCAGTTTGAGCCGGTCCTTGGCCCTGATGGCCTCCGGAACGGCCACCGCCACCAGGTCCGCGACGGATTCGAACCCGACGGCCTCGAGCATGCGCTGCTGCTCGGGCTCGGATGGGCCGATGTGCCGGGACGAGAACGGCGGAGCAGACAGATCGGTCATGGGCAATGCCTCCCGAGGCTATGGAGACCGGCGCCAGGGCGCGGGCGAATGCCGGATCTCCCCCTCTGTCCCTGCGGGCGTCACCGCGACCTGAGAGCTTCACCCCCGGACAGGGGCTTGCACCGTCGGTGAGACGCGCCTGGCGGGCGCACCTGCTTTCCAGAGTTGCCTCACCCGAGCGGTACGGGATGCCTGAGAGATTCCGGGGAGGGTTGCTCCTTCGGCGCCCCAGGACCCAGGGGCCCAGGGACTCTCCCGCACGGGGTCATCAGCCTTGCTGTCCCAGATTACTACGGTATGCCCCATGGACCGCGTGCAGAGGCCCCCTAGAGGGGGGCCTTAGGGGGATTCACCCGATGCGCCGCGCCCGGCGCCGCTGGGCCAGCTCGTCAGCGGGATGGTCGGCCGGGACGGTGTCCTCGACCGCCGCGCGTTCCCCCGGCAGCTCCGCGAGGGAGCCCTCGACCTCGCGCCAGACTCGGCCGAGGGCGATGCCGAACACGCCCTGACCTCCCTGAAGCAGATCGATGACCTCGTCGGCCGACGTGCATTCGTAAACACTGACACCGTCGCTCATGAGCGTGATCTGCGCGAGGTCGGCGACCCCGCGGTCACGCAGGTGCTGCACGGCCGTGCGGATCTGCTGCAGCGACACCCCGGTGTCGAGGAGCCGCTTGACGACCTTGAGGACCAGGATGTCGCGGAAGCAGTAGAGCCGCTGGGAGCCCGAGCCGTGCGCGGCTCTTATCGTGGGCTCCACCAGGCCCGTGCGCGCCCAGTAGTCGAGCTGCCTGTAGGTGATGCCGGCCGCCGCGCAGGCGGTCGGCCCGCGGTATCCGATGTCGCCTGGCAACGCCGCAGGCTGCTCGTCGAAGAGCAGACCCTGCTCTCCGGCACGCTGCCGCGCGCTCTCACGCCGCACCGGATCTTCCTGGCCGGCCGTCTTTCCCTCGCCGCTGCTGACCGCCACGCGGACCTCCGGCTTTCTCTCATCCCGTGGCCTGATCTGGGGGTTCGTAAAGGGCGACCACGGGTTTCACTTGCACCGTAGGACCGTGACCATGCTCAGTCAACGATCCGGCTCGGCGCGTCGTGAAGCGTAAATGCACTGAAATACCTACCCCGCCCTGCCAAAGTCCTCGGGGGTGATCGTGTCAAGGAACTCCCTGAACTTCTCCACCTCGTCCTCCTGGTCGTCCGGGATGACCACGCCGGCCTCCTGGACCACCTCCTCGCTGGCGAAAATCCGTGCTCCGGTGCGCAAGGCGAGCGCGATCGAGTCGGAAGGCCGCGCGCTCACCTCCACCCCGTTGGAGAAAACCAGGTCGGCGAAGAAGATGCCGTCACGCAGCGCCACGATGTTGACCGCCCGCAGGCCCACGCCCAGAGCGCTCAGCACATCCCGGAAAAGGTCATGGGTGAGCGGCCTCGGCGGCGGCTCCTCAGCCTGAGCGAGCGCGATGGCCGTGGCCTCCGTCATGCCGATCCATATAGGCAGGAACCGCTCCCCGTGTGCCTCCTTGAGCAAGACGATCGGCTGATTTGTGGGCATCTCAACGCGAACGCCCACGACCTCCATCTGCAACACGGGCTGCTCCGTATTCCTGACCGGTCACCCGGCACAGCTATTGGCTCGTCGCTTCTCTGCTGACTGCTTATTCAACGTAACACCCGGGGGGCCTGGAATGTGCCCCCGGCTCTCAGCCTGCTACGGCCTCAGCGCCCGAGGACCGAACGGACACCCGTACGCACAAGGGATGCGTGCAGGTCGAGCAGAAGAGCGGACAGCTCCCTGGCGACCTCGTCGGCCTCGCCGATGGCTCCGGGGGCGCGCCGCTTGAGTATCGGCGCCACGGCCTGCTCCACGAGTCCGCACTCGCGCTCGGCCGCCGCCCTGACCGAGCGCAGGTGCCTGGCGTGCAGGCCGAAACGGGCCAGGGCCCCGACGGTGCGCGCCACCTTGAGTGCCTCCTCGTCGTAACGCCGGGCGACCGGCGTCAGCAGACCGTAGTCCTCCAGGTCGTCGAGGGTCTCCTCGTCGATCCCCGCCGCCTCGATCAGCTCGGCCCTGCTGAGCCTGAGCTCCTGCTTCTGCTGCACCGGACGCGGCAGGCCGAAGCTCTCGGCCATCCTGTCCTTGATCACCCGCAGCGGCAGGTAGTGGTCGCGCTGCTCGGTGAGGATGAAGCGCAACTGCTCGACGTGCAGATGGGTGAACTTGCGGTAGCCGGAGGGGCTGCGCTCGGGCTCGATCAGGCCCTCACCCTCCAAGAAGCGGATCTTGGAGATGGTCACATCGGGGAACTCGCCCTGCAGCAGCGCGAGCACCTCCCCGATGCTCATGTGCGAGCGGGCCGCCTGAGAGCTCATGCCGCCCGCTCCGCGAGCCGCCCGAGCGCGAACCCGGCCGTCTCGACGGGTCGCCTGCTCATGCGGCCTCCTCCACCGGCCGCGTGAACGCGCACGAGGCCGCCTCTCCTGGTCGCTCGCTCCGCCCCGCTCATGCGCCGGCGTTGGCCCGCATCAGGAAGACGAGGCGGAACTTGCCGATCTGCACCTCGTCTCCGGAGTGCAGGGGAACCTCCTCGATCCGCTCCCTGTTGACGTAGGTGCCGTTGAGGCTGCCCACGTCGCGCACGGAGAACTGACCGCCGCGGTGGCGGTAGAACTCGACGTGGCGGCGGGAGACCGTGATGTCGTCGAGGAAGATGTCGCTCTCCGGATGGCGCCCGGTCGTGGTGAGCTCCTTGTCGAGCCGGAACCGGCTCCCCTGGTTGGGCCCCCTGGTCACGGTGAGCAACGCCGTGCCGGGCGGGAGCTGCTCGACGAGCGCCCGCTCGGCGAGCAGCATGTCGCCTGTCTCAGCCTCGTACGCCTCGATTCCCGCTACGGAGATCGTCGACGTGGTGTCCCCGGAGACCTCGAGTCTGGTCAGCGGTGACCCACAGCGGGAACAGAAACGGGCATCCTCGGGGTTGGCGTGCCCGCACTGCGTGCAGTAGACGCTCGGCATCGATCGGCTCGGCCTCCTACCGCGAAGACGCGGCGACGGTGCTCTGGGACGCGCCTCGCTCCGCTTTTTCAAGTTTGCGAATGCCGCAACTTACGCTGATCAGCGGCAAAGGTCAAGGCGGGGCGCTGCACTGTGGATTGGACGCAGACAAAGTTACCGCCGCTTCCGCCCCGTGGTCCATGCCGCCGCGCGTTTCTACATTACGATCTTGCGGCACTGCTCGCGCACATCCTGGGCAACCTCTTTCTCCGGGGGCCGCGGTGACGCGGTGTGACGGGATCAACCGGCGGCCTGCTCCACGATGCGCGCCCACCGTTCGAGCAGCGCCTGGGCGCCGTCCACGTCGGCGGCCTCGGCCCACAGGTCGGTGGCGGGCTCGGCGGCGGCCGGCAGGACCAGCACCCAGCTCCCGTCGTCGTAGGCCATCCGCACGCCGTCGGTGGTGTCGATGCGATGACCGGCCGGCTCGGCCTCGGCCGACTCGATGACCGAGCGCATGACGGCGCCCTTGGCCGCCCACGGGGTCGGCACCGTCCGCTTGAGCAGCTTCACCTCGGGGATGCGGGCGTCGATCTGGCTGAGCGACAGGCGGGTGCGGGCGACCAGGCCGAGCAGGCGCATGAACGCGGCCAGCCCGTCGATGGCCGGGCCGAACTCCGGGACGACGAAACCGCCGCGCCCGTCGGCGGCGAAGACCATGTGGGGGCCGGCCGCGGCCGAGGTGAGGGCGTCCAGCGCGGTGGAGGTCCACTGCACCTGGACGCCGTGGAAGCGGCAGACCTGCTCGGCCACCCGGGTGGTGGTGACGGGCAGGGCCACCTGCCCGCCCCGGCGTTCGGCGGCGACGAGGTCGAGCACGACGAGCAGGGCGCGTTCCTCGTTGATGAGCTGGCCCATCTCGTCCACCAGGGCGATGCGCTCGCCGACCGGGTCGAACCGCACGCCGAACGCCGCCCGCGAGGAGCTGACCAGCTCCGACAGGCGTTGCAGGTCACGGCGGCGCTCGGCCAGCGTCTCGGTGGGCGAGACGTCGTCGAGCCGCGCGTTGACGGTGAGCACCTCGACGCCGACGCGGCCGAGCAGCGAGGGCAGCACGAGCGAGGAGGTGCCGCCGGCGCAGTCCACGACGACCTTCATGTCCCGGACGCCGGTCATGTCGATGGTGCGCAGCAGCTCGTGGGTGTAGTCCTCGACGGCTCTGGCCGGGTAGGCGAGCTCGGCGATCTCGCCGGGGAAGGCCCGGCGGAACTCCTGGCGGGAGAAGACCCGTTCCAGCTTGCGCTGGGCGGCCGGGGGCAGATCGGCGCCGCGGTCGTCCATGATGATGATGTCCACGCTCTGCGGGTCGCCTGACGTGGTGCGCAGCGCGATGCCGCCCGCGGCCTGCCCCCGCCCCGTGTGGAAGCGGGTGACGGGCAGCGGGGCCGCCTCCAGGTCGAGGACGTTGATGGCGCCCGCGGTGAGCGCGCCGATGACCGCCCGCTTGAGCGCCCTGGCGGCCAGGGAGCAGTCGCGGGAGGTGACGACGTGCTCGCCCTTGCGCAGGGTGGTGGCGTACGCGCTGGCCAGGCGGACGCAGAGCTCGGCGGTGATCTCCACGTTGACCAGGCCGCTGACGCCCCTGGGGCCGAAGAGGTTGCGCTGGCCGCGCGACTCCCAGATGACGCTGGTGTTGACGACCGCGCCGGCCTCGATGGTCTTGAACGGGTAGACCTTGACGCCGCTGGAGACGTACGCCTCGGCCTCGATGACGCATTCGTCGCCGATGACGGCGTTCTCCTCGATGCGGGCGCCAGCCATGATGTCGGTGCTCTTGCCGATGACGCAGCCGCGCAGGTGGGCGCCGGGGCCGATGTAGACGTTGTCGTGGACGATCGCGCGGTGCAGGAAGGCGCCCTCGCGGACGACCGTGTTGTTGCCCAGCACGGTGAACTCGCGCAGCTCGGCCCCGGCCTCGACCTTGGCGTAGTCGCCGATGAGCAGGGGGCCCTTGAGGATGGCGTCGGGGTCCACGGAGGCCGAGTCGGCGACCCAGACGCCGGGTGAGAGCTCGAAGCCGCCGATGTCCAGGCTCACCTTGCCCGACAGCGCGTCGGCCTGGGCCTTGAGATAACTCTCGTGGGTGCCGACGTCCTCCCAGTAGCCGTCGGCCACGTAGCCGTAGATGGCGGCGCCACGGTCGAGGAGGGCGGGGAAGACGTCGGAGGACCAGTCGACGGGCTCGCCGGAGGCCACGGCGTCGAGGACCTCGGGCTCCATGACGTAGATGCCGGTGTTGACGGTGTCGGAGAAGACCTGGCCCCATGTGGGCTTTTCGAGGAAGCGCTGAACGCGGCCCTCGTCGTCGACGATGATGATGCCGAATTCGAGCGGGTTCGGGACCCTTTTGAGGCCGATCGTCACCAGTGCCTGATTTTCACGATGAAACCGGATCATGTCGGATAAATCGATATCCGTCAGGGCATCGCCGGAGATGACGAGGAACCGGTCGTCGCGGAGGCGGTCGGCGGCGTTCTTGACGCTGCCCGCCGTGCCGAGCGGGAGGTCCTCGGTGGCGTACTGGAGGCTCATGCCCAGCTCGTCGCCGTCGCCGAAGTAGTTGCGCACGAGCGCCGCCAGGAACTGCAGCGTGACCACCGTCTCGGTCACGCCGTGCCGCTTGAGCAGGCGCAACACGTGCTCCATGATCGGGCGGTTGACGACGGGAAGCAGCGGCTTGGGCTGGTTGGCGGTCATCGGACGCAGCCGAGTGCCCTCCCCGCCCGCCATGACGACCGCCTTCACCCGATCACTCCTTTATGGCCGAGGTTACGAGCTGGCGCACCTGTACCACATACAGCACCCCCGCCCACCAGTACAGGCCCGTTCCCCAAAGCGCGAAGGCCCACCCGACAATTCGGGCTATATCGGCATACCATCCGGTGTGGGAGGCGAGGAAGAGGAGGGGAAAAGCGTACATGAGGTTGAACATGGCGGCCTTGCCCAGGAAATGCACCTGAAGTGCCTTGTAGCCATGTTTGCGAAGTACGGGGATGAAACACGCGACGAAGAGTTCGCGTCCCAGGATCACCGCGACCAGCCACCACGGGATGACGTCACGCAGCAGCAGGGCCAGGATGGTGGCGAAGACGTAGAGCTTGTCGGCGGCGGGGTCGATGATCCGGCCGAGCCTGCTGGTCTGGTTGAACGCGCGAGCGATCTTGCCGTCGAGCCAGTCGGTGAAGCCGGCCACCATCAGGATGCCGATGGCCCAGCCGTCCGCCCTGGGCCCCAGAACCAACCAGAGGAACACGGGGACGCCCAGGAGGCGCAGGAAGCTCAGCAGGTTGGGAACCGTCCAGATTCGGTCCTCGGCGGAAGTTTCGCTCACGCAGCAGACCCTACTGCGTGGAACTCCGCCGCAGCGGCCCGCCCATGACTGTCGAGCACAGGCGCCCCCTCCGGACCTCGCACCTCCACGGACCCGGCACCTCCGTGCGCCCATGCGGCCCGGGGATGCGGGGTGCGCGGCCGCCGGCCCTCGGAGTCACGGCCGCCCGCCCTCGGAGGTCTTGGGATCAGGTGCGGAGGAAGGCGTGGGTGCGGCCCAGCCCCGCGAAGCCGAGCCCGGCGTAGAAGTCCTTCGGCCAGTCGTCCGCGTCCGCCAGCAGGAAGATCAGCTCCGCCTGCGCCGACTCCGCCAGCAGCGAGCGCATCAAGGAGCGCGCGTAGCCCAGGCCCCGGTGCCGCTCGCTGGTGAAGACGCTCTCGATCTGGGCGACGCCGCCGTGCGCGTACAGGTCGGCCCGGGCCGCGATCTCCCCGTCCGGCGCGCGCACCCCGCGGAACCCCACCGTCCCGGCTCCGTCCAGCCGGGCCGCCACCCGTGCCGCGAGCTGGTCGATCACGTGCTCCGGCGCCTGCGGGAGCGTGTGACTCCAGTCACGCCGCAACACGGGCAGAAGCTCGGCGAGGGGGAGCGGCTCGGCCGCGGGAGGGTCGTGCGGGATCGTGCCTCGGAAGGCCATGACGAGGTTCGTCTCGTGGGTGTAGCCGGCGGCGGCGAAGGCGGGCTCCAGCTCGATGCCGAGCCGGTCGTCGTCCACGCAGATCAGGCGGTGGGCGCGCTCCGCCAGCACCTCGTCGGCCGCCCGCAACAGCCGCTCCGCGACCTCCCGCACCTCGCCGGACATGCCCGGCTCCGCGCCGGGCGACCCCGGTCGATGACCCGGGGTGCCGGGCGCCTGGCCGGACCCCGGTCCCTGGCCTGGGGTGCCGGGTGTCTGGAGGGGGTCGCGGGAGTAGACGATCAGTTTGTTGTCGTCGTAGGAGCCGGGGTAGCGGTCGTCGAGCACCGCGAAGCCGCCGGGGACGGCGATTTCGCGGGGTGCCTTGCGGCGGGCGAAGTCGTGCACGAAGCCCAGCGCCCGTGCCAGGTCTGCGGCGTCGGTCTGCCGGCGCACGGCCGGCACCCGGGCGAGTTCGTCCATCGCGTCAGCCTACTCGCGGCGTCCAGAAGTCAGCCTACGCGCGGCGTCCAAGGGTCAGCCGGCGCGCGGGACCGCTCGCAGGAACGCCTCGATGAGGCTTGAGTCCTTCACGCCCGGCGACGTCTCCACGCCGCTCGACACGTCGACCCCCCACGGGCGGGCGGCCGAGATCGCCTCGGTGACGTTGCCCGGGTCGAGGCCGCCGGCCAGCATCCAGTGGCCCGACGGCCGGCCACGGACCGCCGCCCAGTCCCACGGCTGCCCGGAGCCCGCATGAGGGGCGTCGACGATGAGCAGGTCCTCGTCGTAGGCGCCGCACCGCAGGTCGGCCGTCGCGTCGACGGCTCTGACCAGCGAACGCCCGAGATCCTTGAGCGCGGTGAAGTCGCCGTGCGGGTGCCGGCCGTGGAGCTGGATCGCCCGCACCCCGGACACCAGCGCCGCCGCCCGGACCGCCTCCGGGTCCTCGCCGCGGAACACGCCGACGGTCAGCACGTGCCCGGGCACGAGCGCGGCCAGTTCGGCCGCGCGTTCCGGCGTCACCTGCCGGGGGCTCCGGGTCAGCACGAACCCGATGGCGTCGGCGCCCGCCTCGACGGCGGTGGCCACGTGCTCGGGCTCGCTCAATCCGCAGATCTTCACGTACACACCCTCGACTCTAACGGCGGCGGGCCGCTGCCGGTGACCACACCCAGATCAGCACCGCGACGATGAGGCCGAACAGGACCACCCCGTTGGGCAGGTGGGCCCCCAGCCACGACCAGGTGACGTGCTGGGCGGCCCCGACGACGAACAGCGCGACGCTGGCCAGCGCGGGCCAGCCCGCCCCGCGGCCGGGGCGCCAGACGAGCACGGCCAGGACGATCTGCACGAGGGCCACCAGGTGGACGACCATGCCGGCCATGACGTGCGTCTCGGTCGCCGCCTCCCCGCTCTCCACCGCCTGGCCGGCGAACGAGGCCGCCACGAGCAGCGCGGCCGCCTGGGCGACGACGGCGACGCGCAGGGCGTAGAGGAGCCCGGCGGAGACCTGGCCGCCCGTCTTCGCGGCGGGGCGGGAGGTGGCGACGGCTTCCGACATGATCGGTGGTCCCTTCTGTCACTGACGGAGGACCACATGCTCGGGGCGGAGACCGGGGACGGTCGTCAGCCTGCGGGATGACCCGGGTCCACCGCCCGGCGGACCCGGCCGGCGCCCGCGGCCCGGCGGACCCGGGTCACTTCCGCCGGGCGGCCGCGGTCACATCGGCCGGGTGGCGGCGGTGATCATGTCGCGGTCTGGCCGCGGGGCGGGCGGACGGGGCGGAAGGAGGCGTCCACGAGACCGGTGCGGTGGGCCACGACCGCGGCCTGGATGCGGTTGCGCAACCCGAGCTTGTCCATCGCGGCGGCGATGTGGGTCTTGACCGTGGTCACGCCGACGTGCAGCTCCTCGGCGATCTCGGCGTTCGACAGCCCGGTGCCGACCAGGGCGAGCACCTCCAGCTCCCGCTCGGTCAGCCCGGGGGGCGCGGGCGCGGCGGCCTGCTCCTCCGCCGCCAGGAACCGCTCCACGACCCTGCGCAGCACCGACGGCGCCAGGAGCTGCTCCCCGGCGGCGGCCCGGCGCACGGCGTCGACCATGCGTTCGGGGTCGTCGTCCTTGACCAGGAAGCCGACGGCTCCGGCGCGCAGGGCGGCGTAGATGTTGGCGTCCTCGGCGAACGTGGTCAGCACCACGATCCTGGCGCCGGGGCGGGTGGACAGCACCCGTTTGATCGCGTCGAGCCCGTCGAGCCTGGGCATGCGCAGATCCATGAGGATCACGTCGGGCAGGTGGCGCTCGGCCAGGCGCACCGCCTCGGCGCCGTCCTGGGCCTCGGCGACGACCTCCATGTCGCCCGTGGCCTGCAGCAGCATGCGCACGCCCGCGCGGACGAGTGCCTGGTCGTCGGCCACCAGCACGCGGATCATGTGACGTTCCTGGCCGCCGGGAGACTGGCGGCCAGGAGCCAGCCGCCTTCGCCGTCGGGGCCCGCGGTGAGGGTGCCGCCGACGGTGCGGACGCGTTCGCGCATGCCGGCCAGGCCGCGTCCGGAGGAGGGCAGCCGTTCGATCGCGGTGGGCGGGCGGCCGTTGCGGATCTCCACCGCCAGCCCCTCCCCTGCGGTGGTCACGGCGACGCGGACCCGGGTGCCGGGGCCGGCGTGTTTGAGCACGTTGGTGAGTCCTTCCTGGACGATGCGGGCCGCGGAGGTGCGGGCGATGAGGGGGGCGGAGTCGCTGGCCGGGTCGAGGTCGAGGTCGACCACGAGGCCGGCGGCGGCCATGCGCTCGGCGGACTCGCGCACCACGTCGGCGGGGTTGGCCAGCAGGTCGGGCTGCCGTTCGGGGTCGCGCAGCAGGTCGAGCAGGTCGCGCAGATCCTGCAGGACCTGGTGCCCGGTCTCGCGGATGTCGCTGAGCGCGTCGGCGACGGGGCCGTCGGGGGCGGTGTAACGGGCGGCGCTGGCGCGCAGCACCATGGCGCCGACATGGTGGGCCACGATGTCGTGCACGTCGCGGGCGATGCGCTCGCGCTCGGCGAGCTGGTCGGCGCGCACCTGGGCCACCGCCGCGCGGGCGGCCTCCTCGGCGCGCAGCCGCTCGGAGGCGACGGCGGCCCGTTTGACGCCGAGGTAGCGGCCGATCGCGATGGGCGTGGCCACCAGCGTCATCAGGATGCCGGCGCGGATCCCGGTGACCTCGGTGTTGTCGCCGACGACGGCGATCGCGGTCAGCATGCAGCCGGCGGCGTAGGCGACGATCGTCCACGCCCACGAGGTCACGCGCATCGCGAACACGCCGATCGCGATCAGGGTGAGGATCACGCAGGTGTTGGCGGCGTCGTTCAGATAGGTGTCGGCGGAGACGAGCAGCCCGCCCTGGAGCAGGAAGACCAGGCCGGGCAGGCGGCGGGCGATGCCCAGCGACAGGCCGGCGACCACGGCGAGCAGGCCCACGACCCAGACGGGCAGCGTGCCCGAGTGCCAGGTGGTCCACGTGCTCAGCACGGTGATCGCCACGCCGCCGGCCGCGAGCAGCGCGTCCGGTGTGACGTCGCGCTCCTCCAGCCGCCCCGCCGAGCTGCGCAGGTAGGCCCCGACCACGGCCGGGAAGATCGGCAGGAGGAAGGAGTACATCCAGGTGTTGGCGGTCAGCGCGATGCCCGGGTCGGCGATGTTGAACGACGTAGCGATGATCGTAGCGGCAACGGCCGCGATCGTGGGCCGCAGGCTCGACCGGTATCCGGCCACGCCGAGCGCCACGCAGACGAGGATCTGCGCGGTGTTGGAGGTGGACGAGCCGATCTGGTCGGTGACGGCCAGCAGGGCGGCGAGGTAGAGCGTGACGGGCACGGGCCAGCGCCGGACCAGCCCCATGGGCAGGCCGACCAGCAGTGTCATCGGGATGTCCCACTGTCCGGACAGGAATCTCGTCTCGCCCACGTGCGCCGTCGTCAGCAGATCGAGGCTCACCCCGGAAACCGCCAGCAGGACATCGAGCGGCACACCACGCCAACGCATGGACACACGGTATCCGCGGTCCGTGATCGGCTGATCCTCCGCGCGGAGGACTTCGCCTCCTCCAAGTGGCCGGAGATCCGCCCGGTCGGGGGAGCGATCCTGGGCGGTCCGCCCCCTAAGTTCAGTGCATGTCCAACGACAGCGCACTCTTCCTCGGCCAGTTTCTCCGAGCCCCGACCAAGATCGGAGCGGTCGCGCCGAGTTCGCGCCGGCTCGCCGCGGCCGTCTGCGCGCCGGTGCCCGAGCGGGGCGAGCCGACGATCGTGGAGCTGGGTCCCGGCACGGGTCCGTTCACCGCCGAGATCCAGCAGCGGCTGGCCGGGCGCGGCCACCACCTGGCCGTGGAGCTGAACGAGCCGATGGCGCGGCTGCTCGCCGAGCGGTTCCCCGCCGTGGACGTGGTGCACGGTGACGCGGCGCGGCTGCGCGAGCTGCTGCGCGAGCGAGGGCTGCGGCAGGCGGACGTGGTGGTGAGCGGGTTGCCGTGGGCGGCGTTCCCCCAGGAGTTGCAGTGCGACCTGCTGGCCGCGGTGACGTCGGCGATGGGCCATGGGGCGGCGTTCACGACGTTCTCCTACATGCACGCCATCCCGCTCAGCTCGGCCCGGCGCTTCCGCACGCTGCTGGCCGAACGGTTCGAGGAGGTGGTGCAGGGACGTACGGTCTGGCGTAACGCTCCCCCGGCCTTCGTCTTCCACGCGCGCAGACCTCGACCCTGAACAGAACGAGATTCTACGATGCTGTGATGGACTTCTCTCTTCCCGACAGCGCCCAGGCCGTCCTTCGCGGCATCGGTGACATCTGCGCCCGCTACGACCTGGACTACTGGCAGCGATGCGAGAGCGAGAAGCGCTGGCCGCAGGAGGTGTGGGAGGAGCTGGCCAAGGGTGGCTGGCTGGGGCTGGCGGTGCCGGAGGAGCACGGCGGCGGCGGCCAGGGGCTGCTGGAGCTCGCGGTCGCGACGGAGACGCTGGCGGCGTCGGGCGCGGCCGGCGGGTCGGCGTTCACGTACGTGCTGACGCCCGGTTTCGGCGCCCTCACGATCGCCCGGCACGGCACCGCCGCCCAGCGGGCGGACCTGCTGCCCCGGCTGGCCACGGGCGAGGTGGAGACCTGTTTCGCGCTGACCGAGCCGGACGCCGGGTCCAACTCGCTGGCGATCAGCACGTCGGCCAGGCGCGACGGCGGCGAGTTCGTGATCAACGGGCAGAAGATCTGGATCACCGGCGTGCAGCGGGCCACCTGGATGTTGCTGGTGACCAGGACCATCCCGGCCGCCGATGCGCGCCCGCGCACGAACGGGCTGACGGTGTTCCTGGTGAACGTGCCCGAGGCCGTGGCCGCCGGCCGGCTGACCTACCGGCCGATTCCGAAGCTGGGCGCGAACACGACGCCGTCGAACATGGTGTTCTTCGACGACCTGCGGGTGCCCGCCGCGAACGTGGTCGGCGAGGTGGACGGCGGCGCGGCCGTCCTGTGGGACATTCTCAACCCCGAGCGCGTCCTGCTGGCCGCCTCGGCGCTGGGCTCGGCCGAGGTGGCCCTGCGGGTGGCCGTCGACTACGCCAAGGAGCGCGAGGTGTTCGGCCGGCCGATCGGCGCCAATCAGGCCGTCGCGTTCCCGCTGGCTCAGGTCAAGGCCAAGATCGAGCTGGCCCGCCTGATGATCTACAAGGCCGCCTGGTCGTTCGACCGGCACCTGCCCTGCGGCCCGGAGGCCAACATCGCCAAGCTGACGGCCTCACAGGCGGCGTGGGAGGCGGCGGACGCCGCGTTCCAGACACACGGCGGGATGGCGTACTCGCTCGAGTATCCGGTGGCCAGGCTGCTGACCGACGCCCGCATCGGGAAGGTCGCACCTGTGACCGAGGAGCTTCTGCTCAACTACCTCGCGACGCAGGTGCTGGGCCTGCCCCGCAGCTTCTAGCGGGGCGTGTCGGCTCCGGCGTGATCGGCTTTGCCCTCCTTCGGGTGTCGTGGTCGGCGGCGCGCAGGTCCGCGCTCATCTCCGATGCCGGCCTGATGATGCCGGGGAAGGCGTTGCTCCAGGTCTTCAGCACCGGGTCGTTGGTGT
>NZ_JBSFVA010000077.1:0-14594 GCF_053592075.1 Nonomuraea sp. NPDC002799
AGGGGCCGGCGGCAAGGGGCACCGCTTCTACGACTGGGCCGTCATCGACCTGGCCGAACCCCGGCTCGGCAGCCACCAACTGCTGATCCGCCGCACCCGCACCACCGGTGAACTGGCTTACTACCGTTGCTGGTCGCCGGCTGCGGTGCCCGCCATTCCGCCCCGGACGGGCTGATCCCGCTCACCTGCAACGAGATCCAGCTCAGACCTGAAGATCACGATCTACGGCTGGAGTACCAGGCTGCATGAGCATGCCCGCTCGCGCTGATCCACTCGCGGTCACGCGGCTCCCGGGCCCAGCCGGTGCCATCGATCGCGGCCTGGCTGCCCGGATCGGTGAGCACCGCGAACACCGCCTCCGCGGGGGCGGTCATAGTGGCGGTCGCGGTCATAGTGGCGGTCGCGGTCATAGCGGCGGTCGCGGTCATCGCTTCGTCGGTCACGTCAGCCATGTAGGTGTGGGTGATCAGTACTTGTCGTGGCGGCGGATCCTGGACATGAACGGGCCGTCGCCGCGGCCCGCCGAGCTCACCCTAGGAGTTGATCGAGGCGATGGGTGAGATAGTCGCGCTCGATCGTGTTCTCGGTCAGGAGCAGCGCTTCTTCGTAGGCGATGCGGGCGTCATGGGTGCGTCCGAGGCGGGCGAGGAACTCTGCGCGGGCGGCGGCGAGGTAACCGTAACCGGCGAGCTGGGGCTCGGTGGTGAGTGGGTCGAGTGCATCGAGGCCGGCGGCGGGACCGTGGGCGAACCCGACCGCGACGGCGCGGTTGAGCGCGACGACCGGTGAGGGCCACAGGGCCACAAGCAGGTCGTAGAGCCCGACGATCTCGCGCCAGTCGGTCGTGTCCCACCTCTCGGCTTCGTCGTGGACCGCGGCGATGGCGGCCATCAACGCGAACCGCCCTGGAGGCCGACTGCGTAGGGCCTCGTGGACCAGGGCCACTCCCTCGGTGATCGCGTCGTGGTCCCAGCGGGCACGATTCTGGTCGGCGAGGAGCACGAGCTGTCCGTGTTCGTCGAGACGGGCGCCTCGGCGGGCGTCGGTGAGCAGGATCAGTGCCAGCAGGCCGGTGATATCGGCGTTGCCTGGTAGCAGGGTGCGCAGCATCCGGGCCAGGTCGAGGGCGCGCTCGACGAGATCGCGGCGGATCAACTCGGTACCGGCGTGGGCGGCGTGGCCGGTGGTGAACAGCAGGTGCACCACCTCGCACACCGCTGCCACGCGGTCGGGCAGCTCCTCCCACGCGGGCACCCGGTAGGGAATCCGCGCCTGGGTGATCTTCTTCTTGGCGCGGGTGATTCGGGCGGCCATGGTTGACTCGCTGACCAGGAAGGCGCGGGCCACCTCGGCGGTGGATAATCCGCACAGCAGCCGCAGGGTCAGTGCCACCTGAGCGTCGCGGGAAAGGGTGGGGTGGCAGCAGGTGAACACCAGCCGCAGCCTGTCATCGCCGATCTCGGCCCACACGGGCCGCTCCCCACCTTCCTGGTCGGGTCCCTCGTCGGTGTTGGTCTCGACGAGCAGGGGCAACTTCCGGGCCGCAGTGGCCTGGCGGCGCAGCAGGTCCAGCGCGCGGCGGCGCGCGGTGCTGGTCAACCAGGCCCCGGTGTTGCGGGGCACGCCGTTGGTGGCCCAGGTGGCCAGGGCTTTGGCGTAGGCGTCTTGGACGCATTCCTCGGCCAGGTCCAGATCGCGGGTGACGCGCACCGTCGCGGCGAGCACAAAGGCCCACTCGCGGCGGTGTGCGTCAGCGACCGCGGCGCCCACCCGCGGGTCCACTGTCATCACGCGGTGTCCTCGGGTGGTCAGTCGAAGGTGCGCACGGGCCGGACCTCGACCCCACCAGCGAACGTTGGCACCTGCTTGGCGATGGCCACGGCCCGATCGAGGTCGTCGGCCTCGATGAGGTAGTAGCCCACGAGGGCCTCTTTGGTCTCGGCGAACGGGGCGTCGGTGACGCTGAACCCGGCTGCGCCGTCCGGGCGGATCGAGGTGGCCGTCGCGGTCGACTGCAGGGCGTTACCGCTGCGCAGCGCCGTCTCGTGCGCGGCCATGAACCGCTGGTGGTCGGCGAGCAGCCGGCCGGACTCCTGCTGGCCGGCGCCGGCCACCGCGTTCTCGTCATCGTAGATCAACACCAGGTACTCGGCCATCGGTTCCAACCTTCCCATTGCGGGCCCGCCACTCGGACCCTCCACTCACCTCGACGCGCGAGCGGGGACGGTATCGACACCGGGGCCGCGCCGAAATCCTCCGTGCAGAAATTCTAAATTCTCCGCGTGCTGTCGATCCCGGCTACTGCCAGGCGTCGGCAGAAGTGAGACCCGGTCACGGGGGGCACCTCAGCCACATCGACCAGCCCGACCGAGCACCGGGTGTACCAGCCCAACGGCCACGGACTTCACGCGATGGCGTGAACCACCAGAAAGAGAAAGTTATGTTGCTGGAAAACAAGAATGTCGTCGTCTACGGCGCGGGCGGCGCGGTTGGTAGTGCGGTGGCCCGCGGTTTCGCTCACGAAGGTGCCAGGGTGTTCCTGACCGCGCGAGATCTGGACGTCATCGATACGGTCGCGAAGGAGATCTCCGCCGCGGGTGGAGCGGTCGAGACCGCCGTGGTGGACGCCGGGGACGAGAGATCCGTGACCGAGCACCTGGACGCGGTCGTCGCCGACGCCGGCAGCATCGACGTGTCGTTCAACGCGATCGGAATCTCGCCCGTGGGATTGCAGGGAATACCGCTCACCGAACTGCCGGTCGAGAATTTCCTGCGCCCGATCACCACGTATGCCCAGGCTCATTTCATCACCGCGAAGTCCGCCGCACGGCACATGATCGCCCGGCGGTCGGGGGTGATCATGATGCACACACCCGAGCCGGCCCGTTTACCGCAGCCCCTGGTGGGCGGCATGAGCGTCGGCTGGGCGGCGATGGAAGGTCTCAACCGCGCGCTGTCGGCCGAATGGGCCCAGCACGGTGTTCGCGCGATCTGCCTACGCACCACGGGCATGGTGGAGACACCGGTCATCGATGTCGTGTACGGGCTGCACGCCGACGCGCTGGGGATCACCAAGGAGCAGTTCACTGCGCTAGCGAGTGGTATGAGCCACCGCAAGCGCCCGACCACGCTGGCCGAACTCACGGAAGCGGCGGTGTTCCTCGCCTCCGACCGGGCATCCGCGATGACCGGCACCGTCGCCAACCTGACCGGCGGAATCATCGTCGACTGACCCGACTCGCCCCGACCGCCGTTTCGGCGGCCGGGGCATCCCCACAGAGGAGCATGAGCAATGAACGATCTACTCGCGAGCGCCGTCGCCGCGCACGGTGGCGTGGACCGGTGGAACCAGATCCAGACGATCGCTGTCGACGCCGCCATCACCGGGGCCTTCTGGCAGATCAAGGGACAAGGCGACGCGCTGACGAAGGTCCGCTTCGAGGTGGACACCACGCGGGAACGGCTGACCATGGACTTCGTCGGCCAGGACCGACGGTCGGTCTTCGAACCCGACCGGGTCGTCCTGCAACGACCGATCGGCACGGTGGTCGAGGCACGCGACGACCCGGAACGGTCGTTCGACGGCCACCAGTTCGAGACGCCGTGGGACGACCTGCATCTCGTGTACTTCACCGGGGAAGCACTGTGGACGTACCTGAATACGCCGTTCCTGTTCACCTGGCCGGGGTTCGTCTGCGAGGAGATCGCCTCGATTGAGGCCGACGGTGAAACATGGCGTCGGCTGAAAGTGACCTTCCCCGACCACATCAAGAGCCACACCCGCACGCAGGTGTTCTGCTTCGGCCCGGAGGGGTTGCTGCGCCGCCACGACTTCACCATCGACATCGTCGGCCGGACGGTCGAGGCGCAGCTTTACGCCGCCGACTACCGCGACGTCGACGGCATCGTCATCCCCGCCACGCGACGGGCCTACGCCCCAATGGGCGACGACCGGATCGTCTTCGTCGCCATCGACATGGCTGACATCGCCGTCCACTGATCCGAACTCGCAAGGGACATCACGATGAACAACACCTCCCGGGCCCAGGTCGTCACTCCAGCGGAATGGGAGGCCGCCCGCCTGCGCCTGTTGGCGAAGGAGCAGGAGCTGACCCGCGCCCGGGACGCGTTGGCCGCTCAGCGCAGGCGGATGCCGTGGCTGAAGGTGGACCAGGAATACGCCTTCGACGGTCCGAACGGCGCCGCCCGGCTGCTCGACCTGTTCGAGGGCCGTCGTCAACTGCTGCTCTACCGGGCCTTCTTCGAGCCAGGTGTGGACGGCTGGCCCGACCACGCCTGCGTCGGCTGCTCGCTGATGGCCGACCAGGTCGCCCATCTCGCGCATCTCCACGCCCGCGACACCACGCTCGCGTTGGCCTCACGCGCACCGCAACCCGACATCGAACGGATGAAAGCGCTCATGGGCTGGGCCATGCCCTGGTACACGATCACCGACAGCTTCGACGCCGACTTCGGCGTGGCCGAGTGGTACGGCACCAACGCATTCATCCGTGACGGCGACAACGTCTACCGCACGTACTTCATCAACGATCGCGGGCACGAGCCGATGGGAGCAACGTTGGGTTCCCTCGACTTCACCGCACTCGGACGCCAAGAGGACTGGGAGGACTCCCCCGACGGATGCCCCCAGGTGCCGCGATATTCGTGGCTGAAGCGACACGACGAATACGGCTCGACCGGGCGAGCCGCGCACCCCGCCACCACAGAATCGGCGGATCATGAGTGAAGCCAAGGCCGCCGGCGACAAGGATTTTGGAAGGCTGAGCGAAACCGTTCCGGCGTGAGCTGCTCGCCTACTGCTACCGCATGCTCGGCTCGCTCGGTCGACGAGGCCGAAGAGGTGGTGCAAGACGTCTACCTCGACGCCTGGCGTGGCCTACGACGCGTTCGAGGGACGGTCGTCGCTCCGTACCTGGCTGTACCGGATCGCGGCCCGGGCGTCTTTCAAGGCGCTGGAAAAAACGTAGACGCAGGCCTCTGCCCGCGGATCTCGGAGCCCCCAGAGAGATCTGGATGCGGCGCTCGGCGCACAAGCTCGGGAGGTGCCGTGGCTCCAGCCGATACCCGACTTCCTGTTCACCGCCACACCGGCCGATCCGGCGACGGTCGTGGTGGAACGACAGACTATGCGGCTCGCGCTGGTGGGAACGCTCCAGCAGCTGCCGCCGCGACAGCGAACGGGGATCGCAGACGCTGAGGAGTGGGGGGCGGGGTCAGCATCACGCCTCCTGGGGGAACTCGGCGAGGTAGCGATGCACTGAGGTCTTGGGGATGCCTGTCTTGGACTCGTCCACGTCGAGCAGATAACCACCGAGCCGGTGGACGACAGCGCCGTCACCCGCCAGTACGTCGCGGCGGATGCGCGTGATGATCGTGTACAGGGCGCGCCGGGCGGAACCTCCTCGTCCCAGATGCGAGCGAGGAGCGTCTCGACGGACACGACCCGGGGAACCTCTCACGCCAGCGCGGCGAGTGCGAGCGCGACCTGTGGCGGCCGTACGGGCTGGGTCTGGCCCGAACGCTCCACCTCGATGGTTCCGAGCAGCCGAATCAGCACGACGGCTTACTCCCTGGTTGTGGATCTTCGGGGGGGTCATGTGGCCAAGATCACTCGCACCATCTTCTATGGTTTTAATCTAATATGATATACATATATCTGTGGAAATTCTACCGCTGACCAATGGAATTGCGTTGGCGGACATCTGACATGGGGAGGACTTCTAACATGAACAGCGGCAACACCTGGTTTCCTTTCACGTGGTTTCCCTTCACGTGGTTTCCTGACGCCGGAGCCTGACCTGCTCTGCGAATGATGTAGGAGACTGAAAATTGCCTACGGGCGCTGTCAGTGCCTTCCTGCCAAGGAAGCCTCCTCGATGCCGCAACCGATCAACATGTCGGCGGTCACCGAGGAGGACAGCGTCCATGTGATATACGGTGACCGGCCGACCGCTGCACCCTGGCGTGAGCTGACCGGCCGGCCACCAATCCATGAGAAGAACAGCCGTCGGTCAGTCTCACGTCCCTCCGCACGCTACCCGTGAGTAGGGCGTCGAGCTGATGTCCTACCTCGCTGTCACCTGACACTGAACCGTGGATCCAAGCCTCAGCTCAACGGCGGAGCTGTTGCCGGTTAGATTGGTGATCAAGGACGGCGCGTGTCAACGGCCCGGCCACGGGCCGTTGACACGTAGGAAGGTGCGCCAGGTTCGAGGAGGATCGACGCCCTTTCGGCGGGCTCTAATCCTGTCCCCGCGCGGTCGTCACTACAGCAAGGTCAGAACCGGTTGTGTGCCGTGTGAGCAGGATTGTGTCCAGTCGATCAACGGCAGGAGCAATATGCCAAGAAGAACTTCCCTGTTCGCCACCGCCCTTGTGGCGATGGCGACGCTGTTAGCCACGACGACGGGCGGGATGGCCAACGCGACGGTAACCGGAGAGGATGCTGCCGGCAAGCACGGCGTCACCTGGGGGCCGTGCGAGGAGGAGCCCACCGTCGAGTGCGGCACGCCGGCCGTACCGATCGACTGGTCCAAGCCGAACGGACCCACCGTCGACCTGACCCTCGCCCGGCGCAAGGCCACCGACCCCTCCGCGCGGATCGGATCCCTGCTGACCAACTCGGGTCGCCCCGGCAACTCCGGCGTGAACGACATCCTTCGCCCCTCCGGCTTCAGTGAGGACGTTCAGCGGCGGTTCGGCATCGGTGTCTCCTACGGCACGCTCGCCCAGCAGATGTACGCCGAACCGTTCTGAGAGATGCCACGAACTGGGACGAGGTCGTTGCCGCCCTGGGTTGCGAACACCTCCGTCGCCACGACCTACGCCATACCGGCCTGACCTGGATGGCCGACGCCGGCGTCCCGATCCATGTGCTGCGCAAGATCGCCGGTCATGGTTCCCTGACCACCACTCAGCGCTACCTTCATCCCGACGCCGAGCTCCTCGACGCAGCAGGTAACGCCTTGAGCGCTCACCTGTCGGCGAGGTGGTCCCAAAGTGGTCCCAAGCTGAGGGCCGCCTAGATCATCACCACTGTTGGTCACTCAACGTAAAAGGCCAGAAGACCTGGAGTAATCTCCAAGATCGTCTGGCCTTTTTCAACCGTCGGGACGACAGGATTTGAGCCTGCGACCCCTTGACCCCCAGAACGTGGGAGTAGGCGTTTCCGCACGTCAAACGCGCTCTCGCACTCAGCTCGCTGTTCGCCGACCTGCGTGTTGTCCTGCTGGCGGCATAGCGTGTGGTCCCAAACTGGTCCCAAGAAATCACCCCCTCAATCACTGTCGAAAGCTGAGCTTTCACGTGAAGTCCGTCGCCGAAGCGCCCACTCGCACTCGCCGCCCACGTTCCCTTTAGGCCCAGTCCGGCCGCGGCCGAGAAGACCGCCGTCCTGTTGTACGGCGAGGAAGACTAGACCGAACCGGGGAAACTCATCTCCCTGCGAGGCTGACAGTCGGATTAAGCATCCGGCCCTACACCGGCCGTCTTCTCGCGGCGGCTGCGCGGCCGGCGCCCTTACCTCAGAGTCCGGGGACTGCGAATTGGATCGGGGCGTGTGCAGAGTTGGTGCATCCGAGCACACATGGAGCACGCAGCCGCTAGATAAAAATCTCTAGAACGCATCCGATCCCCTGTTCTCGCAGGTCAAAGACATGCTCAGAGCACGCCCTGCAAAATTCGACCTGCAACAATCGGATTAGAAGCAAGATCTTTTAGTGCCGCGCAGTGCCGTCTAATGGTGGTTCGTGCTCCCTCCACGCATTTTGCGTGTCGGGCGGTGCCGGGTCCTGACGGCGCATGATAGGGCGTGCGAGCACGCACCGAGCACGACTCGGCCGCCCCATTCGACATTACGTCGCGTCGCCCGGAATGGATCCTGCACTTCAGCCACCGCGCCATCATTAGATGACGGTCGCGGTGCGGGGCACATGCTCCCACCCGTACACCACTCCGCGGGACGTAACCGAGGTCTTCCGGCGTGGGCGTTGTGCCTTCAGCGTGAGGGACATAATGCCAGGCGGTGGCATACCAGCAATCCACGCTGCCCGGCTGGTGTACGGGCAAGGGCATGATCATGGGAAAGCCGTGCGTGGCGAGCCAGCGGGTGACGGTCACAGCGGCGTGCAAATGCCGGGCGATCGCGTTGTTGCCAGGGGCGTGACGCAGCCGCAGCACCGCGTCACGGTCAGGCAAATGATAGACGGCGTTGGCCCGCAGGTGCAGCAACTGCATCCCGCTCCCGTCCAGGCCGAGGAGCGTGCACGAGGCCTGGACGGGAGGTGTGCTGGTCGAGACCGGGACAGTCGTCACGTCCGTGCTGCCGGTCAGTTCTCCAGGTCGGCGCGCAGCATGTCATTGAAGTCCCGTACGGCCGCCAGCCGCGCGTGGGGTTTGAGCCGGTCGGCGAAGTCGCGGACGTGCGCGACCGAGCGGGCGGAGGTGAGCTCGGGAGCTCAGCGGGAGATCGCGGGGCCGATGACGGACACGGCCATGAACACCGCCCAGCCGGACACCATCAGCCACAGGCCTCTGTTGAGGTGTCCGTACTTGACCTGACACAGTCGGCTGACGTGCCAGATCTGATCCGCGAGCGCATCCAGCCAGTCGTTCTGGCGCCGCCGCAACACCGTCGAGAGCTCGCCGGGACCGGACAGGCCGCGGACGTCGGCGAAATAGGCGATCCGGACGCCGGACGGCCCGCGTCGGCGGGAGGCTCGGGGTTTGATCGCCGCGATCAGGAAGCCTGAGCTCACAGCGACCATAAGAACTGCGCCCCACCAGAGGATCGTGAGGAACGTGTTCGCCGGAGCGGGGCCGCCGCCGGCGGTGAGCTTGTTCAGCACCGCGCCGACGCCGACGCCATTCACCGTCAGGAGGATTCCGGCCTTGACGTCGGCACGGCTGAGTTCTTCCCTGGCATGTTCCAGGATCGTGGCCGCGTGCGCGGGCGGGTCGCCGGTCATGATGCCCCGTTGAGTCGGGCGGTGGACAGCAGGCGCTCGGCCAGTTCCGGCCGCTCGTAGTTGGTGAAGACCTGGGCGAGTTGCGAGATGAGGTACTTTCCCGCCTCGGGGGTCAGCCCGCGGACGAAGGTTTCGATGATCGCGGCGACCTCGTTGCGGGCCGAACCCGCATCGGCGGCCTCACCGAGGAGGCTCACTGCGGTTTCGAAGGGGTCGGCCTTACCGCTGGTGGACATGGCGGCGAGATCGGCCAGGCGGCTGGGGTCTTCGCCCACCCACCACATGCGAGCCATGGCGGGGCTCGCCAGGAAGTGATCTCGTAACAAGCCAAGCCGCCGGGCCTGCTCCCGGTACTCCATCCGGGCGAGCGTCGTCTTCTGGACGGCCTCCTGGAGCGATCGTGCCGTCTCCACGGCGCTCGCACCGGCGCTGACCCGCGCCCGGACCCGGTCGAGCCGGACGTGCAGGTCGGGCATGGCGACGACCGATTCGCGGTTCAGCTCGATGGTGATCTCGGCGGCGGCCCTGTCCAGGTCGAGGACGGACAGCTTGCCGCTGACGACGCGGGCATGGCTCTCCAACTTTCGGTAGACCTGGGCCTCCTTAGCGGGCTGTTGGTGATCGAGCTGACCGTGGACCTCGATGGTCGCGTCGAAGCAGGCGCCGTCGAGCTCGCTGGGGAGCCGGGTGCGGTAGATGTACTCGTTCGAGTGGCTCGCTCTGGCTCCCAGCAGGCGTGGCAGGAAGCCCCTAGTCATCGGCCCGCGCCTCCTGCTCCATCTGGAGCGCGAGGTCGATGGACTCCCTGGTCGAGGTTCCGCTCCCCGCGAGGACGGCGTCGATAACCTGGTGGAAGACGTGCTGGCGTGGGGCCTCCGCCTCGTCCGAAGTTTCGCGTGCCCACCTGAAAACGGCGATGACCAGAAGGCTCTCCTCGACCGCGCTACTGGGAACCGCCCCGAGCACGGTGACCACCGTGGAAAGAGGCGCCTTTGCCTGGGCGGCCGCTTCCAGCCAGTGGGAGACGCCCGATCGTATCTCCGCCTCGGGGAGGGGGCTTCGCAGCAGTGACCTCCAGGCCACCGCCAGCGCCGGCTCCCATCCCGGTTCGGCGTGCTCAAGGAGCAAGAGCCGGCCGTCGGGGTCCTGCAGCAGCAGGATCTGGAGCAGGGCTTCGGCCGCGACGATTCGTCGCGGTTCCGGCTCGGATCGGTCGAGCCAGCGTACGAGTTCGTCGAGGAGCTCTCGGCGGAGTTGCAGGTTCATCGCCAGGCCTGTCAGGCCGTCCACCAGGTTCTTCCTGATGTCGGTGACGGCGGTGAGCGCGACGTGCTTGAGCCGGGTCAGCGCCACGCGAGGGAACGCTTCGGCCAGCGGGCCGGTGCAGGTGGCCACGACGGCGGCGGGGTGCCGTGGCGGGGACTGCCGGGACCACTGGTAGAGCGTACGGCGAGCGGCGCGGCCGAGTTCGTCGCTCATCGCCGCCCGCGTGAGAAGGGCGACCCCGAGGCCGAAGGTCGCCGTCCCGTCCAGGTATCCGGTCGCCAGCGTGTTCAGCATGGCGAAATGACGCTGACGGATGGCGAGGTCCGCCACCCGCTCGGCGATCAGCGGTCCGTCCTCCGGCAGCTGCTGCGCGAGCTTGCCGAACCAGTCCTGAAGATCCTTGTGCAGCTGCGGCCAGTGGCTCCAGACGAAATCGAGGGTCGAGGCGCCGAACGCCGTTCGTGAGAACACGACACGTCCATCGTCGTTGCGGGCGGAGATGGATTCCAGGCGCTTTCTCGTGCTGGGCCCAACCAGCCCGTGTCCGGCCTCCGGGCGGAGCTCGAGGATTTCGGAGAGCGTCCTGGCCGCGGTGAAGACCGACGACGACGTGCTCCCCTCCAGCACCGCGGCGGCCAGCCGGAGTGCTCGCGTCCTGCCTTCCTCGTCCTCCGTCTCGCCAGGCACGGTGGAGAAGATGTGGTCCAGCTCGGTTTCCCAGTTGGTATAGGCGCCGAGCACCTCGTCCACCAGGTGCTCGCTGAAGTGGCCCGCCTTGGACATGGCCTCCGCAGCCAGCCTGGCGAGCCGTACAGCGTCACGAGGACCGGCTGGCGACAGGCAGTCCTTGATTTTCGGGTGGGCGCTCCAGCCGCCAGCTTCGGTCTCACCTAGGGAGACCGTCAGATGCTTGCCGAAGATGTCGATGGCAGGGGCGGAGGCGATGGGGAGCTCTGGAACCCCGTCGACGGCGACGCGCCGCCAGACATCGGAGGTCACCCGGATGACGATCGGCAGCCTTCGCTCGCGCGCTGATCCAATGCACGCCTGCAGCGGCTTGGAACTGCCGGCCAGGTCGTCGGCGTCGACGATGTAGCCCATATCCGGCGGTCCGAGGAGTTCCCCCGCGTCGTCCTCGTCAAGGGGGACTTCGCGCGGCTGGAGGCCGAGCCCGGCCAGCAGGTTGATCGCGGTGATCCGCCTGCCGCTCCCCTTGGGTCCCACCAGCGCGACGACTCCATACGTCTTGAGACGCTCAGTGAGAGCCTCCATGACGGCTGTCGGCACGAACATCGCCCGCTGCCGTTTGATCTCTTCCTGGTCGAGCGCGATGGACCGGATCATCGAGCTGCTCGTGTAGATGCGATCCGCGACGTACGCGGTCGTGACGGGAGCCTGAAACACTGCTGCCGGTGTCTCACTCACTGCGGTCTCCCTTGGACTCGCGGCCGAAGAAGTCGGCGGGAAGCGTCTGGCTCACCTGCATGTAGTGCGCGGTGTTGCTCTGGCCGACGGGGGCTTGGAAGACCGCCAGCGGCGAGCCATTGGCCTTCTCCACCTCCACGGTGGGAGCGGCGGGCCGGTCCTGGGTCCCGGCTTGCCAGGAGGGGCGCGGAACGTACAGCCAAGCGGGCTCGGCGAAGTCCTTGCCGGGCACCTCGGCCGTCGCGGAGGTGAGCTCGCTGGGATGCAACGTCGTGTACCCGGGCCGGATGATGTCGTCGAACACCCGCTGGGAAAGCACGGCCGCGGTCTGGGTGACGTCCGGATGAGAGCGCTTCAGCACGTTGTTGATCGGGGTCGAGTTCAGAAGCCGGAACGTGGTGACGGTCGGCTCGCTGATGCGGTCGCGTACCGGGTCGCCGGAGTCCGGGACCGGGCCGACGTGGAGCGCGGCCCGCAGGCGCAGACGGAGGTCGCGGTCGCGCGCGGCCAGTCGGTGATCCACCTCTTCGAGCACGGTCTGCAGGTTGGCCAGCAGTGGGCTGACGAGCAGCGGCAACCACGCCGGATCGGTGCCGAAGATGTAGTCGTCTCCTGCGCTGTCGGGGAAGCGACGCGCGTCCCATACCTCCTGAAGGCCGGACAGGTTCATGGCACGTTCCAGGACCTCGGGCACCAGCTCGTGCAGGTCTCCCAAGAACACCCCTTTGGCGGCGCTGAACTTGACGATGTCCACGGCCAGCAGCGCCCGGTAGGGCGGCAACAGCCGGGTCGGGATGGCTCCTTGCATGTCTCTCTCCTCGCTCTCCTTATGTGCTGCTCCTGCTGCTCATGGTCGTGGAGGTCGGGCGAGCGAACTGTCCAGAACTGGACACAGAGCGCAGATTTCCCGTCAGCCTTCCAGGAGGATCTGCCGGAGGCCAGCGAGGTCCAGGATTTCGAGGCGGCGGCGGCCGGTGACGACCAGGCCCGCCCTGCGCAGCGCCGACAGCTCGGCCGCGACCGCCGCGCGGGACATCCCAGCAGCGCCTGCTAGCTCGCTCTGGCTGATCTCGATCACCTGTCTCGGTGAAGTGTCGCACGCCGCGAAGCGGAGCAGCATCGCCGCAACGCGGCGCTGGGCGGAGAGCTGCGCCAGCTCGCTGCGGAAGTCCTCGCCTTCCCTGAGACGTTCGACGACGTGGCGGACGAGCTGGTCGGTGAGCCGGTGGCCGTCCAGGATCGCGCGAAATCGGGCGGCGGGAAGTGCGTAGGCGACGCAAGGTTGCAGGGCTGTCACCGTGGCCGAGCGCCGGCCGCCGTCGATGGCCGCGATCACGCCGACCACCTCCCCGGGCCCGCGTACGGCCAGGAGCACCTCGGATCCATCCGGCTCGCTGCGGGTGACCTTGATCTTGCCTGCGGTGAGGCACAGTACGAACGCGCCCGTCTCACCCTGCCGTACCAGGACGTCTCCAACGGCGTAGGACCGAGCCGCGCCAGCCCTGATGAGCCCCTCCCACGCCGGCACGGGCAATGCGCCGCCGAGCCCTCGGACGGGTGACTCAAGGTTGACCACCTTCTCCGTATACCTGGGCTCGTGAACTCCATCAAGCCTCAGGCGGAGTCCACAAGCGAGGCGGCGGCCGGTCCCGTCTCCGAGGTGTGGCCGCAGGCGGTGCGCACCGTCCCGGTGAAGCCTGTGGCCGGCGCGGCAGTATGGCTGATGAGAGCCACCAGCGAATCCGGGCCTCCCGCGACGCAGACCTGGTTTCCCCGGACAGTTAGGCTGCCGATTGAGAACTACGGTTTCGGGTTGGCGCTCAGTCCGGATGGGAAGACCGTTGCCCTGGGAGGCGACGACGGCATCGACTTCTGGGATCTCGCTTCACGTCAACGATCAGGGCCCCCCATCCAGCCCAGCGGGGCGCTGAGAGCCGGCGGTAAGATGGCCTTCAGCCCCGACGGGCGGCTCCTGGCCGCGATCGACGACGGACGTCAAGATGTAGACGTCCGTACTTTTGACCAGGTCAGGTTGTGGGACGTGCGGTCACACAAGCAGATCGGCAAGACCTTCGGCCGGCCGCTCGACGCCATCGGCTCGCTGAGCTTCAGCCCGGACGGCCAGGCGTTGGCGACCTCTCACGAAGATGAAACCCGGCTCTGGAATCTCACCACCCAGCGCCAGATAGGCGCCTCGTTCCCCAATAACGCCTCTGGCCCGGTCACCTTCCTCGACCAGGCCGGAAAACTTCTCGCAACCGACAACGACCTGACCGTCTGGAACATCAAGACACGAAGGAAGTCCGGCCGGCCGTTCATGCCCCTGTCGGTGGACCTGTGCGATCTGGCCGTGGTCAGCCCCAACGGCAAGATCTTGGCCGCCGCCACGGATGAAGACGAATTCAAGCTCTTCTCGGTCAAATCGCGGAAGAAGATCTCAAATACCATCAAGATCACCGCTTCGCTCCCGTACGAGGAGGTCATTGCATCCCTCAGCTTCAGCCCGGACGGCAGGCTCCTGATCAGCGCAGGCTCCACCGTACGGATCTGGGATGTGCAAACGGGCCGGCAGGTCGGCCCAACTCTTACCGGGAAGGCGGTGGTTGCGTGTGGGGCTCAATAACTCGAATCACTACCAGCGCAGAGTCCCCTGTTCGGTGGGCCGGAAGAGGCGAGGGCGCTGAGCGGCCTGTGAGGCTCAATAACTCGAATCACCTCCAGCGCAGAGCCCTTCGTCCGGTGAGCGGGAAGGGCTCAGCGGCACCGAGTGACCGGTCCGGGTCGCCTGAGATCATGATTCGTGATCCTGTCTATGGTGTAAGCCGTCGCCCGGCGCTTGCTGTCTTTGCCCGCGCTGCTGCTCCGAAGGAGCGTCTCCAAGGAGGCGGAACTGCTGGTGCTTCGGCATCAGAACGC
>NZ_JBSFVA010000078.1:0-14451 GCF_053592075.1 Nonomuraea sp. NPDC002799
GACGGCGACCGGCTGATCCGCAAGACGCCGACCGACTCCACCCTCTACATCGACGACATGGAGCTGCGTTTCGACTTCGCCAAGGACGCGGTCGAACAGACCCGCTACTACACCATCGGCGACCAGCCCATCGCGGTGCGCACGCCGGACAACCAGGTCTACCTCATGGCCAACGACCACCAGGGCACCGCGCAGGCCGCGGTGAACGCGAGCACCGGCGAGCTGGCCGTCCGCAGGACGACCCCGTTCGGTGAGAACCGGGGCTCGCCACCGGCGTTCTGGCCGGGGCAACGATCCTTCGTGGGCGGCACACAGGACACGACGACCGGGCTCGTGCACCTGGGCGCCCGCGAGTACGACCCGAAGAACGGCCGCTTCATCTCGGTGGACCCGGTCATCGACGATGTGGATCCGCAGCAGCTCAACGCCTACGCCTACGCCAACAACAGCCCCGTCACCATGAGCGACGCCGACGGGCAGTGGGTCTGGATCGTGGTCGCCATCGGCGTCCGGTACGGGGCGCGCTACCTCGCCAAGAAGGCGGCCCAGCGCGCGATCAGACGGGAGGCGATCCGCCGGGCCCGCGAGGCGGCCAGGAAGAAGATGCTCGCGGAGGCCAGGAAGCGCGCCGCGGAAGAGGCCAAGAAGCGGATCGCGGCGGAGGCCAAGAAACGAGCACTCGCCGAGGCGAAGAAGAAACGGCTGGCGGCGATCAGGAAGAAGGCCGCCGAGGCCATCAGGAAGGCGAAGGAGGCAGCGGCGAAACGACGGGCCGAGGCGGCGGCGAAGAGAGAGGCGCGGAAGGCGGCTCGCGAGGCGGCGGCCAAGCGGCGGATGAAACTCGCGTCGCTGGAGCGAACCCGGCGAGCCGGCCGGGTCCCCAGAGGAATCCAGGCTGCGCGCTCGCGCCCGGCGAGCCGGCCGACCAGCCATCGGGCGACGCAGCGGCAGTCGCCGCCGAAGACGAACCGGCAGCCGGCGCGGCCACGGCCGAGCTCGGTCTACCGCAACGACGGCTCCGTCCAGCCGACGCAGTCCTACACCGTCTACGGCAACGGCCGGATGTATCCGCAGGGCAGGCCCCCGTCGAGCCTGCCGCGCGGGGGCTCCGGCCAGGGTGAGCGGCAGATCTTCAGGCCGGAGAAGATCGAGGTCGAGACCAACTCGCGCAGGGGCGCGACGGCCGAACTCGGCGCCCGAGGCCAGAAGATCGCGGACAACTTCGTCGATCTGTTCGACATCTGGTTCGGTGGACTGGGCTGACCGCAGCTCGTTCCGCTGAGCACCGACCGGCGCGGGGCCCTCGTGGTCCCGCGCCGGCGGCGTCTCTGGATAGGTTGGGCGCCATGGATCTTTCTGGTGTGGGCGTGTGGAGTCACCATCTGCGGTTCGGCGACCAGGGCGAGGCCGCCGAGTCGGCCGCCGAGCTCGAAGAGCTGGGATTCAGCGCCCTGTGGGTGCCGGACGCCGGCGGGCCGGTCTTCGACGCCGTCGGCAACCTGCTGACCGCGACGAGCCGCGTCGTCGTGGCGACCGGCATCCTCAACCTGTGGATGCACGACCCGGCCGGCGTCGCCGCGTCGTTCGCGTCGGTGTCCGCCGCCCATGGCGACCGGTTCCTGATGGGCATCGGGGTGAGCCACGCCGTGGCGGTCGACGCGGGGGAGCCGGGCCGCTACCGCAAACCGCTGGCGGCGATGACGGCCTTCCTCGACGAGCTCGACCAGGCGGACACGCCGGTGCCGGTCGAGCGGCGGGTGCTCGCCGCGCTCGGCCCGAAGATGCTCGACCTCGCGGCGAAGCGGGCGCGCGGCGTCCACCCCTACCTGGTCACGCCCGAGCACACCCGGCTCGCGCGCGAGGCCGTCGGCGAAGGCCCGCTCGTGTTGCCGGAGCAGACCGTGATCCTGTGCTCGGACGTCGACGAGGCGCGCACGATCGGCACCGAGTGGCTGCGGGGCTATCTGGCCCTGCCCAACTACGCCAACAACCTGCTCCGCCTCGGGTTCTCGCCCGAAGATCTGGCCGAGGTCAGCGACCGGCTGTTCGACGCTGTGATCGCGTGGGGTGACGAAGCGGCGATCCAGCGCCGGGTGGACGAGCATCGGGCGGCCGGCGCCGATCACGTCTGCGTCCAGGTGCTCACCGCCGACCCGCGCGCCTTCCCGCGCGCGCAGTGGCGTCGCCTCGGCGCCGCACTCCACTGACCGCCCGCGCGCGAGCTGTTTACATTTCGCCGGAAGCATCTTATGAACAGATGAGGGTCCATCGGCGATGCGAGGACGGCCATGCCGAAGCTTTCGCGCAGCGACTGGTACGACCTGTCGCGCGACACCAACTGGACACTGCGCCACGTCACCGAGGAAGCCGTTTTCCCGGAGGAGCTGTCCGGCTCCCATCGCATCTCCAGCGCGGGATGGGAACGATGGGACGAGCCGTACAAGATCAGTTATCGGGAATACGTGCACAACCAGGTGACCAAGGACACCACGACCTACTCGCTGAAGAACACGGTGAGCCGCTCGAAGTTGTTCGACCGGCTCGACCCCGGCTGGAAGTCCGTGATCCTGGCGCATTACGGCGCCATCACCATGCCCGAATTCCTGGCCGCGATCGGCGAGGCCCGCATGGCCAGGTTCGGGCGGTCGGCCGCCTGGCGCAACACCGCGACCTTCGGCGCGCTCGACGAGATGCGGCACGGCCAGATCCAGGCGTTCTTCCCGTACGGGCTGCTGGACAAGGAGCCGCGCGGCGACTGGGCGCTGAAGGCGTTCCACACCGACAACTGGGTGGTGCTCGCCGCCCGGCACCTGTTCGACGACATGTTCGTCGCCAACGACGCGGTCTCCATCGCGCTGCAGCTCACCTTCGCCTTCGAGACGGGTTTCACGAACCTGCAGTTCCTCGGCATGGCCGCCGACGCGATGGACGTCGGGGACCTGGAGTTCGGCGCGCTCATCTCCAGCATCCAGACCGACGAGGCACGGCATTCCCAGCAGGGCGAGCCGACCATCAAGGTGCTCATCGACAACGGGCACAAAGAATGGGGCCAATTCCTCATCGACCACATGTTCTGGCGCTCGTGGCGGATATTCGCGGTGCTCACCGGGCTGTCCATGGACTACTACACGCCGCTGGAGAGCCGGCGGATGTCGTTCCAGGAATTCATCGAGGACTGGGTCGTCAAGCAGTTCGCCGAGCAGTTCCGCGACTTCGGCCTCGACCGTCCCTGGTACTGGGACCAGTTCATCAGCGAGCTCACCTGGTATCACCACGCCATCCACCTGGGCGTCTGGACCTACCGCCCGACCGTGTGGTGGAACCCCGACGCCGGCGTCTCCGCCGCGGAACGCCGCTGGCTGGAGGAGAAGTATCCGGGCTGGAACGACACGTTCGGCCGGAACTGGGACGTCATCCAGGACAACCTCCGCAACGGCAACGTCGCGGCGACGTTCCCGGAGACGCTGCCGATCATGTGCAACCTCTGCCAGATCCCCATCGTCCGGCCCGCCGGCGTCATGGTCGGCGCCCTCGACTCGGCCGCGCCGCTGCGGCACACCTACCGGGGGCGGACCTACCTGTTCTGCTCCGAGCCGTGCAAGTGGATCTTCACCTCCCGGCCGGAGCGGTTCGCCGGGCACAAGTCGCTCGTCGACCGGCTGCTGGCCGGCGACATCACGCCACCCGACCTGGGCGGCGTGCTGCGCTACATGGGGTTGTCCGAAGCCGAGCAGGGACGCGACGCCACCGACTACGCCTGGGCGCTCGGCCAGGACGGGCCCGGCGCGTAGGGCTCCGGGCCGACCAACAGGACGAGCGACGGGCCCGGCGCGCAGGCCCTGAGCCGACCAACAGGACGGGTCCGGCGCGCAGGCCCTGAGCCGACCAACAGGACGGGTCCGGCGCGCAGGCCCTGAGCCGACCAACAGGACGGGCCCGGCGCGCAGGCCCCGGGCCGACCAAGGAGACCGCATGGCGCTGCTGCCGCTGAGCGCGAGCTTCCGCGACGACGTCGCGGTGCTGCTCGTCCTCGTCGACGACCAGGACACCGCCGAGGTCGTCGGCCAGAAGATCGCCGCCCACGTGGCGGGCCGCCGGGCGCGGGCCCGCCCGGCGCCCGTCCGGGTGCGGTTCGAGGGCCGGATCCTGCCCGACGGGCAGCGCGTCGGCGAGGCGGGAGTGGGCCCGCTCGACTACGTGGAAGCGTTCTTCGATGAACGTTGACGCCTCCTTACGCTGGCTGCCCGCCGCCACCCTGGAAGAGTTGTGGGAGGGCGACATCGCCGAGGTCGAGGTGGGCGGCGACCCGGTGCTGCTGGCGCACCTGCCGGGCGGCGAACTGCGGGCCTACCAGGGGTTGTGCCCGCATTCGGAGTTTCCGCTGGCGTCGGGCGACCTCGACGGCGAGGTGCTCACCTGCGCGGCCCACGGATGGGAGTTCGATCTGACCACCGGCCAGGGGCGCAACCCGGACACCTGCCGGCTGTACGCCTTCCCCGTCCGGCTGGAGGGGGAGCGGATCGACGTCGCGGTGCCGGCCGACGGCCGGCGTCACCACAACCGATGCCGCGGGCAGCCGCGGGACCAGTGAGGAGCCCTCTCGTGGCGGACGACCTGAGGCGGCTGGTGGGCCCCGTGGTCCGGGGATTCGACCCGGACGTCGTGGACGCGCTGCTGACCGCGATCGAGATTGACAATCCCGACAAGGAGCTCGTCGTCGAGGACCACGGCGGCTATGTGCGCATCCACGCGCCGGTGCTGCTGCGGGTCACCCGCGCCAGCCTGGAGGAGGCCGCGGGGCACCCCTTCCCGCTGTCCGGCCTCGAACCGGCGATGGCGAGCTTCGCCGGCCGGATGCGATACGTGGGCGACGACGAACTCGTCTGGTACCTGACCAGGGAGGACTGACCATGGCGACGGCAGGCGACCCGCGCCGGCGGCGCACCTGGAGCCTGTTCGAGGGCGAGCGCCGCAGGCCCGACGAGTACGACATCGTCACCCGCGGCTTCCACTACCACTTCGGCCGGCGGCCGGCGCCCTTCGACCTCGACCCGGACAGCGCGATCAACCAGTGGTACCTGCGCCACCGGGAGGGCTCCCTCCTGCAGGCGCCCGACTGGGAGGGCTTCCGCGACCCCGGGCGGCTCAACTACCGGCGCTACATCGCCCTCCAGCACGACCGGGAGGTCTACGCGGAGGGCGTCGTCGACAGCTTCGAGGCCGACGACCACGACGAGCGTCTCGATCCGGCCTGGGTGGCGGTGCTCGCCCGCGCGTACCTGCCGGCCCGCTTCGCCCTCCACGTCCTGCAGATCACCAGCATGTACGTCGCCCAGCTCGGCCCCAGCGCGGCCATCACGAACGCGGCCCTGTTCCAGGGCGCCGACGAGCTGCGCGCCCTGCAGTGGATCGCCTACCGGGCCAAGTCGTTGTCCCTCACGCACGGGGCCGACCTGGCCGACGGCCGGACCGCGCGGGCGGTCTGGGAGGACGATCCGGCGTGGCAGCCGATCCGGGAGACCCTGGAGCGCATGCTGATCGCCTACGACTGGGGAGAGGCGTTCGTCGTCCTCAACCTCGTCGTCAAACCGGCCTTCGACGCCCTGGTCAAGGAGGGTTTCGCCGAGCTCGCCCAGGCCAACGGCGACGGCCTGACCGCCAGGCTGCTGCGGGACTCCGGCGCCGACAGCGTACGCAGCCAGGCTTGGAGCTCGGCGCTGGCGCGGTACGCGCTCGCCGCCCGCCCGGAGAACCTGAAGGCGGTCACGGAGTGGTGGCACACCTGGGCGCCGCGGGCCGCGCTGGGCGTCGAGGGCCTGGCGTCCGTGTTCGCCACGGCTCCGGTGCCCGCCGACCCCCGCGAGGTGGCCGCCGCCGTCACCACGGCCACCGAACGCCTGCGCTCCGCCGTCACGGCGGCCCCCGGCTGAGCCCCCGTCGGGGCCGGGCGGCTCCGACGGCAGGCTTCGGGGCCAGGCGGCTCCGATGGCGGCGGGGTCAGGCGGCTCCGACGGCGGGCGCGTCGTGCGGAAACAGGGCGTCGAACACCGCGGCCCGGTCGAAGCTCATCGCGCGGGCACGGGCGCGCCGCTCCAGCTCCTGCCGCTCGGCGCCGGGCATGTCCAGGACCACCCGGTCCACCGCCGCGGCCAGGCCGGCGACGTCACCCGGCTCGACGAAGACGGCGGTGTCGCCGACCGCCTCCACGGTCCCGCCCGTCCTGGTGGTGATGATCGGCCCGCCGCCGGCCAGCATCTTCTCGGCCAAGGCGATGCCGAACGTCTCGACGAAGTCGGGCTCGGGCTTGGTGGGCAGGGCGTAGGCGGCGCAACCCCGCATGAGCAGCGGCTTCTCCTGGTCGTCGACGTCGCTGAGGAGGACCACCCGATCGTCCGCCGCGGCCAGCGCCCGTACGTGCGCCAGCGCCGTCCCGGTCCCGGCGACGACCAGCTTCACCCGCGAGCGGCAGCGCGTCCGGCCGAAGGCGGCCAGCAGGTCGTAGATCCCCTTGGCCGGAGTCACCCGCGACAGGAACAGGACGTATCCGTCGCGCTCCAGGCCGCGCCGCGCGAGCGCGGCGTCGACCCGCGCCGGATCCAGGTCGAGGAAGGCGGCGGAGTCGATCGGCGGGTAGCTGACGGTCACCCGGCGCCGGCACTGCTCCGCGAAGCCGGTGCCGCAGGCCGCGTCGACCTGCTCGGCCGAAGCGATGATCTCCTCCCGGGTGTACTCCGACACCGCGACGACCTCGTCATTGGCCAGGAACGTGGTGAACAGCACGGTCGCCGCGCCGAACCGGCCGTCCCGCAGGCACGACTTGATCACGTTCGTCACGTCGGAGCCGACCGCCTTCGCGACGGTGTGGACGTTGGGCGCGAACCCGGCGGCGCGGGCGGACGCGACCGCCTCGACGACCACCGAGGTGTGCGGAGCGAGGTACATGGACAGGCACGTCGTGGGCACCGGCTCGGCGAGCAGCTCGACGAGCCGGCCGGTGAGGCCGGCCTGGTGGCGTCCGTCCGGCACCCGGTAGTCCCCGACCGCCTCCGGCCGCTCCACGGTGATCCCGGCGCTGTAGGGCAGCAGCCGGTCCAGCGGCTTGAGCGGCAGCCCGGCCGCCTGCAGCGCCGGAATCGGCCAGGTCAGCAGCCGTACGTCGGTGAAGCCGCGGGTCAGCGCCACCTCGGCGAGGTTGCGGGCCTCACCGGAGTGGCCGCAGATGACCGGGTCGGCCCTGACCACGATGACGAGACGGCGTAAGGGGTGGGTCATCGCGCTTCCTCCGGTGTCGCGGGCGGATGGGAAAGGGACGGCGGGCGGATCCCCCGTCCCCACGCCGACGGCTCCGGGCCCAGTCGCAGGTGCAACCGGCCGCCGCGGTGCACGGTGGCGGCGCTCAGGTGGGTCGCGTGCAGCGGCTCGCCGTTGAGGGTCGCCGACTGGACGTACTGCGCCGGCGGGTCGCGATCAAGGCCGTCGACGCCGATCGGCGTCTCGCGGTGCCCGCTGGTCTCGATGACGAACTCGTTGCCGCCGACCTGGAGCGCGGCCCGGTCGAACGCGGGCGCGTTGATCAGGAACAGGTTCTGGCCGGCGATGGGGAACAGGCCCAGGGACGCCCAGACGTACCACGAGCTCAGGCCGCCGGAGTCGTCGTTGCCGGGCAGCCCGCCGGGTCCGGTGCCGAACTGCCAGGTCAGCGCCGAGCTCACCACCTGGGCCGTGCGGTCGGGCCGGCCCGCGTAGTGGTAGGCCCACGGGGCCTCCATGTCGGGCTCGTTGTTCAGGCCCTCGAACCGGTTGAGGGCGTATCCGGCCGCCATCTCCGTCGCGTGCGGGCGCCGGCCCGGCTGCTTCACGGGGGCGGCGCCGTAGCCGAAGAACCGGTCCAGCTTGTCGATGAAGCCCTTGTCGCCGCCGGCCAGACCGATGCGCGCGGCCATGTCGTGCAGCAGCCGGAACGAGTAGTTCCACTTGCCGCCCTCGTAGAACTCCGAGTCGCGCAGCAAGCCCGTGTCCGGGTCGAAGGCGTTGGCCCACTGACGGCCGCGGTTCTCCAGATCGTCGGCCAGGCGCCGGTCGTTCAGCGCCCGGGCGACCTGCGCCGTGCAGTGGTGGCCGTAGGCGAGGTCGAGGGTGTGGGTGATCGGGTGCACCACTCCGTGCTCGAAGAAGTCCTCGCCGTACAGGCGATGCAGGTCGCCGACCATGTGCACGAGCGCCCAGTTCCAGTCCACCCTCGACCAGCCGAGGGCGTGGGCGTCGGCCAGCGCGGTGTGCGCCAGCGCGCTGGCCTGGCGGAAGAACCGGTCGGCGCCGCGCGTCATCCGGTAGCCGATGGGGAAGTTGCCCTCCTCCTCGCAGACCCGGATCAGCGACTCCAGCAGGTCCTCGGCCCGGTCCGGAACGATGGCGGCGAGCAGCGGGAGCTGGGTCTTGTAGATGTCCCACATGGTGCACACGTCGAACGCGAACGGCCCGGAGGTCGGCCAGAACGGGCTCTCGTCGTCGGCGAAGCACGGCTTGATCAGGGCGTGGTAGAGCGCCGTCGCGAACACGGTGCGGCGGGCCGGGGTGCCGCCCTCGACCTGGACCCGGTCGAGGTGGCCGCTCCAGCGCGCCCGGGTGCCGGCCCGCACCGCGTCGAACGCCGGCCGCCCCTGCCCGCACTCGCGCTCCAGGTTCTGCCGGGCCTGGTCGCAGCCGCGCAGCGAGAACCCCAGCCGCACCTCGATGGTCTGCCCCGCCACGGCCGGGCCCATGAAGAGCAGGCCGAACGGCCGCAGCGTGGTCTGCCGGATGTGGTCGAAGTCCAGGCGGGTGCCGCCGTCGATGAGCCGCCGGTCGTACCAGAGCATCTGCCGCCAGCCCGGGCTGTCGACGTCGAGGTAGACCGAGAGCGGGACGCCCTCCATCACCACCGTGCCCTGGGCGCGGCCGTGGCCCATGCTCTCCACCTGCGCCCGCACCGGCACGGTGCGGCCGAGCTCGGTGGCCAGGCCGCCGCAGGACAGGTCGACCACCACGCGGGCGCTGCTGTGCTCGGGGAAGGTGTAGCGATGCACGGCGACCTTGGTGCCGACGGTGACCTCGCAGCGCACCCCGGTGCCCAGGGTGGCCGCGTAGTAGCCCGCCTCCGCCACCTCGTCGCGCAGCGGCCACGCCTCGCCCAGCACGTCGAGCGGCTGCACCATCGGGGTGACCCGGACGTAGTTGTAATACTTGCGGATCGCGCCGGTGCCGGACTGCTGGAAATGGGTGAACCCGGACGCCTGGAGCCGCTCGAACATCTCCTCGGGAACACCTTCGGTGTTCTTCGTGTAGCGCCCGTAGCCCGTCGGGTAAGCGCCGGAGTAGGCGCAGGCCGACACCATGCCCAGCGGCGACGTGGCACCCGGATGGGTGTTGCCGACCTGGGGTTTCGGCCACCACCACGTGGCGGCAAGACCGCGCGGCCGAGGCAGGTCGGTGGTCGCGGTGCCGATGAAGGGGTCAACGTTGTCGAAGATGGCCGGACTCTATCCAGCGCGATCCCGTCGTTGGTTTCAGAAAGATGAACTCCTCTCTTCAGCGAGGAAAAGAATTTCTCACGGAATGGTTTCGGGCGCGCAGATGTCGTGAAATAGGATCGGGAAAAGGTCAGTACAGCCAGCGGTGGGCGCGGACCACCTCCGCCGCCTCGCGGTCGGCCGCCCATGCGGCGTCCGACTCGCGTACCGCGCGGAAGGCGCCGGTCAGCTCCTCGCCCAGCGCCGACCGGATGCGCTCGCCGGCCAGCAGCGCGCCGAGCTGCTCCTCGACCGTGGCGGGCAGCCGGTGGATGCCGCGCTCGTGGCGCTGCTCGTCGCTCCAGGTGCCGGGGTCCTCCTGCACGGGGGCGGGAGGCGTGAGGCCGTCCGCGATGCCGCCGAGGCCCGCCGCGATGACGGCGGTCAGCGCGAGGTACGGGTTCGCCGAGGCGTCCGACGGCTTCAGCTCGACGTTGGCGTGCGCGGCGCCCAGCAGCGGAGTCGCCGGTACGAGCCGCAGGGCCGCCTCCCGGTTCTCCACGCCCCAGAAGGTGTAGGCGCCCGACCAGTAACCGGGACGCACCCGCTGCAGCGAGCACTGGCTGGGCGCGGTGACGGCCACCACCGCGGGCAGGTCGCGCAGCAGGCCGGCCAGGTAGGCGCCGCCTTCGGCGGTCATGCCCTGCGGGCCGTCCCCGCCGGACAGGAGGTTCGCCCCGCCCCGTGACACCGAGGTGTGCAGGTGCCAGCCGTTGCCGACCTGGCCGAGGGTGACCAACGGGGCGAAGCTCGCGCGCAGGCCGTGGGCGCGGGCGGCCGCGTGCACGGTCTGCCGGGCCAGGAGCTGCCGGTCGGCGGCGGTGACCGGGTCGGCGGGGGCGATGCTGAGCTCGAACTGCCCCGGGCCGTACTCGCCGTGGAACTGGCCGATGGGCACGCCGTTGCGGCCGAGGTCGCGCAGCAGCCGCTCGGCGAAGGCGTCCACGGCCAGCATCTTGGCCGGGCCGTAGGAGGGCCCCTCATAGACGGGCCGCACCTCGTCGCCGTCGGCCTGATCCGCCCGGCTGAGATGGAACTCCAGCTCGTAGCCGGCCAGGAAGTCCAGCCCCTGCTCCGCGGCCCGGGACACCTGGCGTTCCAGCACGCCGCGCTGGTCGTACGGCCACGCGGAACCGTCGGCCGCCACCTGCCGCCCCGGCACCCAGGCGAAGCCGGGCTGGCCGGCCAGGCGCACGAGCCGGTCGGCGACCGGGATCAGCCGGATGTCGCCCGAGGGAGTGCCCAGCGGGGGATGCGTGAACGTGATGCCGTCGTGGGAGTCGAAGACCGCGAACAACGGCGTGACGCCGACCCCGCGCTCGGCCACCGCGTCGAACTGATCGATCGGCACCGTACGCGAACGGGGGATCCCGTTGTTGTCGGCCCAGACGATCGTGACGCCGACGACCCCCTCGCCGGCCGGATCGTCCATGCCGTCCCGCAGCGCGGCGGACGTTGCCACGTCGAACATCGTCATCCCCTCACCTTGCTCCGCCCAGCCGAACCTGTGCGTTCTCATGAGATCACGCTGGTCACAGCCCCGTCAGCCGACTTCCGAGAGCGGGCGGGCCGGTGGGGCGGGCGACGGACGGCCGCCGGGGAAAGGAGCGGATGAAAGGTACTGCAAAGAAGCGAAATGGCGTGAAGAGGGCCGCGGGCCCGTGCCTGTAGCGTGACGCATCCGAGGAGTCACCTGGGACGGGGCATGATCCGGATGGTGTGGGAGGACGCGCCGTACCCCATGCTGGCGGTGGACGCCGAGGGCGTCATCGAGCAGGCGAACGTGGCGGCCCGGTCGCTGCTCGCGGGCGCGGTCGCCGGCGCGCCGCTGCCGAGCGCCGCCCCCGCCTGGTTGTCCCAAGCCCACCACGAGCTCTACGCCGGGCACGAAGCCGGGCACGAAGCCGGGAGTGCTGCCGGGCACGACGGCGGGCGTGCGGCGGGGCGTGAAGCGCCGCGCGGGCCGGTCGGCGAGCGGATTTACCAGGCGCATCCCGTCCACGCCGACGGTGATCGTGTCATCTGGTGGCTCGTCGACGTCACCGGGTGCCAGCGGGACATCGAGGCACTGCGCCTGGAACGGGAATGGGCCGCGTTCATGGTCGAGGCGTCCGCCGAGCTGCTGTCCTCACTCAACCTCGACCGTTGCCTGGAGCGGACCGCGAGCCTGGCCGCCCGGCGCCTGGCCGACGCCGCGCTGGTCGTCATGCCGATGGCCGGCCGCAGGCATGTGATCGCCTACTGCGACCCGCGAGGCGAGGTGGTGTGCGAGAAGGCGGCCATCGACCCGCGTACGCTGCCCGGGCTCACCGAGGTGCTGCAGGGCTTTCCGCCGGGCCCCATCCGCTGGATCGACCCGGCCGAGGCCCCCGGCTGGGTGCTGCGCGAAGGGCTCGGCGAGGTCGGGTCCGTGGCGCTGATCGCCCTGCCGGGACACGGCCTGCCCGCGGGCGCGCTGGTGCTGCTGCGCCGCTCAGGCCGCGCCGGTCTGCCGGACGACGAGCAGGTGTTCCTGCGGCTGTTCGCCGCGTGGGCCGGTGAGGCCATCTCGGCCGCCCACCTGTACACCGAGCAGACGATCATCACCGAGACGCTGATGGCCGAGCTGCTGCCGCCGCCCACGCCACGGCTGGACGGCGTGGAGCTGGCGGCCCTCTACCGGCCCGCGGGCCCCAGCGAACGGGTCGGCGGTGACTTCTACGACGTGTATCCCGTCGCCGGCTCGGCCCGCGAGTCGCTGGTGGTGCTGGGCGACGTGTCGGGCAAGGGGCTGGAGGCCGCCGTGCTCACCGGGCGGATCCGCAACACGCTGCGGGCCCTGCTGCCGCTGGCCGACGACCACCATCACATGCTGGAGCTGCTGAACGGGGTGCTGCTCGCCGACGGCGGCTCGACGCGCTTCGTCACCCTCGTGCTGGCCTCGTTCGAGCGGCGTGGCACGCAGGTCGTGTTGCGGCTGACCAGCGCCGGGCACCCGCCGCCGCTGATCATGCGGAACGACGGCCGCGTCGAGGAGGCCGGCTCGGCCGGCACGCTGATCGGCATGCTGGAGGACATCACCAGCGTCACCGAGTCGGTGGTGCTGGAGCCCGGCGAGACGTGCCTGCTCTACAGCGACGGCATCATCGAGGCCAGGGGCGGCCCGCTCGGCGATGAGTTCTTCGGCGAGGAGCGGCTGGTGGAGCGGCTCCAGCAGTGCGCGGGCATGCCCCCGGAGGCGCTGGCGGAACGCGTTCAGATGCTGGCCTCCGAGTGGGTCGGCGGCGGCGAGCACGACGACATGGCGGTCGTCGCCATCACGGCCTCCGGGACCGCGCACGGCGAGCCGACAGCCTCCGGGAACGTCACGCAGGGCGGATCGACGGCCTCCAGCAATGTCGCGTACGGCGAATCGGAAGGGCGGCAGCCGTGAAGGACGGTATCGGAGAGCACGTCGAGACGTTGTGGGCGGCGGCGACGGCCGGTGACGAGCGCGCCGCCACGGACGCGGCGATGGCCGCCCTCGATGCCGGCGTCCCGATGGAGACCCTGCTGCTGGACGTCGTCGCCGTCGTGCAGGCACGCGTCGGCTGCGAGTGGGCGGCCAACCGGATCACGGTCGCCCAGGAGCACACCGCGACCGCCGTCAACGAGCGGGTGATCTCCGCCCTGGCCCGGCAGGACGCGCCCGAGCCGAGCAGGGGCCTGATCACGGTGGCCTGCATCGACGGGGAGTGGCACGCGTTCCCCGCGCGGCTGCTGGCCGAGGTCCTGCGGGTGCGCGGCTGGCACGTCGACTACCTGGGCGCACAGGTCTCCACGCAGCACCTGCTCGCCCACCTGCACCGCACGAACCCCGGCGCGGTGGCGCTGTCCAGCTCGCTCGCGATCCGGCTGCCCGCCGCGCACACGGCGATCACCGCGTGCCGGGCGACGGGCCTGCCGGTGCTGGTCGGCGGCGCCGCCTTCGGCCCGGACGGACGCTACGCCCGCCTGCTCGGCGCCGACGCCTGGGCGCCCGACGCGCGTGCCGCCGGCGACCTCCTGGCCGCCGGGCCGCTGCCGCGCCGGCCGGGCCAGTACGAGGACGGCCCGCCGCACCTGGCGGGCCAGGAGTACACCGAGCTGACCGCGTCCGCCGCCGACCTGGTGCGGGACATCATGGGAGCGCCGGCCGAGCGCACCCCCGAGACGCCGGCCCAGACCGAGCAGGGACTCGGGCACACCCCGGAGAACATCGCCTACATCGTCGACTACCTGCGGGCCGCCCTCTACGTCGACGATCCCGGGCTCTTCTCCTCCTTCGCCGGCTGGATGGCGGGCGTGTTCGCGGCGCGCGGCATCCCGGCCGCCGTCCTGCTCACCGCCCTGGAGGCGCTGGCAGGCCGGCTCACCGGCTACCCGCGAGCCCTCGCCATGCTCACCCAGGCGCGAGCCGAGGTCGCGAAACCCGGCCGCCTTTAAGCCCGGCAGGGCCGCCGTTCGTGGGTGGTGGCCAGCATGTTTCGGAAGATGTACGAAACTTTCATCACCTGATCTCCGGCCTGTCCCTCTGGACAAACTCCGGCCACCAGGTCGGACGCGAGTACGGCCCCTACGCACTGTTTCGACGGCGTTTCGTGAGGCGTTGACAAGGTGCGCAGTCGGGCCGATACTTTCGCCAACGCACCGATAGTTTCGCTCGTTCTCGCCAGGCCCGCGCTCCGTCTGCCTTCACGAGGAGGAAGCACGCACATGAACGGCGCCCCCACCCCCCACAGAAGACGCGGTCGCGTCAGGCTGCTCATCGGCCGAGCGTGCGCCGTGGCCGTCGCGGTGGTCGTGGCGTTGGGGGGGGGGCCCCCCCCCCCCCCCCCCCCCCCCCCGCGCCGGCCAACAACCCCCCCCCCCAACACCAAAAAAAAAAAACGAAGGACAGACCCCC
>NZ_JBSFVA010000079.1:0-14334 GCF_053592075.1 Nonomuraea sp. NPDC002799
TGGTCATACTGGCGACGGCGCCATCAGGCCCGCGCCCGTCGAAGCCACTACCAGCGTCAACGCCTCAAAGATCGATAAGTGCGGCTGGAGTACTAACTAAGGTTAGCGTCGTGCAGCGCCTTGCCCTCTTTGGCCTCGATAGGAGGCTCATCGGCCTCGATACCGTGTTTATCCGGTGAGCGAAGGAGTTCGCCCGCCGTCAACAGTTGAGCTCCGCGGCCTGCCCGTCATTTGGCGACCGCAACACGAATGCGGGCCTTGACCATGCCGCGGAGAGCGCTCATTACTGCTCGTGAGCGCTCGTCTTAGCCTTGAGTCCGTTGTTGCTCAGCAAGGGAGCCTCATGACTCACGGCAAAGCTCAGCCCACCTACGCCACGCTGGCAGAAGACCTCCGCCAGCGCATCGCCGCCGGCGAGTACCCACCCGGCGGAATGATCCCGTCCGAGACGGCGCTCATGGAGACGTACGGCGTCGCTCGCGGCACCGTACGTCAGGCACTCGCGCACCTGGAACGCGAGGGCCTGGTCGTCAGCCAGATGGGCCGAGGTCGCAGAGTGCAGGGGCCGGCCGCAGAGGATGCGAAGCCGGCCACTCGCTACGAGGACGTGGCCAACCAGCTCCGCGCCGCTATCAAGGCCGGCGAGTTCTCTCCCGATGTGCGTCTGCCTGGTGAACCTGTCCTCGCCGAGAGGTTCGGTACGGCGCGCATCACGGTACGCAAGGCCCTGGAAGTGCTTCAGCAGGAGGGCCTGATCATCGTCATCCCCAGCAAGGGCCGTTTCATGGGCACCAGTTCGCCACCGATCAACACGAACCGAGAGGGCTGATCCATGACCAAGACCCCCACCGCGCAAGGCTTCTGCCAGCAGGACGCACACAGAACGCTCGTCGCGGCCTGCGAGCACGCCACGCTGGATAGTGCGAGGTGGAACAGATACGGCTCGGAGAGAACGCGCTGTGCCGCCTCGCGTCGGCTCCCGTGGTGGTGAGGATCGCTCGGAGCGTGGATCGTCGCCGACGCATGCCTGGCCGCCCTTGTGCACTTTCGCTGGCAAGAAGCTCACGCTGGCTTACCCGTCCTTCCCCGCACACGATGCCGCGGCCAAGTGGGACGACCCAATCCCCGTATTTCTGAGGGTGACTGATGGACTGTCCGCCTCTGGGCGGGCCCCGAGAACTCAGGTGGCACTCCCCAATACGAAACCAGACGCCTGCCCCGAGATGATGTTATGGATTCCTTCCACCTGCATCATTGGACACGCGATCATCATCTACGACCAACAGCATCACTATGCTCTACAGCTTCATAAGCTGATGTGGCCGGAACCGGTCATGGCAACTTGTCCAATGTTGTGTCAGGATAATTGCAAGCATAAGACACGGAGAGGTGTGCGATGCTGGGGCTAAAGCATCCTTTCCCATTCGCATACGCAAGTGCAGGCAAGGAAGTTCACACCGTCGCCGCACCCTTGCTCACTGCCGCTGCGCTTTCCTTGGCCGGAGTGGTGGCTGGCGCGACCAGCGCCTTTCTCTGGTCCGGCCCGACGCTGTTGCTACTCGTAACCGCGTCATTGCTGCTAGTGGCATGCATTCAGCTGCATTATCACTCTCGCCAGTATCTATACACTCGCGCCGACATCGACGACTGGCTAGCCACAGATTTTGCTACAGAACAACACAAGGCCTATCGAGAGCTGTGCAAATTCCAAGGGGTTGACTACCGCAATTGGCTGAAGTTTCACAGTCGTGCGGTCCATTGTTTCAATGCGGGCACCATTCTCCTGGGCGTGGGGGTAGCCGCAGCGTTGCTACCTCCATCCGCTGAACAGCAGGCAATTTGGAGAATAGTAGCGGCGGGCATGGTTCTAGTAGCGGTTGTAGCCGACGCGGTATGGACTATCAATTTGTATCGCAAGCGGGGGAATTTGGAGAAGGATCGCCGAAGGGCGATCGGCCGGTTCTACAAAGAATCACCCGACGATATCTAGGAGGGCGCATGACCCTGCATGAACTTACCCTACCCGGAGAGCCGCCACCTTCGTTCTTCTGCTACTCCGACTATTGTGAGGCTGAGATCACCGAAGCGAAGAGAGAGGACGCGGACACATATGAGGAATGGCATCTGGCCTTAGATCGAGGCCAGGAATCTATAACACAATACCTGGAAGCGTATAACAAGGAGGAGCACAGGGATACTTGCCCGTTCCGGGATCTGCCCCCGTCCGTTCATCTCTGGTGCCGCGCTCAGGAGAGCGAGCCTGATGCTCTCCAGGAGGAGCTGAGGCTTCTGGAAGAGGCACGCCAGTTCTAACATAGCCTGCGTGGCTGGCGCAGGCGGAAAGGGATGCCGCCCGAAGATTTGGCTCGGTCTGCTCGCGATCGCGTTTGGCAGCATTGTGGCCTGGCATACCTCACACGACGGAACGAGCGCGATCACGAATTGGGCCGCCGTCGCATGGCCGTGGCTGCTGCTCACATTGGCCGTGACCAATTTCCTGCGTTCCGCCATCAAGATCGGCTCGCTGATCGGTCCTGGTTTGCTCGCGTCGACGGCAGGTGGTGGGCTCGCGGCCGGGGCCGGTGCTGACCACTCGACGCTGGCCATCGTGGTCTTTTCAGTCCTGAGCATTCTGACAGGAACTGTACTTTTACGGTCGTCGGGCAAGACGTCTGAGGCAGGTTGGACTCGAGGCATGATCACGGGTTGCGTCAAGGCCGCGGAGGCCGTCGGAAACCGCACCCCGCACCCACGGCTGACACTCCGGGCCCTGGCCGGCGAAATCCGTGCCGACTTCGGCAGTTCGCGACTTGAAGGCCCTTTGACCGTGCGAGTGACGGCGATCGCTGGGCACGTCCATCTCACCGTGCCACGCAACTGGCCGGTCGTGGTGATGTCTACTGGGACAGTCCTGACGCGCATCACCGATACGGGGAATCTTAACGACATAGACGTGGACGGCGCCTACAGTCTAAGGCTGCATCTTCTCGGGCTATGTGGTGCGGTCAGCCTCGTCCGAATATGACCGTCCGTGGTCGTACGGCAAGTTTACCGCCTTGTTCGCCAAGGCCTCCGAGATGCGCCGGAAAAGCCCCTGTTCGCTATCCCGGTCTGGCAGTTGGTAGTGCAACGCCCTCACCAGGTCGAAGCGGTGCAGATCGTATACAATATGCATCAGCTGCGCGTATCCCTGAGCCGCCGTCACCGCACCCTTATACGCCAGCGCGGCGGCTGCCAGGGCAATGGGTGGAAACCACCACTTCCCCGGTTCGTCATACATGGCGACCCCCATAACCACCGCACAGGCCAGGAAGCTGTAGCAGAGGTTGACCGAGGTATCCAAGCTATCCCGAGCGGATGCCACCGCCTTAGCCAAGGGTCGGGAGAGCTGCGGATAAATGCGTGGCCATGTGGTCAGCGTCGTTAAGCCATAGCGTTCGCCGGCCTGGATTTCACCGGCGCGTAAGGCATTACCTAATGCCGTGGGAAGTAGCACCTCGGCGGGCGGCATTCCTCCTAGACGTCGTCTGGCGTTAGCGCGCATTCTTTGAGCCGCGGTGTCCAGATTTCGTGTCTGCTCCGGGAGGGACATCGCGCTGCGGGGGCCGGCTTTCCGCTCGTTGTTACCGGCTCCGTCGGCCATCTCGCTTGCCGACTGCCGTTTGCGGCGCTGATACTCAACCAGGACATCCGCGAGGCGGGCGGTGGGCAACCACCGGTCCCAATAGCCCTCAAGCATTCGTACCGCTCGAATCTGGAAGGGATGAAGGAGAAGGCCGAGCACAGCAGCACAAGCACATATTCCAGCAAGCGCACCCGCCAGGCCGGTTGGCGTGTGAGGGACGATGTTTTCCCAGCGACCGCGGCCAGAGAAGCTATCTGTCCGTATCAGCGCCCACAGGCATGCGACGAAGATCGCATTCGGCGCGAATCCCACAGACATCACTCGCCGCATTCATGCCCTTTCCTGTATGTCACAACGACAGACAAGTATGGCTCGGGTGATCAAGGAGCAACAGTTGCGGTGCAACGGATCGAGGGCAACACCGTACATGCCTCATCGCCGAGCCCATCGTGCGAGGCACCTTCCTCCAGGCGGTCGTCCGCCCATGGCGTCCCGGCGTACACCCTGACCCGCAACGGCGTGAGCTTCAGCAACCGCATGGCCAGCGGCCGGGACGGTCGCATCACCCTTGAACAGGCCACGACCGCATAAATGCCGCCGATGTCGTCACCCTGCGCTTGAACGGCCGACTGCACCACATCGGCATCGGACACCCACGCCCGAACTACGTCATGGTCGCAGACCCGCGCGTCCGCGTCGTCCATGCCATATCCGGAGAAGTCCTGCGCGAGCTGACCATCGACCCCAGCCGCGACTACCGGCCTCCCACCAATCGAAAAGGTCGAAACCGTCCGAACCCATCATCGAAACCGGAACCGACTCCTACCGGCTCGCCCGCGCGCAACAGGCCGGCGTCGCCGGATGACAGGCCGCCCAGCCCATGCGACGACGCGTCACCCGCAAGGATCACCGCGCTTTCGAGCAACGTCGCCTACTCCGTGGTGAATGGTTCATCGCTCCACCGGAGCCAGGCTCGATCAGCTTCGATATGCAGCAGAAACTCGGCAACCGGCCCGCGTGGTGAGACCAGACAGACCGCCTCCACCACCTGGTCATACGCCGTCTCCCATGCCTCCGGATCATCGTCGTCCTGTTCCAAGAGCTCCAGCTCTCGATCGAAAAGCGGCTTTACCTTGGCAAACGCGGATCCGGCGACGAAGGAGCCATACACCCAGGGCATATCCATGTCGTCGATGACGATCTCACCGCACAACTCGTCCCCGCACAGCACTCGCCACGTCTCCTCGTTACGGTCCAAAAGATCCATCCCAACGAGATCCAGCAGTTCACATCACCAGCCGTTACTCTGAAGGTCGCCACCGACAAGAATGTCCGGTCCGGATGGGCACTGGTGGGGCCAAACCCCACCCGTGATCATGCTCGCCAAGATCGCCAACTAGGGCTAAAACCCATCCGGGGGTCCCAGTCTCACCCGTGGGCTTCGGCGCGGGCGTCTGACCGCCTGCCCCTCTCTTCACCTCAGCTCGAACTCCGCTGACCGGGGTTGGCGCACCCTTGATGACCTCAGCTCCAAGCGTGTGGCCGGCGATGCGGGATGGTCATCGAGGTGTGTAGTGGGAGGCGACGGCGGGCTGGCCGGTGTAGTTGGGCCCGACCTGATCGTCGGCTCCGAGGTAGCGGAAGGAGAAGGCGAGCTCGCGCCGTCCTGTCCAGGTGAGGCGCTTGTTGCGCCCGTCGTAGGTGACCCCTTGCGCACGCAGCGCGGCCGTCAGCCGCCGCCCGACGGGTGCGCCATTCGGCAGACAGACCCCGCGCACGTCGAAGTTCGCCACGAACAGCCCATCCGCGGTGAGCCAACGACCCGCCCGCGCCAGCACGCCGAGCTTGTCGCCCACGTAGTGCAGCCCGTGCACGCACGTGATCAGATCGAACGCCCCCTTTGGCTCCCACGCCGTCACCGATGCCGTGACCAGTCGCAGCCGGGGCGGCCGCGGAGCGCAGCCGAAGTGGCCGGCCAAGTCCACACCCACGATCTCCACATCGTCACGCGCCAGCAGCCCGGCCGCCTCGCCCAGAGCGAGCCCGGCCCCGCAACACAAGTCCAGCCACCGAACCGGCGCCTTGGCACGCAACACGGCGAGAATGTCAACGCCCAGTTCCCGTCGATATCCACGCAGCCGCCCCTCCCGGTTCATCAGGCAGTTCGCCACGACCGACGACGTCTCCAGCGCGTCCTCATCCAGCAGGCTCACGATGTCTCCCAGGCCACCTCATTACGGGGTTTGGTGGAGCCGCCCCGCTACCAAAATGATGATCTCGTACTCGGCCCAGCTCAGCCACTCGCCGACAGGACCGACAAGGGAGCGACCACGGCAGGGCGCTGCAGTACTCGGAGGACCTGACTGTCGCTGTATGCCCCTATGATCCGCGCTGCGCCGAATAATCAGCGGAAGGGCCTGATCGAGCCTCCGACGTTCACACTGCGTGGAGGCCAGACCCCCGGCACCCGCCGTCCTCTATCCGAGCGTGAGCATCGCCTCGGTGACCTCGCCGACCGCCGCAGGGGGGATCGCGGTGGCGGCCTCCTTGAGGATGAGCAGCCGTGCCCCCGGGATCTCGCGCGCGATCGCCTCGCCGTTGCCGACGGGGAAGAACCGGTCACGGCGGCCGTGGACGACGAGTGTGGGGACCTCGATCTCGGGCAGGCGCTCGCGCCAGCGCGGTTTGCAGTCGAGCCTGGAAAACACCATGCCCATCTGGTTGGCCATCTGGACCGGGGGTGCGGTGCCGGGCGTGCGGTCCCAGATGCGCGCAGCAATCGCGCGCGCGGCGACGGGGTCGTCGCCGAGGATCTCCGCGCCGGCGGCGGCGAACTCCGCAACCGCCTCGCGGTCGGCCCAATCGGGCATCGGACGCGCGAACAGCCGGCTCATCCTCGCCTGGTCATGGTCGGGGAGGTCATCGTCGGGCGGGCCAGGGGCAACCGCGCGGGTGCCGACCAGGGTGAGCGCCGAGAACGCGCCCGGATGGTCGAGCACGGCCACCTGGGCGACCATCCCGCCGACGCCGATCCCCGCGAGGTGCGCAGGCCCCCCGCCGAGCGCGTCAGCAAGGGCCGCCGCGTCGGCGGCGAGGCCGCGCAGGGTGTAGGCGGGCGCCTCCGGATCCGTCGTCGTCGACTCCCCGCTATCGCGCAGGTCGTAGCGCACCACACGGCGCCCGCCAGCGGCGAGGCGCTCGCAAAGCGCGTCGGGCCAGGAGAGCATCGTCGTCCCGCCCGCGAGCAGGACGAGTGGCGCGTCGTCGTCACCGAACGACTCGATGCCCAAGGCGATCTCATTGGCGTTGACAGTGGTCATCGGATCACCGGGAGACGTCGTAGGTCAGGTGCGTCGCGGTCGATGTCGAGATCACGCTCCGCTGCACCAGCGTACGCGGCGCTTCGCCGGTGAACAGCGGTGTCCCGGCGCCCAGCACGATGGGCGCGAGGTGCAGCGTCAGCGCGTCGACCAGCCCGGCGTCGAGCGCGGAGCCGATCGTGGCGCCGCCGCCCATGAGGATGACGTCGAGGTCCTTGCCGCTGTCCGACGACGCCGCCTCGGCTCGCTTGCGCGCGGCGGTGACGGCGTCGGGCAGTCCGGTGGTGATGAACGTCCAGTCGAGGCCGGTGAGCCGCACGGACTCCGGCGGCGCGTTCGTCACGACGACGAACGCGGGCTTGCCGACCTCGCCGGCGCCGTAGCCGACGTTGTCGTCCCAGCCTTTCGGCCCGTCGACCACGTCGAAGAGGTGACGGCCGAGGACGACGGCGCCCGAGCGGGCTGCCGCCTCGCGCAGGACCCGGCGGTCGTCGGGATCGTCGGAAAACGCCCACGTGTGCAGGGCCTCGCCGCCGGTGCCCAGACCGTTGTCCGGGCCGGGGCCGGGCCCGGTGACGAAGCCGTCGAGAGAGACCGAGATGTCAGCGATGATTCGAGTCATGCCAGGGCAGACCCGATCCGCCGCCCAAACTCATCGCTCTTCCGATACCGACGTCGCCCTGGCATCTGGCGGTCCGTGCAGCTCTGGGTTAGCCGAGGGGCACGTCAACCGCGATCACCCATCTAGATGCCAATAGCGGTGAATCCATACGGCCTGCTGGCAAGCTCACGCGCACCGTGACCACTACGAGCTGATTGATTGATCCCTCGGAAGACACCAGCCAGGTCAGGAGCGGGCTGGCCGAGTTGCGACGAGCCTCGGCCGCAACCGTGACCCTTTTTCATCCTCAGGCGGCCTGGGCAACGCGGTGGTTCTGAAGGACGGCGATGGCCTTGCACAGGTGGCCGGCCTTGGAAGGGCTACAGCGTAGCTTTCGAAGGATCTTCCAGCTCTTCAGCTGGGCGTTGGCGCGTTCACCGGGTCCGCGGAGCTTGGCGTGGGAGCGGTTGGCCTGCTTCTGGGACTCGGGTTTGTTCTTGCCCTTGTACGGGGTGCGGATCGGGCCTTCGGCTCCTTGATACGCCTTGTCGGCCAGGGTGATGATCCCGGCCTGTTCCAGGGCGCGCAGGATGCCCCAGATCCGGGCGGCGCTCAGGTCGTGGGCCTTGCCGGGCAGCGCTCCGGAGGTCCACAGGATGGTCCCGTCCGGTGAGGCGATGACCTGGATGTTCATGCCGTGCACGCGGTGCTTGCCGGAGAAGTGCGGCCGGTCGGCGGCGATCCGATCGGTGTGGATCAGCGTGCCGTCCAGCACCAGGTAGTGCAGCCCGTCCCGCTTGGCTTTGCGCAGCGCCTGGCCGAGCTTGGGCGAGCGGGCCGACAGCAGCGCGACCGTCTCCTCCACATACCGCCACGCAGTTGCTGTCGAGACCTTGAACCCTGCGCCGAGTTCGCTGAACGTCTCGCCTTTGCGCAGGTAGACCAGTACCAGCAGCGCCTGCTGTCCCGGGTTGAGCAGCCGCCAGGACGAGCCGATCGCCTTGCGGCGCCGGCGGATCAATCCGGCGACGTAGTTCAGCGTTGCACGCGACAAATTGACCGCAGCACGATAAAACAGCATCCGAGGCCCCTGGTTGTGACGGATCTGGTTGTGGTGATCAATCCATCTACCAGGGGTTTCTTACGTCGTCAGGCGAAAGCCCAGCTCGCGATCATGCTGTGACCAGCATCCCCGCCGCCACGGGTTGAAAAAGCCTCCGTGTGGGTCGGCTTCGATGGCACCTCTAGCGGAGCAGGACGCGTCGCATTGGCCTAATTGGCCGGGCGCCGCAGGTGGCTGCTGCTATTCGACAACGTCGAGGACCCGCACGAATTGGACCCCCTGGGGCGACTGGAACAGGGACAGGTACGCATCACCTCCCGGCGAGTGACCGGCTGATAATTTCTAACGAACACAGCTGAGGCAGCTGCCATCTCCCGTGCATTGCGATACTTTCAGCGCACGTGTGAGGTGATGCTTGCGTGCAGGAAGATACGCGAAGAGTCCAGACAGCCGTTCTGAACGAAGTGAGCTCCTACGACCCGGTTCTTATGCCACTCAACCGAGCTGAGGCCCTCCGGTTCCGGGAACGCCATGACCGGATGGGTGACACGTTCTGGTGCGGAACGCACCTTGGTGGCTGCGGGAAGCAGTTGATGGACCGTATCGGCCAGGTGAAGATACCCCATTTTGCTCACCATGCAGACCGAGTCACTCATGTGTGTAGGCGAGTCAACCTTGGCGTCGACTCTGCTGATCATCTCTACATCCAGCAGGAGCTATCTAAGTGGCTCAAGGGCCTGGGATTGACGCCCATCGGCACCCCTACCCTCGACCACGACTTCGCCTCCGGTGGCAACTGCACGGCACTGATTGTCACCCCGCCCCGACAACTACCGCTGATTGCTGTCCAGCTCGTCGGTGACGAGCACAATTGGCACGACCGAGACAGACAGCTCCGTATCCGAGGTCGAGTCGTGCAGTGGATCTTCGGCACGAGGTCCCGTGCATCACATGCCGCGCTCGATCGAGACGGATATGCCTTACATGTGCGCTGTGAAACCCACGGAGGTACCCGAAGGGCATCCGTCGCAGTCCAACTGCCGGGGCAGCCGATCGAGTGGGAGAGTATCTCCGATTGGCAGCTGACGCAATCGGGAGTATCTACAACAGGAATTGAGAATACTCGTCGGTCACACTCCTATTTAGCTGGCGTAGGGCAAGTAGGCCGCATGAGCGAGCGCACAATTAGCAGCTTTCCTCTGGACGTAACCGAACTCTTGGTAATACCGAAGACGTCGAAGACGAGCCCCTGGCAGCACATAAGTGACGAGCAGAAGGACAGTCAGTCGCTTCCTGTCATAGTGCGAACAACTGCTGGAGCCAGCCTCGGCGATGCCATCGTCGCACTTCCGTACGCCTATGCGGAGCTGACTATTGGCCAGCCGTATCAACTCCTGGCGCCTGCCTCGATACGAGCCAATGTAGATCCCGAGCGACTGATACCTCGTTGGATCATCGACTCCGGCGGGCTAGCACTTGCGCCAGCGGTACAAACGCCGCTGCTCACTCCGCAGGTGGACCTCTCTGCAGGGGCATTCACCAGGAGGACTGCAATCGAGGCACACCAGGAAGAGGCCTCCGTCCCTGAGGCGAAAGAATCGCTTACGACTGCAACCGCTGACAATCAGCCGACCACGCCACTCGACCGCCGGGAAGAGATGCTCATACGTGAAGCCGCCGCAAAAGCGATCACAAGGCTTGAGCAAGCACGCAGCGTCGGCAACCGAAACAGAGGGCGTGAAGTGCTAGATCAGCTAGGAAAACTGCTACAGTCTGCCCCCTCAGACAAGTTCGGCTACGAACTGCGTCAGTATGACGAGTACAGCAAGTGGTTGCGTCCCGCCCGCAAGAAAAACAGGAGTCAGTTCGGACGCGGAAGGTAGTGCATGCCGCTACCTAATCAACTACAATGATCTTGCGTACACACGAGGGATCCTTGGCGTGTCGGCTGATGTCGATTCGGTACAAGGCAGCACGGCTGATCACCTTACTGAGCCGCGATGATGGGCTGCTGCCATTCTGCTGCGCAAACCCAACCTCGAACGACCGCGCGGGCGGATCAGACACCCACATCTGAAGAGCGGGAACACCTTGCAAGGCTCCGGTCGCGAGTATCGCTTCAACCAGGCCAAACACCTGCCAAGCGATGGGCAATGGGAGGTCCTTGCCGAGGGTCCAATACACGGTGAGCAGCAACCTAATATCGCCCATCACTAGGCATATTGGACTCCAAACGACTCCTGGTCTCCTAAAGCGGGTGCCGCAGGTTCGAATCCTGCCGGGGGCACTCACCTAGATCGGCGGTCACGTCCACGGACGTGGTGTATGAATCGATCTTCGCGTGATCCCTTTTTGCAGATGAAGCGGTAAGTGTCTGCGGGAGTGGGTTCTCGGCCGGTGTGTCGCCGGTCAGGAGGCGGAGGCGGGCTTTGGCGAGGATGTCCAGGCCCATGTAGCGGCGGGCTTCGGTCCATTCGTCGGTCTGCTCGGCCAGGACGGCGCCGACAAGGCGGATGATCGAGGGCCGGTCGGGGAAGATGCCGACCACGTCGGTGCGGCAGCGGATCTCTTTGTTCAGCCGTTCTCACAGTTGGACCAGATCTGGCGCCAGGTCTCGCGCGGGAAGGCGGCGAAGGCGAGCAGGTCTTCGCGGGCGGCGTCGAGATGCTCGCACGCGGCCGGATTCCGGGCTTCCAGGGCGTCGATGACTCAGGCGTGCTGGGCGCGGACCTGCTCGGTGGTGGGCTGATCGAAGATGGTGCGCACCCCGCCACCACGCGCCTCCACCTACAGCGCCGATCAGCATCAGCGTAATCAGGGACAGCAGGACCGTGCCATCACGCCAGTGAACGCGACCGACCCTTGTGGTGTTTCCACGGTCCCCTCATGGCCGACCATAGCTCAGCCACCGGAAAAGGCATGTCAGGCCGTTCAGCGAGACGGACACGCCGCACTCCAGGGCGCGTTCTTCTCACAGCAGGCCGAATCGTAGAGTGATAACGATTGCACCAGTGATACAGGGAGCACGTGTTGCACGAGAAACTGTCGTCGATCTACGACAACGTCCTACGCCGTAACCCCGGGGAGGTCGAGTTCCACCAGGCGGTGCGGGAGGTGCTCGAGAGCATCGGCCCGGTTCTCGGCAAGCATCCCGAGTACGCCGACTCAAAGATCATCGAGCGCATCTGCGAACCCGAACGGCAGATCATCTTCCGGGTGCCCTGGCTGGACGACCGCGGCGAGGTGCAGATCAACCGCGGCTTCCGGGTCGAGTTCAACAGCGCTCTGGGCCCGTACAAGGGCGGGTTGCGTTTCCACCCGTCGGTCTACCTGGGCATCGTCAAATTCCTCGGCTTCGAGCAGATCTTCAAGAACGGGCTGACCGGCCTGCCGATCGGCGGCGGCAAGGGCGGGTCGGACTTCGACCCCAAGGGCCGTTCCGACCGCGAGGTGATGGCGTTCTGCCAGAGCTTCATGACCGAGCTCTACCGGCACATCGGCGAGTACACCGACGTGCCGGCCGGTGACATCGGGGTCGGCGGACGGGAGATCGGCTACCTGTTCGGCCAGTACAAGCGCATCACCAACCGCTACGAGTCAGGCGTGATCACCGGCAAGGGGCTCGCCTACGGCGGCGCGCAGGTGCGCACCGAGGCCACCGGTTACGGGTGCGCTTTCTTCATGGAGGAGATGCTCAAGGCGCGCGGCACGTCGTTCGACGGCAAGCGGGTCGTGGTGTCCGGCGCCGGGAACGTCGCCGTCTACGCCATCGAGAAGGTCGAGCAACTCGGCGGCGTGGTCGTGGCCTGCTCCGACTCCTCCGGCTACGTACTCGACGACAAGGGCATCGACCTGGAGCTGCTCAAGCAGATCAAGCAGGTCGAGCGCGGCCGTCTGGAGGCGTACGCGGCACGCCGCGGCGAGCACGTCACCTTCGTGCCTGGCCGTAGCGTCTGGGAGGTGCCGTGCGAGGTGGCGATGCCGTCCGCCACGCAGAACGAGATCACCGGCCGGGACGCCGCGTTCCTGGTGGACAACGGCTGCATCGCGGTCGGCGAGGGCGCGAACATGCCGAACACGCCGGAGGCCATCCAGGCGTTCCTGGAGGCGGGCGTCGCATTCGGGCCGGGCAAGGCGGCCAACGCGGGCGGCGTGGCGACCAGCGCGCTGGAGATGCAGCAGAACGCCAGCCGCGACTCGTGGTCGTTCGACTTCTCCGAGCGCCGGCTGCAGGACATCATGCAGGACATCCATGCCCGCTGTCTGACGACCGCCGAGGAGTACGGCATGCCCGGCAACTACGTGGCCGGCGCCAACATCGACGGTTTCCGCCGGGTCGCCGACGCCATGCTGGCGCTGGGCCTGATCTGAGCGGCTCCGTTCGGCCGCGGTCCACCCAGCCCTGAGCACCATCATGCGTGGGCAGAACAGCTTCTTTCGACACCGGTGACGACGGCCGGCGGCAGAGCGACACGAGCGTGCGCGGGGAGGACCGGAATCGTTCGCCCGCTGGTGATTCGCTGACTCCGGTCGCGCCGCAGATTCGAATCCTGCCGGGGGCACTCATGTGATGTCTCAGGACATCGGAAACCCTCGAACCTATGGGTTCGGGGTTTCTTCATGTTGGGGGGGTGACGCGGTGCGGCAGGGAGCGGCGTCCAGGCCCTGATCAGCGAGTTCCTTGTGGAGGCGGACGATCAGCTCGACGGTGCCGGCGTCGACCGCGTTCGGCGAGCTCCGCGGCCGTCGCGACCGGGGCTCGAACGCCGCCTCGCCCTCGGCCCGGTAGCGGGCCACCAGCTCGGACACCCAGCCCTTGGACACCCCGTACGCGCGGGCGACCTCTGCCTGGGACCGGCCCTCGACGACAACGGCGGTGACGACCCTCGAAGGATGAGGTGGATCACCGCCGGTGACCTCGCCGATAGATGAAGGTGCGCCGTCCTGCCCGCCGCATCAGGGCAGTCAAGCTGATCTGCCGGGCGGGGCGAGGGGTGCGTAGCGTTCACGCCGCGGCGCTCGAGTACGGGCGGCAGCGCCCGTGCAAAAGGAAAGCGCTCCCCATCCCCAAGGAGGGTTCCGTGAAACGGATCGGTTCTGTGTTCCTCATCGCATGCGCGATGCTCCTGACTCTCTTGACCATCCCCGCCAACGCCTTCGTCGACGAGAGGCCCGTCGTCATCCACAGCGGCACCAATTCCAGCATGTGCCTGGACGTCTCCGCGTTCAGGATGGACGACGGCGCTCCGATCCTTCACTTCGACTGCAACGGCGCACCGAACCAGGTATTTCACCTGAGATACGTGGAGCGGCTCAACCTCCTCGACCGGTACGGCAACGTCACGGCGACCTACGAGGTGTACAACATCGTCAGCAACTGGAGCAACAAGTGCATTGACGTCCTGGGCGAACGGACGAACAGCGGGGCGCAGCTGCTTCAGAAAGGGTGCAATGACCGCAAGTCCCAGCAGTGGCTCGTCCGAAACTCTGCATCCCTGAACGTCCCGACCGTCTTCGTCAATGGCAATACGATTTACGGTCTCTTCGACAACCCTCGATGCATGGACGTTCCCGGCGCCACCACAGGCCGCGCGGTCATGCAGATCTGGTCATGCAACAGCGAGACCGGGTCTCAGAGGGCATTTGGTTTGCCCATGTTTGTGTTAGTACGTTCCTCGCCAGGTTGGTGTCGCCTCGTCCGTTATGCGCTTGCTGGCATTGTCGA
>NZ_JBSFVA010000080.1:0-14042 GCF_053592075.1 Nonomuraea sp. NPDC002799
GCAGATCGGCTTCAACAGCGAGCAGACCACCACCCCGTTCACCCGCACCGTCATCGCCGGCTCCGGCAACTCGATCTCGGCCCCCTCGCCGCAGACGTCCGGCGGCCAGAGCCACACCTTCACGTCGTGGTCGGACGGAGGGGCAGCCTCTCACCAGGTCGTGGCGCCCGCGACGGCGACCACGTACACCGCCGTCTTCACGCCGGTGCCGCCCACGACCGGCCTGGTGGCCGCGTACGGCATGAACGAGGGCACGGGCAGCGCGGTCGCCGACTCCTCCGGCGGCGGCAACCACGGCACCGGAACGGGCACGAGCTGGACGGCGAGCGGCAGGTACGGCCGGGCCCTGTCCTTCAACGGCCTCTACAGCTGGGTCAACGTACCCGACTCGGCCGGCCTGCGGCTGACCGGCGGCATGACGCTGGAGGCGTGGGTGCGGCCGGCCTCCGTCAGCAACTGGCGGACCGTGGTGATGAAACGGCACTCGGGCGGCCTGGCCTACGCCCTCTCCGCGGGCGCGCCGGACCAGCGCGCGCATGCCCGTGTGCATACGACGGCCGCGGCCAACCTGGCGAGCACCGCCGCGCTGCCGGTCAACACCTGGTCCCATCTGGCGGCCACGTACGACGGCGCCGCCATACGCCTGTTCGTCAACGGCGTCCAGGTGTCGCAGCAGGCCGTCACCGGAAACATCCGCACGGACGGCGGCGCGCTGCGGATCGGCGGCAACAGCCTCCTGAGCCAGGTCTTCAGCGGGCAGATCGACGAGGTCCGCATCTACAACGGGGCGCTCACCCAACCCCAGATCCAGACCGACATGAACACCCCCGTGAGCTGACCCCGCGACTCGCGGACGACCCGCCACAGAGGCCCGGCCGATCCTCTGTGGCGGATGCGCTGGGTGGGACGTTCGGGCAAGATGGGGAGGAACATTACGGATCTTTCGGGGGTGTAGCTGTCGATGGCCGGCCTGGCTCTTCACTTCCAAGCGCTCGACGACTGCGGATCGGCGGCTCGCGGGGTGGCCCGGGAGATCGCCGACCTGGTCAGCGGTTATCCGGCCAAGAGCACCGACTCCTCGATCTTCGGGAAGCTGGCCGACTCCTCCGGCCTGGCCGCCCTCATCGACAAGGTCGAGAACGTGGTCGACAGCGAATTGGGAGACGCCCAGGGCAAGTTCGAAGGCGTCGAGCGCGCCCTGGACAAGGTGCGGGACAACGTGCGCGCGGCCAACAAGGCCAGCGAGGTGGCGACGTGATGGGGGTGGCCGAGAAGATCACCACATTGCCGGGCGGCGCTGAGCTCGCCGGGATCCTGCAGAACCTCAGTGGCAGCCCTGACACCATCCGCGGCATCGCCAAGCGGTGGCGGAGCGCGGCGAGCAAGACGGGCGACCACGCCGGCCGGATCAAGACGGCGGTCACGGACGTGGACGAAGCCTGGCAGGGAGCCTCGGCCGACGCGTTCGTCACCTACATGGCCGGCTATCGCAAGGCCGGACACGACCTGCATGACGCGCTCAACAGCAGCGCGAACGCGCTCGACACCGCCGCGACCACGCTGGAGACGGCCAGGGCCAAGGTGGGCACGATCTGCGGCAACCTGCTCGACGACGTCGACGCCTACACCAGGGCGCATCCCGACGCCGACGACGACGCCTACACCAAGGCCGTCTCGCCGCTGGTCAGCGCGGCGACCTCGGACGCCAGGCCGCACGCCGGCGACGCGAGCGCGGCCGTGACCGAGGCGATGAAGAACATCAATCACCACCTGGGCGAGCGGGACGCGACCTTCGCCGCCATCAAGTCACCCGGCGACCAGACGTTCGTGCCGGGGCCCGGTCACACCGTCCGCTGGGAGCCGACTCCGGACATCCAGCAGACGTCGTTCCAGAGCGGAGACGGAAAGCAGGGCGGCTCGGTGACGCCCGGCACGTCCGCCGGCCACCAGGGCGGCTCCGCCGGAGCCGGCCCCGGCGGCCCGGCTCCGCAACCTCTGCCGTTCTCACCGGGCACCGCCACCGGGGCCCGCATCGTCGAGGCCGCGCGACTGCACCTCGGCAAGCCGTACGTGTGGGGGGCCGACGGGCCGTCGGCGTTCGACTGCAGCGGGCTCGTCTTCTACACCCTCAACCAGGCGGGCATCAAGATCGGTGACACGACCGCCGCCGGCTATCAGGCGAGCGGGCAGCCGGTCTCGACGCCGCAGCCGGGTGACATCGTCTTCTTCGGCCAGCCCGCCGGCCACGTGGGCGTCTACATCGGCGACGGCAAGATGATCCACGCGCCCCATCCGGGCGCGCAGGTCACGGTGGGGGTGGTGGCGAACGACGGACGCGCCGTGAGCTACCGCCGCTTCACCTGACCGCTCGACGACGCCGGAATGAAGCCGCTCCGGGCTTGACTGGATCCTCGACTATCGCCTCGAACCCGGGGAAACCGTATGAAAAGGATCCTGCTCGCTTTCGTCCTGGCCATGGCGTCGCTCGCGCTCCCCGCAGCGGCCCACGCGCGCCCGCCCGCCGTCATCTTCGACACCGACATGGACTTCGACGACGCGGCGACGCTGGCCTACCTCTCGCAGGAGCACCGGGCGGGCCGCATCGACCTGCGCGCCATCACGGTGACGAACACCGGCGCCGGCTTGCCGGGCCGGGCGATCCGGCACGCGAGGTGCCTGGCCGAGCGCTTCGGGCTGCGCGACGTGCAGATCGCCGACGGGTCCGGCACGGCGGCCAACTCCTTCCCCGCCGAGCTGAGACAGCTCTTCGACAGGGTGCTGGAGGCGGCCACCCCCGGATGCGCCGCCGCCGAGACGCCGTCGAAGGAGCGCGCGCCCGAGCTGATCAGGAAGGTGCTGCGCGCCGACCCTGCGGCCCAGATCATCGCCACCGGCCCGCTCGGCAACCCGGCCGCCGCGCTGCCCGCCTCCGCCGCCAGGCTGACCACGATGGGCGGAGCGGTGCGGGTGGCCGGAAACCTGTGTTGCGGCACCCCGCCCGAGTTCGACGGGACGCAGGAGTTCAACTACTGGCTCGACCCGGCGGCCGCGCGGGCGGTGCTCACCAGGAGCGGCGGGACCGTGCGCGTGGTGCCGCTGGACGCCGCCAACCAGGCGCCCATCACCAGCGTGTTCCTGGACCGGCTGGCCGCCGACCACGGCACGCCCGCCGCCGCCACCGTCCTGGGGATCGTCACGCATCCCGAGGTCCAGCCCCTGATCGCGGCCGGTCTGCTCTACTGGTGGGACCCGCTGGCCGCGATGAGCGCCGTGCGTCCCGGGCACGTCGAGTTCGCCACCGGACGCCTGGACGTGGTGCTGACGGGCCCCTCGGCCGGGCGCACGTTCCTCTCCCCCACCGGCGGCCCGCTCCGGTACGGCATCGCGGCCGGCCAGGCCGCGTTCGAGCAACGTTTCCTGGACACCCTGAACGGCCGGCCCTGACCGGCGAACCCGCGGATCCGCGGCGCATTCTTGCCGGTGACGAAGGTGACGCATGAACGGCACGCGGGTAGGCGAGACTCATGCGCATACTCGTTACCGGCGCCCGCGGCAAGGTCGGCGCCGCCGCGGTGCACCGGTTGGTGCGGGCCGGGCACGAGGTGACCGCGGCCGACAACGCGCCGGCGGTGGAGGAACGCGGCCGCGACGCGGCCTACATCCAGGCTGATCTCGCCGACGCCGGGCAGGTGGCCGCGGTGGTGCCCGGCCACGACGTCGTGGTGCACGCCGCCGCCATCCCCAGTCCCAAGCACCATCCCTCGCACGTGATCTTCCAGAACAACGTGATGGCGACCTACCACCTGATCGAGGCGGCGGAGCGGGCCGGGGTCGGCCGGTTCGTGAACATCTCCAGCGAGACGGTGCCGGGCTTCTCCTTCCCCCGCCGCTACTTCCACGCCGACTACGCGCCCATCGACGAGGAGCACCGGGTCCGGCCGCAGGACCCGTACGCGCTGGCGAAGTGGTTCGGCGAGGAGCTGATGGACGCCTCGGTGCAGCGCAGCGACCTCGCGGGCGTGTCCATCCGGCCGACGTGGGTGCAGTGGGAGGGCAACATCGAACGCAACCTCGGCCCGGTCGTGCGCGCGCGGGGCGCCGAGACGAGCGCGTCCTTCTGGTCGTACGTCTCCGTCTACGACCTGGCCGCCCTCATCGAGGCGACCGCGACCTCGGACGTGCCCGGTCACGAGGTCGTCTACTGCGCCGCCCAGGACAACGCGGCCGGCCACCCGCTGCACGACCTGGTGCGCCGGTACTTCGGCGACGAGGTGGAGCTGCGGCCGCAGGAAGGCGGGCACACCTCCGGGATCTCGTGCGCCAAGGCGGCCCGCCTGTTCGGCTGGCGGCCCGCGCACGGGTGGCGGGACCTGCTGGACGGCGACGGCCGGCTCCGGCCGGCGGCCCGCGAGGCGCTGGCCACCGGCGGCACCGGTGTGCAGCTCGGCCTGGCCGCGTCGTCCTGATGCCGCACGCGGGCACGTTGTCCGCCTGGGCGCCGCTGCGCCGCCCGGCGTTTCGCGCACTCTGGATGGCGCAGTTCGTGGCCAATGTCGGCACCTGGGCGCAGACCGTGGGCGCGCAGTGGCTGATGGGCGATCTCGGCGGCGGCACGCTGGCCGTGGCGCTCGTGCAGACCGCCGGCACCCTGCCCGTGTTCCTGCTGGTGGTGCCGTCCGGCGCGCTGGGCGACATCCTCGACCGGCGCCGGCTGCTGCTGACCGGGCAGGCGCTGATGTGCGCCGGCGCCGCCGGGCTGGCGGTGCTCACGGCGGTGCGGATGGTCACCCCGTGGTCGCTGCTCCTGCTGATCGGGCTCATGAGCATCGGGCAGGCGCTGTCGGTCCCGTCCTTCCAGGCGATCCAGCCCGAGCTGGTCAGCCGGGAGGAGATTCCGCGGGCGGCCATGCTCAACGGGGCCAACGCGAACGTGGCCCGCGCGGTGGGGCCGGCGCTGGGCGGGGCGCTGATCGCCGTCATCGGCCCGGCCGCCACGTTCGCGTTCAACACCCTGTCGTTCCTCGGCGTGCTGCTGGTGCTCTACCAGTGGAACCGGCCGCCCGACCACCGCCCGCTCGGCACCGAGCACGTGCTCGGCGCCGCCTCGGCGGGGTGGCGCTACATCCGCCACGCGCCGATGTTCACCGCCGTGCTCACCCGCTCGGCCCTCTTCACCCTTTTCGCCGCGGCCCTGTGGGCGCTGCTGCCGGTCATCGCGCGGGAGAACCTGCGGCTGAGCGCGAACGGCTATGGGCTCCTGCTGGGCAGTGTGGGCGTCGGCGCCGTGGCCGGCGCCTTCGTCATGCCCCGGGTGAACGACAAGGCGGGGCCGACCGCCGTGGTGAACATGGCCATGGCCGTCTACGCGGTCGCGATGACGGTCGCCGGCGTGGCGCACTCGACCGTCCTGGTCTCCGTCGCGCTGGTCGTGATCGGGCTGACCTGGATCGCGGTGCAGTCGACGCTCAGCGCCGCCGCCCAGATCCTGCTGCCGGCCTGGACCCGGGCCAGGGCTCTCGCCTACTTCCAGCTCGTGTTCATGGGCGGGCAGGCGCTCGGCGCCGTCGCCTGGGGCGCCATCGCGAACGCCAACCTGAGCACGGCCTTCCTGATCGCGGGCGCCGGGCTGCTCCTCGCCACCGCGATCAGCGTGGTGACGCTGCCCCTGCCCGAGCGCCGGCTGGACATGACCACCGTCCAGCACTGGCCGGAGCCGGCTCCGGTCCGCTTCCACTCCGACGCCGGCCCGGTGCTCGTGAGCGTGGACTGGCACGTCCCGCCGCCGAACGCGGAGGAGTTCGTGCACGTCATGCACCAGGTACGCCGCTCACGCAAGCGGACGGGCGCGAACCTGTGGGGCCTGTACCAGGACGTCGACGACCCGACCCTGTTCGTGGAGACGTTCACCATCGCCACCTGGCACGAGCACCTGCGCCAGCACCTGGAGCGCGGCACGGTCAGCGACCGGGAGCTGGAGGAGCGGGCCCACCGGCTGTTGGTGACGGGCACCGGGCCACGCGTGCGGCACCTGATCTGGGCCGAGAGCGTGTGCAGCAGGCCCGAGCGGAACGCGCAGCAGTTCGGGCACGGCCTGTGGCGCCGCGTCCTGGGCGATCGGCGGGTCTCCTGACCCGGATCGCCAGGACGCGGCGCGTCCAGTGGCGGAGTGCTACTCCACCACCACCGCGGCCTCGGCGAACTGGGCCGAGTACAGGCCGGCGTAGGCGCCGCCCGCGGCCAACAGCGACTCGTGCGTGCCCTGCTCGACGATCCGCCCGTTCTCCATGACCAGAATCAGGCTGGCGTCGCGGATCGTGGAGAGCCGGTGGGCGATCACGAAGCTGGTGCGCCCCTCGCGCAGCGAGCTCATCGCCCGCTGGATGAGCACCTCGGTCCGGGTGTCGACCGAGCTGGTCGCCTCGTCCAGGATCAGGATCGCCGGCTCGGACAGGAACGCCCGCGCGATCGTGATGAGCTGCTTCTCGCCCGCGCTGACCGTCGCGCCCTCCTCGTCGATCACCGTGTCGTAGCCGTCGGACAGCGTGTGCGCGATGCGGTCGACGTGCGCGGCCTCCGCGGCGGCCTCGATCCGTTCACGCGTGGCGCCCTCCGCCCCGTAGCCGATGTTCTCCGCGATCGTGCCGCCGAACAACCAGGTGTCCTGCAGCACCATGCCGATGTTGGCGCGCAGCTCCTCCCTGGACATCTCCGCGACGTCGACGCCGTCGAGCGTGATGCGGCCGCCGGTCACCTCGTAGAAGCGCATGATGAGGTTGACCAGCGTGGTCTTGCCCGCTCCCGTGGGGCCGACGATGGCCACGGTCTGACCGGGCTCCACGGTCAGCGACAGGTTCTCGATCAGCGGCCGGTCCTCCGCGTAGCGGAAGGACACGTCCTCGAACGCCACGCGGCCCCTGACCTGCTCGGGCCGTGCGGGCTCGGCGGGCTCCCCGGACTGCTCGGGGGCCTCCAGCAGCTCGAAGACCCGTTCGGCCGAGGCGATGCCCGACTGCACCAGGTTCGCCATGCCGGCCACCTGGGTCAGCGGCTGGCTGAACTGCCGGGAGTACTGGATGAAGGCCTGCACGTCGCCCAGCGAGATCGAGCCCGACGCCACCTTGAGCCCGCCCACCACGGCGACCAGCACGTAGTTGAGGTTGCCGATGAACATCATCGCCGGCTGGATGATCCCCGAGATGAACTGGGCGCGGAAGCTGGAGGCGAACAGGGCCTCGTTGTGCTCGCTGAAGGTCTCGGCGGCCTCCTTCTGCCGGCCGAACACCTTGATGAGCGTGTGGCCGCCGTACATCTCCTCGATGTGGCCGTTGAGCTTGCCCGTCGAGGACCACTGCTTGACGAACTGCGGCTGCGACCGCTTGCCGATGACCGCCGTGACGATGATCGAGACCGGCACCGTGACCAGCGCGATGAGCGCCAGCACCGGTGAGATCCAGAACATCATCACCAGCACGCCCACCACCGTCAGCACCGACGAGATGAGCTGGCTCATCGTCTGCTGCAGCGTCTGGGCGATGTTGTCGGTGTCGTTGGTGGCGCGGCTGAGGATCTCGCCGCGTGGCTGGCCGTCGAAGTAGCTCAGCGGCAGCCGCGCCAGCTTGGCCTCGATCTGCTCGCGCAGCCGGGACGCCGCCCGCTGCACGACGACCGTGGTCAGCCGGAACTGCGCGATCCCGAGCGCCGCCGCCAGCAGGTAGATCGCCAGCACCCAGCCCAGCACCTGGGCCAGCGCGGTGAAGTCGATGCCCTGGCCGGGCACGACGCTCATCGCGGACACCATGTCGGCGAAGGTGTCCTGGCCCTGGGCGCGCAGGCCCGCCACGGCCTGTTCCTTGGTGCTGCCCGCGGGCAGCCCGCCGCCGATGATGCCGGAGAAGATCAGGTCCGTGGCCTGGCCGAGGATCTTGGGACCTGTCACGGTCAGCGCGACGCTGACCGTGCCGAGGGCCAGGACGACGGCCAGCAGCGTGCGCTCGGGATGCAGCAGGCGCAGCACGCGGCGGAGCGAGCCGCCGAAGTCCAGGGCCTTCTCGGCGGGCCCGGACATCATCCGGGCCGGCCCGGGTTCGGGCCGGGGGCGGCGCGGGGACGTCTGTGCGGTCATGCCGCGGCCTCCTGTTCCGTGAGCTGGGACAGAACGATCTCCCGGTACGTCGGGCAGGAGGTCATGAGCTCGGCGTGGTCGCCGCTGCCCACCACACGGCCTTCGTCGAGCACGAGAATGCGGTCGGCGTCGCGGATCGTGTTCACCCGCTGGGCCACGATGACGATCGTGGCGTCCGTGATCTCCTCGGCCAGTGCGGCGCGCAGCCGGGCGTCGGTGGCGTAGTCGAGGGCGGAGAAGGAGTCGTCGAACAGGTAGATCTCCGGCCGGTGCACCAGGGTCCTGGCGATGGCCAGGCGCTGGCGCTGGCCGCCGGAGACGTTCGTGCCGCCCTGGGAGATCGGCTCCTCCAGACCGCCGGGCAGCGCCTCGACGAACTCGCGGGCCTGGGCCACCTCAAGGGCCCGCCACAACTCCTCGTCGGTGGCGGCCGGCCTGCCGTACCTCAGGTTGGAGGCGACGGTGCCGGAGAAGAGATAGGGCGACTGCGGCACCAGGCCGACCGCCCGGGACAGCACGGCCTGGTCGAGGTCGCGCACGTTGAGGCCGTCGACCAGCACCTCGCCGTCGGTCGCGTCGAACAGGCGGGGGATGAGGTTGAGCAGCGTCGTCTTGCCGCTGCCCGTGCTGCCGATGATCGCGGTGGTGCGGCCGGGCCGCACCGCGAAGCTGACCTCGCTCAGCACCGGCTCCTCGGCCCCCGGATAGCGGAAGCCCACGGACCGCAACTCCAGCTCGCCGAGCCTGCTGTCCGGGGTGAGGGGGGTGGCCGGCGGGTGCACGGTCGGCTCGGTGCCGAGCACCTCCTCGATGCGCTCGGCGCAGACCTCCGCGCGCGGGATCATCATGAACATGAAGGTCGCCATCATCACCGACATGAGGATCTGCATCAGGTAGGAGATGACCGCGGTCAGCGCGCCCACCTGCATGTCCCCGTCGGCGATGCGGTGGCCGCCGAACCAGACCACGGCGACGCTGGACACGTTCACCACCAGCAGGACCGCGGGGAACATCAGCGCCATCAGCCGCCCGACCCGCAGCGACACGTCGGTGAGCTGGGCGTTGGCCACGCCGAAGCGCTCGCGCTCGTGCTGGTCGCGGACGAAGGCCCTGATGACCCGGATGCCGGTGATCTGCTCGCGCAGCACCTGGTTGATCCGGTCGATGCGCTCCTGCATCGTGCGGAAGAGCGGGCGCATCCGCAACACGATCACACCCACGATGACCACCATCACGGGCAGCACGACGAGCAGCAACGACGACAGCGCCGCGTCGTGCTGGAGCGCCAGCACGATGCCGCCGACGCACATGATCGGCGCGGCGACCATCATCGTGAACGTCATCAGCACCAGCAACTGGACCTGCTGCACGTCGTTGGTGGTCCGGGTGATCAGGGACGGCGACCCGAACCGGTTGACCTCCTGGACGGAGAAGTCCTGCACCCGGTGGAAGATGGCGGCCCGCAGGTCCTTGCCCAGGGCCATCGAGATCAGGGAGCCGTAGTAGACGGCCACGATCGAGCAGGCGATCTGGATGAGCGTCACACCGAGCATCACCAGCCCGATGCGCATGATGTAGCCGGTGTCGCCGGTGACGACGCCCTTGTCGATGATGTCGGCGTTGAGTGTGGGGAGATAGAGCGTGGCCAGCGTCTGCACGAACTGGAAGAGGACGACGAGCGTGATCTCTTTCCGGTACGGCCTGAGCTGGACCCGCAGCAGGCGGAGCAGCATCTAGGAGGTGCTTCCTGTCGGAGGGGTGGTGGGGGAAGGCCGCACGAGCAGCCCGTCGAGCAGCACGGAGACGATCTCCGCGTCATCCATGTCGCCGGAGTCGCCGGAGTCGCCGCCGTGGCCGAAGGCGCGGTGCACGGTGACCGCGATCAGCATGAGCAGCAGCTGGGCCGTGGCCTCGGGAGAGCGGCGCAGCAGGTGACGGTCGGGCTCCACCAGGGCGGCGAGCCCGGCCAGCGTCCGCCGCCGGTCGTCGATCATCCGCTCGTGGAACTCGGCCTTGTCGGCCAGCAGCTCTCTGGGCGCGGCGATGAGGTTGGCGTTGTCGTTCATGCCGCCGTGCAAGATCGTGACGGCCTCGCGCAGCCGCGCGCGCAGCTCGGTCGTGGTGTCGATGGCCGCCAGCGCGTCCAGGGCCGGCTGCGGGTCGAACGCGCTCATCAGCGCCGCTCGCAGCAGGGAGACCTTGTCGGGGAAGACGCCGAAGATCGTGCCTTCGGCCACGCCGGCGGCCTCGGCGATCTGGCGGGTGCTGACGGCGGTGCCGTAGGCGCGCAGCAGGGGGATGGTGGCGGCGATGAGTGCGGCACGACGGTCTTCAGGCGCCATGGCCGGCACCCTTCGCCTTCTGGTCATGCGGGACATACTAATGAGCGAGTACTCACTCGTTCAAATCATTATATTTCGCGACGCAGTCGGCGGGCTCCGTCCGGCCTTCTGGGCCGGACGGAGCGGGTGTTCGTCAGCCGCTCCAGGGGAGCGCGTCCGTGGGCCAGAGCTGGGACTGCCGCTTGACCGTCTTCGGGGCATTGCCGCCCACCCGGCAGCGGAAGCCGTGCGGGGGCACGACCAGCGAGATCAGGTAGTCGTCGATGGGCACCGTGCTGCACTCGTCCTTGCCGTAGATGCGGTGGCCCCAGCCCTCATAGGTGATGAGCACCGCCTTGCGGCCGAGCTGCCTGGCCACGTTGGCGGACCACGCGTACGGAGTGGACGGGTCGTGCAGCGAGTTGCCCAGCAGCAGCGGAGCGCTGCCGGTGTAGCGCAGGCGGTGTTGCGGGTTGGTGACGGGATGACCGAGGCAGACGGGCAGGTCCTCGATCGGCATCGGGTTGAGGCGCATGTCCGGCGCCCGGCGGCCGGAGCTGCGCAGCAGCGCCGCGTACTCCTGGTGATCGCGCACCCGGAACCGGTAGTCCGCGCACAGGATCGCGGTCGGAAGCCGCGCCGTCTCCCCCGTCACGGGCTGACGGCCGGGCAGCGGGGGCAGCCACTCCGGCGGCGTCCCGCCGTCCAGGGCACGCAGCGTCTCGCTCAGCAGTTGCCAGGCGGGACCTTCGTTGCCCAGCACGCCCTGCCAGAGCACCTGCAGCTCGGTCATCGGCCGGTCCGGGACGCCCGGGTAGTACAGCTCCCCGGCCCGCGCCCTGGCCAGCAGTTTCTCCCACAGCGCCCGGACGTCCCGGCCGTGCAGGGCGCAGCCGCTCTCGTGCTCGCACCAGGCGACGAACTCGTCGAAGGCGTCCTCGACGGCCGCGGCCTCGGTGTCGAGGAACGCCTTGACGCCGAGGCTGTGGTCCATGTTGCCGTCCAGGACCATGGCCCGGATCCGGTTCGGGAACAGCTCGGCGTACATCTGGCCGATCAGGGTCCCGTACGAGATGCCGTAGAAGGTGAGCTTGTCCTCGCCGAGGGCGGCGCGGAGGGCGTCCAGGTCGCGTGCGACGTCGACCGAGTCGACGTGGTCGTACAGGGGGCCGGTGCGGGCCCGGCAGTCCTTGCGCAACCGCTTGGCGTAGGCCGTCCACCTGTCGAAGTCGGCCTGACTCGTCATGACCGCGTACGGCATCCGGTTGTACACCGACGCCGAGCAGACCACCGGATGGCTGCGGCCGACCCCCCGGGGATCGAAGCCGACGATGTCGAACCGCCGCTGGAGCTCCTCGGTGAAGAAGTCCGGCGCGCCGAAGGCGGCCTCCACCCCGGACCCGCCGGGACCGCCCGGGTTGATCACCAGCGATCCGGCGCGCGCGGCGGGGTCGGTGGCCTTGCGCCGGGCGACGGCCAGGCCGACGGTGGCGCCGCGCGGGCGGCTCCAGTCGATCGGGACGGCGAGCGTGCCGCACTCGGCCGACGGCTCCTCCGCGCAGGGCGCCCAGGCGATGCCGCCCGGCGCGCCGGCTCGGGCGGCGGCCGGCGACAGGACGGCTCCGGTGGCCGCGCCGGCCGTCGGAACGGATAACACCGCCGTCGCCACGACGAAGGCGGCGGCGAGCAGCGGAGATGTCCTTCGCACCTTGCTCCAATCCTCGGTCGATCAGGCGGCCGGCTCGGATGCGCGTGGCCGGTCTAGATGTGGCCGGTCTAGATGATGCCTGGACGGCCGCGGGCGCGAAGCAAGATGAGAAATATTCTGCTGAGCGCCGTCACCGTCCGTACGGGCTCGCGACAAGACATCGGCCCATGGGGCGCGATGCCCCAACGGCCTCACAAGACGGAATAGGCTCGTGCGTGCAGTCGGTCCGGGGCGCGAGGTAAGGGGAACGGGTGAGCAAGTCGTTCGTGCATCTGCACGTACACACCGAGTACAGCATGTTGGACGGCGCGGCCAAGATGAAGCCGCTGTTCAAGGAGGCCGAGCGGCTCGAGATGCCCGCCATCGCGATGTCCGACCACGGCAACATGTTCGGCGCTTACGAGTTCCAGAAGGTCGCCAAGAGCAGCGCGGTCAAGCCGATCATCGGCATCGAGGCCTACGTGGCGCCGGAGAACCGGTTCGTGAAGAAGCCCGTCTTCTGGGGGCAGCGCGCCGAGACCGGGGTGGCCGACGGCGAGGGCGGCAAGGACGTCTCCGGCGGCGGCCGGTTCACCCACATGACCATGTGGGCCAAGGACGCGGCCGGGCTGCGCAACCTGTTCAAGTTGTCCTCGCTGGCCTCGTTCGAGGGCTACTACTCCAAGCCCCGCATGGACCAGGACCTCATCTCCCAATACGCGAACGGGATCATCGCCACCACCGGCTGCCCCTCCGGCGCGGTCCAGACCCGGATCCGGCTCGGCCAGTACGACGAGGCCGTCAGGGTGGCCGGCGAATACCAGGAGATCTTCGGCAAGGAGAACTACTTCCTGGAGCTGATGGACCACGGCATCGACATCGAGCGGGACGTCCGCGCCGACCTGCTGCGCCTGGCCGAGCAGGTCGGCATCCCGCTCCTGGGCACCAACGACAGCCACTACGTGACCGAGGACCAGGCCGACGCGCACGACAGCCTCCTGTGCGTCGGCGTGGGCAAGAACAAGGACGACCCCAACCGGTTCCGCTTCAACGGGTCGGGCTACTACCTCAAGAGCGCCGACGAGATGTACGCCCTGTTCAAGGAGCTGCCGCAGGCGTGCGACAACACGTTGCTGGTGGCCGAGATGGTGGGCGACTACAGCGACGTCTTCACCTACGTCGACCGCATGCCCCAGTATCCCGACGTGCCCGAGGGCGAGACGCAGGAGTCCTGGCTGCGCAAGGAGGTCGAGCGCGGCCTGGAGCTGCGTTACGGCACCCCGGTGCCGCCCGAGGTCACCGAGCGCTACGAAACCGAGATGAAGGTCATCGGCCCGCTCGGCTTCTCCTCCTACTTCCTCGTCGTCGCCGACATCTGCCAGCACGCCCGTGACAACGGCATCGCCGTGGGGCCGGGCCGAGGCAGCGCCACCGGCTCGATCGTCGCCTACGCCACCCGCATCACCGAGCTCGACCCGCTGGAGCACGGCCTGCTGTTCGAGCGGTTCCTCAACCCCGAGCGCATCAGCCCGCCCGACATCGACCTCGACTTCGACGACCGTCAGCGCGAGCGCATGGTCAACTACGTCACCCAGAAATACGGCACGGAAGCGACCGCGCAGGTCAACACGTTCGGCACGATCAAAGCCAAGGCCGCCGTCAAGGACGCCAACCGCATCCTCGGCTATCCGTTCGCCATGGGCGACAAGATCACCAAGGCGATGCCGCCGGACGTCATGGGCAAGGGCGTCCCGCTGGCGGACATGTTCAACGAGGACCATCCGCGCTACATCGAGGGCGCCGAGATCCGCTCTCTCTACGAGAACGACGCCGACGTGCGCAAGGTCATCGACACCGGGCGCGGCATCGAGGGCCTGATCCGCGGCACCGGCGTGCACGCCGCGGCGGTCAT